>DATDMG010000485.1:0-20355 GCA_036518955.1 Kineosporiaceae bacterium | reverse complement strand
TGCGTCACGGGGCGACCGGGCGGGTGAGCGCCGCGTCGTAACGGCGCAGCACCAGCCCCGCCAGTGCCGGGTGCGGGGCCAGTGGGGCACTCGTCCGGTCCGCCCCCGCGGTGGTGGCCAGCAGGTCCGCGAAGTAGCCGGGCGACAGCAGGAACGTGGCCAGGGTCACCGGCCGGCCGGCGGTGCGCGCGTCCCGGACGGCGTCCGGCACGCTGGGGGCTGCCCCGGACAGATAACCGGTGGTGACCGGTCGGCCGAGCCGGGTCGCGAGATCGCGGCTGACGCGTTCGACCTCCGCGACGGCGGTGGGGTCCGCCGATCCGGCGGCGCCCAGGACCAGGGTGTCGCCCTCCTGCTGGCCGCATTCGGCGAGCCGCTCGACCAGGACGTCGACCAGGGCCGGATCGGGCCCCAACGCGGCCGAGGCGACCGCCAGGCCGTGGCTGCGCGCGACCGCGCCGGCGACGTCCACGCGCACGTGGTAGCCGGCGGCGAGCAGGAGCGGCACGACGACGCAGCGGCGCCCGGCGTCAGCCAGCCGGGCGACGACGTCCGGGAGGGCGGGTTTCTGCACGTCCACGCTGGCCGCGACAACCTGCAGTCCGGGCCTCAGGGCCGCGACGTCGAGCCGGAGCCGAGCCAGGGCCCGGCGCCCAGCAGGCCCGCGTGTGCCGTGCCCGCAGGCGATCAGGGCAGGCAGGGCCGGGTCGTGGGTCGGGGTGCGCATCCGGGGGCCACCCTAGTGCGTCGGCACCGCTGGTCAGGCAGCGGTCAGCCGGTACCCACGCTTGACCACCGTCTCGACGATGCCGACCCGGCCGAGCCCGGACCGAAGCCGCGCGACGGCGACCTCCACGGCGTGCAGGTCCGCGGCGCCGGGCAGGGCGGCCAGCAGCCGGCGCCGGTCCACCACCTCGCCGGGTCGCAGTGCCAGCGCGCGCAGGATCGCCATCGGCGCGGGGGAGAGGGTCAGCGGTCGGCCGTCCAGGGTCGCGGCCTGGCCGCGCAGGTGGAGCACGCCCGCCGCCGTCCGCACCTCGCGCACGCGCTCCTGGGCGAGATGGTCCGCCACGGCCCGGACCAGCGCCCCGAGCCGGAACCGGTCCGGGACCAGCGGGGACAGCCCCGCCGCCACCAGCGGAGCCGCCGTCACCGGGCCGACCGCGGCGGGCACCACGTCGCCGGCGAGCGCCTCGAGCAGCTCCGGCTGCCGGCCGGCCGCGAGCGCGGCGTCGAGGAAGGCCTGGCTGCCCGGGGCGCTGGTGAACAGGACCGCGTCGACGGTGCGCGCGCAGACCGCGTCGATGGCGCGTTGGACGGCGGCAGGGTCCGGTGGGGGGCCCCAGCGGTACACCGGTACCCGCGCCAGGTCGGCACCGGCCGCGGGCAGCCGGGCGAGCAGGCCCTCGTCGGGGAGGCCGTGGAGTTGGACGACGACCCGCCGCCCGGCCACCCCGCCGGGCTCGGCGAGCAGCCGATCCACGACCTCGGCCGTTGTCTCGGACGTCGCCGCCCACGCCTCGACCAGCCCGGCGGCGCGGATCGCGCCCCGGGCCTTCGGGCCGCGCGCCAGCAGCCGGGCCCGACCGAGGACCTCCAGCAGGGCGGGTGCCAGGCCCACGGCGTCCGCGGCCTCGATCCAGCCCCGGAAGCCGATCGCGGTGGTCACGATGACGTCGTCCGGCGGGTGGGCGATGACCTCCCCGGTGGCCCGGATCAGCTCGGCGTCCTGCTCGAGCGGGATGATCCGCAGGATCGGCGCCTGCAGCACGGTCGCCCCTCGGCGGGTGAACGCCGCCGCGAACTCCTCGGCGCGCCGGTCGGAGGTGAGCACGATCGAGAACCCGGCCAGCTGGTCCGGCTCGAAGCCGGCGGTGGGTTGGGCCGGCGAGGGCTGCCCGCTGAGCGAGCCGTCGATCGTCTTCGGGGTCACCCGACCACCTCACCGGCGAGCCGGACGACGCCGGCCGTCGGATCGTCCGCGAGTCGGGCGACCGCGCCGACGACGATCACGGCGGGGGACGTGACCCCTCGGGCCCGGGCCGTCTCGGCGATCCCGGCCAGGTCGCTGACGGTGGTCCGCTGGTCGTCCGTCCAGCCGCGCTCGATCACGGCCACCGGGACGTCAGGGGACATCCCGGCGGCGACGAGCCCGGCGGCCAGGGCCCGGAGCCGGGTGACGCCCATCAGCACGACGATCGTGCCGCCCAGCCGGGCCAGCGCGGCCAGGGTGCCCGGGTCGAGCTCGTCGTGGCCGGTGAGCACGGTCACCGAGCGGGACAGCCCGCGGTGGGTCACCGGCACCCCGGCAGCCGCCGGGACCGACAGCGCGCTGCTCACCCCGGGCACCACCTCGACCGGGACGCCGGCGGCCCGGCAGGCCTCGACCTCCTCACCGCCCCGGCCGAGCAGGTAGGGGTCGCCGCCCTTCAGCCGGACGACGAACCGGCCGGCCAGGGCGTGCTCGACCAGCAGCTCGTTGATCTCCTGCTGGGGCACCGCATGGTGGCCCGGCGACTTCCCGACGTCGATCAGGACCGCGTCCGGCCGGGCCTCGTCGAGCGCCCGGCGAGGTGCCAGACGGTCGTGCACGACGACGTCCGCCTGCCGGAGCAGCCGCAGGCCGCGCACGGTCATCAGATCGACGTCGCCCGGGCCGCCGCCGACGAGGGCGACGCGACCGCGCCCGGCCTGTCGTGCCGCGCTCAGGGCGTGCCCCCAGCGTCGGCGACGGCGTCGGCCGGCAGCACCCGGACCAGGCCGTCCTGGTCGATCTCCACCGGGTGGCTGCCGAGGGTGACCGACGGGTCGTCGAGGCAGACGCCGGTCCGGAGGTCGAAGACCTGCTTGTACATCGGGGAGGCGACGGTCGGTACGTCACCACGGGTACCGACGATGCCGCGGGCGATCACGTTCGCCCCGCAGAACGGGTCGTGGTGGCCGACGGCGAGTACCGTGCCGTCCACCAGCCGGAAGATCGCCACCTGGACGCCGTCGACGAGCGCGGCGACCCCGCGCTCCGGCTCCAGGTCGACGTACCGGCAGACGGGGACGCCGTGCCGTCGGTGGGTGCCTCCGGGCGGCTGCCCAGGGGCACCCACCGACGGCACGGCCGGGTCCGCGCCGGGCACCGCTGTCGTGAGCGTCATCGGGGCAGCACCTCCAGTCCGGGGCCGGCGACGAGGACGGCGGCGCTGACATCGTCACCCATGGGTGTTACCGCGGTGTGTCCGTCGACCGCTCCCGTCCCCCGCGGGGCGGCGTGACCGGCGGCGGCGCGTTCGGCCGGGGTCGCGGGGCGGCGCTGCCCACGCTCGGTGAGGTAGACCAGATCTGGGTCGGGCGTTCCCGGGGCGTTCACGAAGGCCGCGAAACGCCGCAACTTCACCGGATCCTCCAGGGTCGCACGCCACTCGTCGACGTACCCGTCGACGTGGGCCGCCATCGCCGCGTCGAGGTCGGCCGCGATGCCGAGGCTGTCGTCGAGGACGACGGCCCGCACGTGATCCAGACTACCCTCGATCTCCTCCAGCCACGGCGCGGTCCGCTGCAGCCGGTCCGCCGTCCGCACGTAGTACATCAGGAAGCGGTCGATCGTGCGGATCAGGGTGGCGGTGTCGAGGTCCTCCGCCAGCAGCCGGGCGTGTCGGGGCGTGAAGCCGCCGTTGCCACCGACGTAGAGGTTCCAGCCCTTCTCGGTGGCGATCACGCCGACGTCCTTGCCGCGGGCCTCGGCGCACTCCCGGGCGCAGCCGGACACCGCGAGCTTGAGCTTGTGCGGGGAGCGCAGGCCGCGGTACCGGAGCTCCAGGCCGATGGCCAGGGCCACCGAGTCCTGCACCCCGTAGCGGCACCAGGTCGAGCCGACGCAGGACTTGACCGTCCGCAGTGCCTTGCCGTAGGCGTGACCGGACTCGAACCCGGCCTCGACCAGCCGTCGCCAGATCGCCGGCAGTTGCTCGATCCGGGCGCCGAACAGGTCGATCCGCTGGCCGCCGGTGATCTTCGTGTAGAGCCCGAAGTCGCGGGCGACCTCGCCGATCGCGATCAGGCCCTCGGGGGTGATCTCGCCGCCCGGGATCCTCGGCACGACGGAGTAGGTGCCGTCCTTCTGGATGTTGGCGAGGACGTGGTCGTTGGTGTCCTGCAGGGTGGCCTGCTCGCCCTCCAGGACGTGGCCGGTGCCCAGGCTCGCCAGGATCGAGGCGACCACCGGCTTGCAGACGTCGCAACCGCGGCCGCGCCCGTGCCGGCTGACGAGCTCGCTGAAGGTCCGGATCCCGCTGACCCGGACGATGTCGAACAGCTGCGCCCGGGAGTGGTCGAAATGTTCGCACAGGGCCTTGGAGACCGTGACGCCGGCGGCCTCGAGCTCGGCCGTGACCAGCTTCTTGACCAGTGGCAGGCAGGAGCCGCAGCTGGTTCCCGCCCGGGTGCAGGCCTTCACCCCGGCCAGGTCGGTGCGGCCGTCGTCCCGGACGGCCCTGCGGATCGTCCCGGCGCTGACGGCGTTGCACGAACAGACGCCCGCGTCGTCCGGCAGCTCGGGGCCGCCGGTTCGCCCGCCGTCGGCGCCCTCGGGCAGCAGCCAGGTGCTCGGGTCGCCGCCCGGTTCCCGGCCGAGCATCGGCCGCAGGGCCGCGTAGGCCGAGGCGTCCCCGACGAGGATCCCGCCGAGCAGGGTGCGGGCGTCGTCCGACATGACCAGCTTCTTGTAGACGCCCGCGACCGGATCGGCGAGGACCACCGACAGCGAGCCGGGGGTGGTGCCGAAGGCGTCGCCGAAGCTGGCGACGTCGACGCCGAGCAGCTTCAGCTTGGTGGACAGGTCGGCACCGGGGAAGGTCGCCGAGCCGCCGAGCAGCCGGTCCGCGACGATCTCCGCCATCGTGTAGCCGGGGGCGACCAGGCCCAGGCAGCGGCCCTCGATGCAGGCCACCTCGCCGACCGCCCACACCCGCGGGTCCTCGGTCCGGCAGGACTCGTCGACGACGATGCCGCCCCGCGGGCCGACCGGCAGGCCGGCCGCCCGGCCCAGCTCGTCCCGGGCGCGCACCCCGGCGGCGAACACGACGACGTCGGCCGGCAGGGTGGCGACACCGCCCCCGGCGGTGTCCTCGACCTCCATCGCCTCGACGGCCCCGGTCCGGGGACCGGACCGGCGCGGCAGGACCCGGGTCGTCCGCGCCCCGACGTGAACGGTGACGCCGAGGCCCTCCACGAGGCGTCGCAGCGCCTCCCCGCCGCCCTCGTCGACCTGCAGCGGCATCAGCCGGGGGGCGAACTCCACGACGTGGCTGGCGGCGCCCAGCGCCCGCAGCGCACCCGCGGCCTCCAGGCCGAGCAGCCCGCCGCCGACGACGGCGCCGGTGACCGCGCCGTCCGGGCGCGCCTCGCGCAGCCGTTCGACGTACTCCCGCAGCGCCGCGACGTCGTCGATGGTCCGGTACACGAAGCAGCCGGGCAGGTCGCTGCCCGCGACCGGGGGCACGAACGGTGCCGACCCGGTGGCCAGCACCAGCGCGTCGTAGGGGTAGTTCCGGCCGGACGCCGTGGCCACCTCGCGGCCGGCCCGGTCGATGGCGGTCACCCGCTCGCCACGGCGCAGGGTCACCCTCGGGTCGCGCCACAACAACGGGTCGCCGAGTGCGAGCTCGGCGGGGTCGCGCCCGGTGAAGTACGAGGTGAGCGCCACCCGGTCGTAGGGAGCGCGAGGCTCCTCGGCGAGCACGGTCACGTGCCAGTCCGCGCGCTCGCCCTGCCGCGCGATCAGCGACTCGACGAGCCGGTGGGCGACCATGCCGCCCCCGACGACGACGAGCCGGGCGGGTGCATGGGTCATCGGGAACCTCCGGACGGTGCGGGTGCGGGTGCGGGTCGGGCCGGAGAGCCGGCCGCCGGCTGCGGGACGGGAGCGGCGGCGTCCGGGTCGGACGCCGCCAGCCAGCCGGCGATCCCCGCGACGGCGTCGGTGCAGGTGCCACAGCCCGTGGTGGCCCGGGTCGCGGCCGCGAGACCGGCGGTCCCGCGGGCCCCCGAGCTCCAGGCGCGGACCAGAGCGCCCTTGGTGACACCGTTGCAGCGGCAGATCGTGGCGCGGTCGGGGATCGTGGTCGGGTCGTCGGCACCACCGGCCGTGGTCCCGTCGCCGCGCGTGCCGGGCAGCAGCAGGCAGGCCCGCCGGCTCGGGGCCGGCGCGCCCCGCTCGACCAGCAGCCGCAGCTCGGCCGCGGCCCGGGCGTCCCCGACGACGGCGGCCCCGACGACGGTGCCGTCCCGGACGACCGCCTTCAGGTAGCGGCCGTGGGCCGGCTCCAGCAGCTGGACGACGTCCAGGCCGGGCTCGTCCGCCCACGGGTCGGGGGCCGCGTCGCCGACCACGGCGACCTCGACGTCGGCCGCCTTCAGCCGCACCGCGGGCCGGTGACCCAGGTAGCGGGCGGCCACCCGGGCGCCGGTGAGGAGGTCGGCCGCGACCCGGGCCTGCTCCCAGGCGGGCGCCACCAGGCCGGGTGTGAGTCCGCGGTGCTCCGCGCAGTCACCGACGGCCAGGACGCGCGGGTCGGAACTGGCCAGCGAGTCGTCCACCAGCACGCCCCGGCCGACGGCGAGGCCGGCCCGCTCGGCGAGTCCCGTGCGGGGCCGGACGCCGCACGCGATCACCAGCAGGTCGGCGGGCACGTGGTCGTCGCCGTCCAGGACGACCCCGGTGAGCCGGCCGGCGGACGACGTGATCGCCCGGGTGGCGGCGCCCGTGCGGACCCGGACGCCGAGCCGGCGCAGCGCCCGGGCCAGCACGCCGGCACCTGCCGCGTCGAGGGTGCCGGCGAGCAGATGACCCGCCGCGTGGAGGACCTCGACGTCGAGGCCACGCCGGGCGAGCCCGCGGGCCGCCTCCAGCCCGAGGAGGCCGCCGCCGAGGACGACGGCACGGCGGGCGTTCGCCGCCGCCGCCACGATCTCCCGGGCGTCGTCGACGGTCCGCAGCGTGGTGACCCCGGCCGGCGGGTCGTCGCGGTCGAGCCCGGTCAGGGGCGGGACGACGGGGGCTGCTCCGGTCGCCAGCACGAGCCGGTCGAAGCGCAGCCGGGTGCCGTCGTCCAGGAGCACGTCGCCGGCCTCGCCGCCGGCCGGCAGCTCGATCGCGAGGGCGTGGGTGCCCAGCCGGACGTCGACGCCGTGCGCCGCGTACCCGGCGGGGTCGCCGAGGGCGAGCGCGGCGACGTCCGCCCGTCCGGCGACGACGTCGGAGAGCAGCACCCGGTTGTACGCCGGGTACGGCTCGCCGCCGACGACGGTGACGGTGCAGCGGCGGCTCGCCCGCCCGCCGGACTGCCGGGCCAGCAGCTCGTCGACCAGACGGCCGCCGGCCATCCCGAAGCCGACGACGACGATCCGTTGCGCGGGGGTGGTGGGGGTCACGGCACGGCCTCCCGGTCGGGACCGGCGCGCTCGACGCTGACCGCGCAGACTTTGAACTCAGGCATCCGGCTGATCGGGTCCAGGGCGTCGTTGGTCAGCGCGTTCGCGCTGCCGGGACCGGACCAGTGGAACGGCATGAACACCGTGTCCGGGCGGACGGTCTCGGTGATCCGGGCCACCGCCACCGCGGTGCCCCGGGCGCTGCGCACCCGGACCTCGTCACCGGGCTCGACGCCGAGCCGCTCCGCGAGGTCGGGGTGCAGCTCCACGAAGGGCTCCGGGACGGCACGGGCCAGCTCGTCGACCCGGCGGGTCTGCGCTCCGGACTGGTAGTGCTGCAGGACGCGCCCGGTCACCAGGTGGACGGGGGCGTCCGGGCGCAGGTCGTCCGCCGGGGGCCGGTGGTCGACGGCGACGAACCGGGCCCGGCCGTCCGTGGTGGCGAACCGGTCCAGGAACAGCCGTGGCGTGCCCGGGTGGGGCCGCTCGCCGTCCGGCCGGGCCGGGCACGGCCAGTGCAGTGCCTCGCCGGCGTCCAGCCGGGCGTAGGTGATGCCGGAGTAGTCCGCCGGGCCGCCCGCGCTGGCGGCGCGCAGTTGGTCGAAGGCCTCGGCCGGGTGGCGCGGCATCAACCCGGGCCGGCCGAGCCGGTCGGCCAGGTCGGCGAGGACGGCCAGCTCGTCCCGGACGTCGGGCGGCGCGGGGACCGCCCGCCGGCGCCGCACGACGCGTCCCTCCAGGGTCGTCAGCGTGCCCTCCTCCTCGGCCCACTGGGTGACCGGGAGGACGACGTCCGCCAGCAGCGCCGTCTCGCTCGGCACGACGTCGCAGACCACGAGCAGGTCCAGGGCGCGCAGCCGTTCGCCGACGTGGAGCGCGCGTGGCGCGCTCACCACCAGGTTGCTGCCGTGCACCAGCAGCGCCCGCGGGCCGCCGGGGGTGCCGATCGCCGCCAGCAGCTCCACCGCGGACAGGCCCGGGCCGGGCAGCTCCTCCGGTGCCATCCGCCACAGCGGCGCCACGTGGGCGCGCGCCGCGGGATCGCTGATGAGCCGGTAGCCGGGGAGCTGGTCCGCCTTCTGGCCGTGCTCGCGCCCGCCCTGTCCGTTGCCCTGGCCGGTGAGGCAGCCGTAGCCGCTACCGGCCCGCCCGGGCAGGCCGAGCGCGAGGGCCAGGTCGATACAGGCGGTGACCGTGTCGGTCCCGTTGGTGTGCTGCTCGGCGCCGCGGCCGGTGAGCACGTACGCCCCGCAGCCGCCGTGCGCGGGCGCCGCGGCGGCGAGCCGGCGGGCTGCGCCCCGCAGCACCGGAGCCGGGACGCCGGTCACCGCCTCGGCCCGCTCCGGCCACCAGGTGTTCACCGCGGCGCGCACCACGTCGAACCCGGTCGTGCGCGCCGCGACGTACGCGGCGTCCAGCAGGCTCTCGTGCACCACCACGTGCAGCAGGCCCAGGACCACGGCGAGGTCGGTGCCGGGTACGTTCTGCAGGTGCAGGCCGCCGTCGTCCTCGGCCAGGGCGGCCGTCGCGGTGCGGCGCGGGTCGATCACGATCAGGCCGCCCCGCTGCCGGGCCCGGGTCAGGTGGGCGCACGCGGGAGGCATGGTCTCGGCCAGGTTGGAGCCGACGAGCAGGACGGCGTCCGCACCGCCGACGTCCGCCAGCGGGAACGGCAGCCCGCGGTCGACGCCGAACGCGCGGTTGCCCGCGGCGGCGGCGGAGGACATGCAGAACCGGCCGTTGTAGTCGATCCGCGAGGTCCGCAGCACGGCGCGGGCGAACATCCCGAGGGCGTACGCCTTCTCGTTGGTGAGCCCGCCGCCGCCGAACACCGCGACGGCGTCGGCGCCCGCCTCGCGCTGCAGCCGCGCGAGGCCGGCGGCGACGGTGCCGAGGGCATCGTCCCAGGACGCCGGGTGCAGCTCGCCGTCCGCCCCGCGCAGCAGGGGAGCGGTCAGCCGGTCCGCGGCCCGCAGCACGGCCGGTGCGGTCCACCCCTTCTGGCACAGGCCGCCCCGGTTGGTGGGGAAGTCGCGCCCGGCCACCCGCAGGCCGCCGGCGTCCGGGATCAGGGTGGTCGCGCACTGCAGGGCGCAGTACGGGCAGTGCGTGTCGGTGGGTGCCGCGGGCGCGGGTGCGGGCATCGCCGGAGCCGGGGTCGCCGGTGTGGCGGTCGCCGGGCCGGCGACCGCCACACCGGGAGCTCCGAGTCCGAGGGGCACGCTCACACCCCGGCCCGGGCCATCCGCGAGCCGGAGCGTGCGTAGGCCACGAACGTCACCGCCAGGCAGACCAGGAAGAACGCGAGGTAGAAACGCAGCGCCGGCTGGATGTTGCCGTAGTGGTCCTTGCTCCAGGCGTAGGCGATCGGGACCACGAAGCCGCCGAACGCGCCGATCGAGGAGATCACGCCGAGGGCACCGGCGGCCTCGCGCCGCATCCGCAGCATGGTCTCCGGCTCGCCACCGGCGTCCAAGCCCTTGACCTGGAAGATCCTGCTGATCATCCGGTAGGTCGAGCCGTTGCCGATCCCGGTCGCCACGAACAGGAAGAGGAAGCTGGCGAAGAACAGGCCGAAGTTCTTGGACTGCACCGACAGCAGGCCCACCCAGGCCCCGATCGCGAGCATCCCGAACGCGACCAGCGTGATCCGGGCGCCGCCGAACCGGTCGGACAGCCGGCCGCCGATCGGCCGCGCCACCGATCCGATCCCGGCACCGAGGAAGGCGTACGACAGGGCGATGTCCGGGCGGTTGAAGACGGCCTTGAGCAGCGTCGGGAAGGCGGCCGAGTAGCCGATGAAGGAGCCGAAGGTGCCGATGTAGAGGAAGGACATGATCCAGGTGTCCCGGTGCCGCATCGACGTCCAGACCGGCTTCACGTCCGCCTTGGCCTCGGTGAGGTTGTCCATGAAGAGGAACGCCGCGATGGCGGCGATCACCGCCAGCGGCACGTACATCAGGCCGGCCCGGGACAGCGCCACCCCGCCGCCCAGCACGATGATCTTCGGGACCAGGAACTGGACGACGGCCACCCCGAGATTGCCCCCGGCCGCGTTCAGGCCGAGCGCCCAGCCCTTCTCCCGCTCAGGGTAGAAGAACGAGATGTTGGCCATGCTGGAGGCGAAGTTCCCGCCGCCGAACCCGGCCGTGGCCGCGATCAGCGCCAAGTTGGTGTAGCCGATCTCCGGATGGTTCACCGCCCAGGCCAGGCCGGCGCAGGGCACCAGGAGGAGCAGTGCCGAGACGATCGTCCAGTTCCGGCCGCCGAAGACCGGGACGGCGAACGTGTACGGGATCCGCAGCGCGGCACCGACCCCGCTCGGGATCGCGGTGAGCCACAGCGTCTCGCCGACCGACAGGTGCCAGCCCGTCTTCGCCAGTTGGACCACCACGATGCTCCAGAGGAGCCAGACGGAGAAGCCGATGTGTTCGGCGAGGATCGACCAGATCAGGTTCGTCCGGGCGACGCCGCGGCCCTGGGTGGTCCAGAAGGTCTCGTCCTCCGGCGTCCAGTGATCGATCCACCGGCCGGGCCGGCGGGTGACGGTGTGCTCGGCGGTTCCGCGCACGCCGACGGTCGTGGTGGCCATGACGGCTCCTCGGTGACGGGGGTCGCCGCGGTCGGGGAACACGGCGGCTGGGGATGCCGAGGACGCTAGGAATCTCCGGTTACACGCCCCACCGCGAGCCGTTACGCGACCGGAACGTTGTCCGCACACCTGCCCGACCGGCTTGTGAGGACCCTCCGCCCCACGCCGCCCACCCGAGGTGAGTGATCACTGTAACCGTGGATGCCGACGGGGGCGATCGTCGACCCCGTGCTTGTCCGGTGGCAAAGAATCGCCGGCGGCGCACTAGGCTCGTGGGGTGGCCGGTCTGCTGGGCCTCGTGGCCTTCACGGTGTGCGCGGTGATCGCGGCTGCCTCATGGGCTACGGAGGCGGTCTCGCGGTCCCTGGTGGAGCGCGAGCATTCCGCCGCGCTCACCGGGTGGGCGGTCCTCTCCGCGGTGGCGGGCGTCGTCGCGCTGGCGATGGGCGACGTGTCCCGGCCGGCGGTCCTCGGCCTGCTCGCCGTGGCCACGATCGCCGCCGTCGTCGGGGTGGCCGGCGCCGCCCGGCTCCCGACGCTCGCGACCGGGTTGGTGCCGGCGGCCGCTGAGGCCGCGCTCGTGGCCGGCAGCCTGGTGAGTGTCTTCTGGGTGGTGGCCGGCGCTCCCGCGCACCCACCCGCGGCCGCCGTGGTGTGGCTCGCCGTCGCCACCGCGGAGCTGCTCACCGCGGCGCTCATCGTCCGGATCCCGGTCGTGACGCCGTCCGTCGCGCTGGACCGGCGGTACCGGCCGGTGGTCGCGACCAGCGCGGCCGCACTGGCCGGCCTGGCGGTCGGTGACGCGCTGATCACGCTCTACCAGCTCGGATCCGGGCCGGGTGTGCTGTCGACCGGGCTGGCCCTGCGGAGCCTGGCCTTTCTCGTCGCCGCGGCCGTGCCGTGGGTGCCGGAGGGCCGGGTGCAGCCGATCCGGCCCGCCTCCACGGCCACCCGCGCCTTCCCGTACGGGCTTGTCGGCGTCGCCCTGATCTCGCTCCTCGTCGCAGCCTTCGCCGGACGCACCGGGTCGGTGTCCCTCCTCCTCGTCTCGGTCGTGGTCTGCGGACTGATCGCGGTCCAGGGGTTCACCTCGCGGGAGAGCGCGCGGCTGCGCGCCGAGCTGGCGGCTGCCCGGGCCCGGCTCGCCGCGCTCCTGGAGAGCGTCACGGACGTCGTGCTGACGGTGGACCCGATCGGCCGGGTGGCGACCGCGAACGCCGCCGCGTCCCGGGTCCTCCACCGCACCCCGGAGGCCCTGGTCGGGCTGGACGTCGGAGAGCTGGCGATACCCGACCACCGGGCCGCCCTGCGCCGGGCCGTGGACGACGTGGTGCACGGACGGCGCTCCAGCGCGCGCACCGAGGTGCAGCTCTCCCCGCCCGCCACCGGAACCGCGGAGGTGCGCCTGCAGGCGGCCCCCGGCGGGGCGGTCGCCAACCTGTCCGACATCACCGATGTGGTCGAGCTGCGGGAACGCCTGGAACGCCTGGCCCGGTTCGACGAGATGACGGGTCTCGCCAACCGGGCGCACCTGCTGAGCCAGATCAACGCCTGGCTGCGCGCGCGGCTACCGGTCGCGGTGCTGTACTGCGACCTCGACGGGTTCAAGGCCGTCAACGACCGTTTCGGCCATGTCTGCGGGGACGACGTCCTCGCCGAGGCCGCCCGCCGGATCCGTGCCGTCGCCCATGATCTGCCGGGAGAACGGTCGCTGGTGGCCCGGGTGGGCGGCGACGAGTTCGTCGTCGCCGTCGTCCGGATCCCGCAGGAGCAGGTGCCGACGGCCGCCGAGCGGCTTCTCGCCGCGCTCCGGCCGACGTTCGCGGTGGGCGACCGCGCGGTCCGGGTGGGGGTCAGCATCGGCGTGGCGGCCTCGGCGGACCGGGTGCCGGTGCCCGGCGAGGTGGAGGACGCCGACGATCTGCTGCACCGCGCCGACGTCGCGATGTTCGCGGCCAAGCAGGGCGGGCGGTTCCGGTGCGTCCGGTGGGACCCGGAGATCCAGGCGCGGGCGCTGCGCCGCGTCGACATCGCGATCGGGTTGCGCCGGGCGCTGGACAGCCACCGGCTGGCGCTGGCCTACCAGCCGTTGGTGCGCCTGTCGGACGGCGCGGTGGTGGGCGTGGAGGCGTTGCTGCGGGTGGAGGCCGAGGACGACGCGCCGGGCGCGCTGGCCGGCCTGCCGGAGCTGGTCTCCCCGGCCGAGCTCGTCGCCGTCGCGGAGGACACCGGCGAGATCGCCGAGGTCGGGCACTGGGTCGTCACCGAGGCGACCCTGCAGGCCGCCCGCTGGCGGGCCCAGGGGCACGACATCCTGATGAACGTCAACGTGTCGGTCCGGCAGCTGGAGACCGAGGGGTTCGTCGCGTTCGTCCGGGACGCGCTGGCGACCGCGGGGCTGCCGGCGAGCGGCCTGGTGATGGAGATCACAGAAGGACAGCTGCTGACCGAGACGGACCCGGCCTGGGGTGCCGTGGAGCAGCTGCGGGGGATGGGCGTGGTCCTCGTCATCGACGACTTCGGGTCCGGGTACTCCTCCCTCGCCTACCTGCGCCGGATGCCGGTGCGCGGGGTCAAGCTCGACCGCGCGATCCTGGACGACCTCACCACCGACCCCCGGGCCCGCACGCTGGCCCGAGCGGTGATCGCCGCCGCGCGGGCCCTCGGCCTCCTCGTGGTCGCCGAAGGACTGGAGACGTTGGAGGCCGCGCGGATCGCCCGCGACCTCGGGGCGTGGGCAGGCCAGGGATTCGCGCTCTTCGAGGCCATGCCCGCCGACGAGGTCAGCGCGATCCTCGCCGACCCGCCGACCCAGCTCGGGAGCGATCCTCGCCGGGCGGCCGCGGACGCGCGCCGGGCGGCCGCGGACGCGCGGCGGGCCGGGCGCGCCGGGCATCCACCGGCCGGTCCGGAGACCGGCCGGGCGGGCACCCACCCCGCCGGCCACCGGACCGGCGAGGGGAACAGGTCCGGGAGTGGCGGCGGTGACCGACCGGTCCGGGCGGAGGCGCAGCCCGCGGGGCTCGGGGACGACGTCCCGGCGATCGTCCCGGGGATCGACCCGGCCGACTCCGGCGCCCACGATGTGGCATCAGCGGATCTCACATGACGAGACGGCTCGCGGGGCGGGTTGACTTCGCCGCAGGCTCGGTGGAGCGTGACAGCATGCGCCTGCTCCTGGTACTCGGACGGCGCGCCCGCTGAGGTCATCAGACCCCACCGAGCGCGCGACCCCTCGCCTGCCCCAACCGGGCCGAGGGGTCTTTTCGTCCCACCGGACGGGTTCGGCGAGGTCAGGACCGCCGACGGCCGCTCGGCCCGGACGGCGCTCGGACCGTACATCGCAGCACCGACCCGCACCCCGACCAGCAAGGAGAGGCCAGATGCCAGGCCACCGGCACGGACCCGACGCATCAGCTCATCAGGGCGAGACCATGACGGGGGCGGCCAGCCTCGTCCGTTCGCTGGAGGCCGCTGGGGTCGAGGTCGCGTTCGGTATCCCCGGCGGAGCCATCCTGCCGCTGTACGACCCGCTGATGGACTCGACCCGGGTACGGCACATCCTCACCCGTCACGAGCAGGGTGCCGGCCATGCCGCCGAGGGGTACGCCCAGGCCACCGGCCGGGTGGGGGTCTGCATGGCGACGTCGGGGCCGGGAGCGACCAACCTGGTCACCCCGATCGCCGACGCCTACATGGACTCGGTGCCGGTGGTCGCGATCACCGGCCAGGTGGCGAGCGGCTCGATCGGCACGGACGCCTTCCAGGAGGCGGACATCTCCGGGATCACGATCCCGATCACCAAGCACAACTACCTCGTCACCAACCCCGCGGACATCCCGCAGACGATCGCCGAGGCCTTCCACGTCGCCGGGACCGGCCGTCCCGGCCCGGTGCTCGTCGACGTCGCCAAGGACGCGCTGCAGGCGATGACCACGTTCGCCTGGCCGGATCGGATCGATATGCCGGGCTACCGGCCTGTCGCCCGGCCGCACGGCAAGCAGGTCCGGGAGGCGGCCCGGCTCCTGGCCGCCAGCAGTCGTCCGGTGCTGTACGTCGGCGGCGGCGTGCTCAAGGCCCGGGCCAGCCAGGAGCTGCGCCGGTTGGCCGACGTGACCGGCGCTCCGGTCGTCACCACGCTGATGGCCCGCGGCGCGCTGCCGGACAGCCACCCGCAGCACCTCGGCATGCCCGGGATGCACGGGACCGTCGCCGCGGTCGCGGCCCTGCAGCGGGCGGATCTCATCGTCAGCCTCGGCGCGCGGTTCGACGACCGGGTGACCGGCAAGCTGTCCACCTTCGCGCCAGGGGCGACGATCGTCCATGCGGACATCGATCCGGCCGAGATCTCCAAGAACCGGACGGCGGACGTGCCGATCGTGGGTGATGCCAAGGACGTCATCGCCGAGCTCGTGGTCGCCGTCCAGGCCGAGCATGCGGCCGGCCGGCGGGCCGACCTGTCGGGCTGGTGGGCGCAGGTCGAGGCCTGGCGGGAGACGTACCCGCTCGGCTACGCCGAGCCGCCGTCCGGCGAGGTGTCCCCGCAGGCGGTGATCCAGCGGCTCGGGCAGCTGGCCGGACCGGAGACCCTGTACGTGGGCGGGGTCGGTCAGCACCAGATGTGGGCGGCGCAGTTCATCCGGTACGAGAACCCGAACACCTGGATCAACTCCGGTGGCGCGGGGACGATGGGCTTCGCCGTCCCGGCCGCGATGGGCGCCAAGGTCGGCATGCCGGACCGCACGGTCTGGGCGATCGACGGCGACGGCTGCTTCCAGATGACCAACCAGGAGCTGGCCACCTGCGTGATCAATGACATTCCGATCAAGGTGGCGGTGATCAACAACTCCAGCCTCGGGATGGTCCGGCAGTGGCAGACGCTCTTCTACAACGAGCGCTACTCCAACACCGACCTGCACACCTCCGCCGACGGCAAGCGCATCCCCGACTTCGTCAAGCTCGCCGATGCCTACGGCTGCGTGGGGCTGCGGTGCGAGAGCCCCAAGGACGTCGACGAGACCATCGAGAAGGCGATGTCCATCAACGACGTTCCGGTGGTGGTGGACTTCGTCGTCCACCGGGACGCGATGGTCTGGCCGATGGTGCCGTCCGGCGTGAGCAACGACGACATCCAGTTCGCCCGGGGGGTCAGTCCGACCTGGGATCGCGAGGAGTGACGACCGCCGCCCGAGTTGGCGGCCCGCCCTCCCCCCACCGCTCACCGACTCCCTGAACGGAAGGCAGAACGCACGATGAGCAAGCACACCCTGTCGGTCCTGGTCGAGAACCGGCCCGGCATCCTGGCTCGGGTGGCCGGCCTCTTCGCCCGCCGCGGGTTCAACATCCACTCCCTGGCGGTCGGCCCTACCGAGCACCCGGATGTCTCCCGGATGACCGTCGTCGTCGACGTCGACGAGCTGCCGCTGGAGCAGGTCACCAAGCAGCTCAACAAGCTGATCAACGTCATCAAGATCGTGGAGCTGGAGTCCTCGGCCTCGGTCCAGCGCGAGCTGCTGCTGGTGAAGATCCGGGCCGACCTGCAGACCCGGTCGAACGTGCTGGAGACGGTCCGGCTGTTCCGGGCCAAGGTCGTCGACGTCGCTCCGGACGCGGTGAGCGTGGAGGTGACCGGGAACCCTGACAAGCTGGACGCGTTCCTCAAGGTCGTCGAGCCGTTCGGCATCCGTGAGCTGGTCCAGTCCGGGCTGGTCGGGATCGGCCGGGGCAGCCGGTCGATCACCGACCGCGCGCTGCGGAGCGCGTGAACCGCGGCGTAGACCCGGGCCGCACGCCGGGCCCCACGACGGGCACCGAGCCACGCCGTGGACCCGAGCACCGTCAAACGCACCACCAACCCCAGAAAGAGAGAACCCTTCCGTGGCAGAGCTGTACTACGACGACGCCGCCGATCTGTCCGTCATCCAGGGCCGCAAGGTCGCAGTGATCGGCTACGGCAGCCAGGGACACGCCCACTCGCTGAGCCTGCGTGACTCGGGCGTCGACGTCCGGGTGGGTCTGCCGGAGGGCAGCAAGAGCCGGCCGAAGGCACAGGAGCAGGGGCTGCGGGTGGTGACGCCGGTCGAGGCGGCTGCCGAGGCCGACGTCGTCATGCTCCTCACCCCGGACCACGTGCAGCGGCACGTCTACGCCGAGGCGATCGAGCCGAACCTGCGGCCCGGCCATGCCCTCTTCTTCGGGCACGGCTTCAACATCCGGTTCGGGTACATCGCCCCGCCGGAGGGTGTGGACGTGTGCATGGTCGCCCCCAAGGGCCCGGGGCACCTGGTCCGCCGGGAGTTCGTGGACGGCCGGGGGGTGCCCGTGCTGGTCGCCGTGGAGAAGGACGCCAGCGGCAAGGCCTGGCCGCTCACCCTCTCCTACGCGAAGGCGATCGGGGGCCTGCGCGCCGGCGGGATCAAGACGACGTTCACCGAGGAGTGCGAGACCGACCTGTTCGGCGAACAGGCCGTGCTGTGCGGGGGGATGTCCCACCTCGTGCAGGCCGGGTTCGAGGTGCTCACCGAGGCGGGCTACCAGCCCGAGATCGCGTACTTCGAGTGCCTGCACGAGCTGAAGCTCATCGTCGACCTGATGTACGAGGGCGGCATCGCCAAGCAGCGCTGGTCGGTGTCGGACACCGCGGAGTACGGAGACTACGTCTCCGGTCCGCGGATCATCGACGCCTCGGTCAAGGAACGGATGAGCCAGACTTTGGCGGACATCAAGAGCGGAGCGTTCGCGGCCCGCTTCATCGCCGACCAGGACGCCGGGGCGCCGGAGTTCACCCGGCTGCGCGCCCAGGCCGAGCAGCACCCGATCGAGGTGACCGGGCGCGAGCTCCGCAAGCTGATGAGCTGGGTGAAGTCCACCGACTCGGACTACGTGGAGGGCACCGCCGCCCGCTGACGGCACCCCACGGTGGCGCGTGCCCGCGCGCCACCGTGAGCGTCCGGAGCACATCGTGCGTGATGGCCGGGCCAGGACCGGGTCAACGATGGGCGTGAACCCCGCCACGGTCCCCCCGTCTTGCGATCAGTACTGGTGATCAGTGCTGCAGTCCGCGGGGCAATCCTGAGGGGGATCATGTGAAGAGTTTCTGGGCGGCGTTCACGCCGTGGTGCTGGTCATGGCCGCACCCGCGTGGAGTCTCGGTGCAGCCGCGTGACCCGGACGACGTCGGACCGGCCCCGCCGCCTCCGTAGACTAGGGCCCGTGGTCTCGGAGCCGGGTCAGCGTCCCGTGGTACTCATCGCCGAAGAACTCTCCCCGGCGACCGTTGCGGCTCTCGGGCCGGACGTCGAGGTGCGGCATTGCGACGGTGCCAGCCGCGACGAGCTGCTCGCCGCCCTGCCGGACGCGGACGCGCTGCTGGTCCGGTCGGCGACCCGGGTGGACGCCGAGGCGCTCGGCGTGGCGAAGCGGCTCCGGGTGGTGGCGCGGGCCGGGGTCGGCCTGGACAACGTCGACGTCCCGGCCGCCACCCAGGCGGGCGTGATGGTGGTCAACGCACCGACGTCGAACGTGGTCTCCGCGGCCGAGCTCGCGGTCACCCTGATGCTGTCGGTCGCCCGCAGGGTGCCGCAGGCCAATGCCTCGCTGAGGTCAGGCCGGTGGACGCGTGCGGCGTTCGTGGGGACCGAGCTCTTCGAGAAGACGGTGGGTGTCGTCGGCCTGGGCCGGATCGGCCACCTCGTCGCCCAGCGCCTGGCCGCCTTCGGGATGACGATCATCGCCTACGATCCGTACGTCACCAGCGTGCGGGCCGGGCAGCTCGGCGTCCGGCTGGTGGGCCTGGAGGAGTTGCTGGCGGTCAGCGACTTCATCACCGTGCACCTGCCGCGGACGCCGGAGACGGTCGGCCTGATCGGCGAGGAGGCGCTGCGCCTGGTCAAGCCCGGGGTACGGATCGTGAACGCCGCCCGGGGCGGTATCGTCGACGAGACCGCCCTGCTGGCTGCCCTGCGGGACGGCCGCGTCGCGGCCGCCGGGCTGGACGTCTTCGCCACCGAACCGTGCACGGACTCCCCGCTGTTCGCACTCGACCAGGTCGTGGTGACGCCGCACCTCGGCGCCTCCACCGAGGAGGCCCAGGAGCGTGCCGGGGTGTCCGTCGCCCGGTCGGTACAGCTCGCCCTCGCCGGTGAGCTCGTGCCGGACGCCGTCAACGTGTCGGGTGGGGTGATCGCCGAGGACGTGCGCCCGGGCATCCCGCTGGTCGAGAAGCTGGGGCGCGTGTTCACCGCGCTGGCCGGCGGCGTCCCGGTCCAGCTGGACGTCGAGGTGCACGGCGAGATCATCAGGCACGACGTGTCGGTGCTGCGGCTCGCGGCTCTGAAGGGCCTCTTCGCGGACGTCGTGGAGGGCCAGGTCTCGTACGTCAACGTCCCCGTTCTGGCCGCCGACCGGGGCATCGTCGTCCGGTTGCTGACCGACGCGCACAGCCCGGAGTTCCGCAACGTCATCACGCTCAGCGGGACGCTGGCCGACGGCACCCGGCTGTCGGTGTCCGGCACGTTGACCGGTCCGAAGCAGGTCGAGAAGCTCGTCGGCATCGACGGGCTCGACCTCGAGCTGCCCCTGGCCGAGTACATGCTGGTCCTGCGCTACACCGACCGGCCGGGCGTCGTCGGGACGGTGGGCGGCGTGCTGGGCGCAGCCGGTGTGAACATCGCCGCGATGCAGGTCGCCCGGGCCACCGAGGGCGGCCTCGCGATCGGCGTGCTGACCCTCGACCAGGCGATCGGCCACGACGTCCTGGCGGGGCTCGTGGCCGAGATCGGCGCGTCGTCCGCGCGGGTGGTCGACCTCGCCGAGTAACGCCGCAGCGGCCGGCCCGGCCGCCCACCGACTCCTGTCGTTCCGACGACAGGGCATTCCTGCCGCAGGGATCCGTCCGGGCGGCAGGGCCCCAGCTCCGCCGGAGACCCCGCGGAGCGAGGTCAGCCGCGGCGCCGCCCATCACCGCGGGCGGCGCCGTTCGGCCGGCCGGTCCGCCGGCCGGGCCCGCGGCCGGTCGACCGCTCCGGTGGAGCGTCAGGCGTTCAGGTAGAACAGCGAGGCGATGATCTGGTACGCGCCGTCGTTCAAGCTCCACCCGAGCACGCCGGCGCTCGCGATGCCGGCGAGTGCCGGCAGGGTGCGGCTGCCGTGCGGCGAGGTCATCGACACGGTTGCCGCCCCGGCCGCCAGGAGCGCACACGCGACCTGCACGATGGTCCAGCCCGGCTGGTACACCCAGCTCTCGGCGGACGGTCCGCCGTGCATCGCCGCCACCCAGGTGAAGGCCAGCCGGGCCACGCCGATGCCGGCCGCTGCCGCCGCCGCGAGCAGCGCCGCTCCGG
>DATDMG010000484.1:0-2682 GCA_036518955.1 Kineosporiaceae bacterium | reverse complement strand
CAGGAGCTGGGCGTCCCTGCGGCTGTCCGCCGAAACGGCGGCATCCGCCCGCTGCCGGTTCATGGTGGCGTCGATCTCGTTCTGCAGGCCGTTCACCTGTTTGGTCAGGGTGGTCTCCCGCGTGCGCAGGTCCTTCATGGTGGTCGCGTTCAGGGTCCGGGCCGCCTCCCTGACGGTGGACACGTAGGCCTCGGCGACCGCCTGTGCCAGCGCGCGAGCCTGCCCGGCGTCGGCGGTCGACGCCTGCACCTGGAGCAGCTGATCGCTCGGCGCGCTGACGTCAACCCGGTCGGCGACCGCGCGGGCGGACAGCGCAGGCCGAACCGCGCGTCCGGCCTTCTCCAGCACGACCGTGCTGAGGGCGATGGTGACCTGGGTGGTGGACACCGCGGAGGCGTCCTGCATCGGGTTCTGGACGGGCGGGAGTAGGATCAGAGCAGTGCTGGTCAGGCTCGGCGGTACCAGGACGGCATAGCCGACGCCGAGGACCAGTCCGGCGACCGCGACGAGGGCAAGCACCCGCCAACGCCGCTGGAGAGGCGCCGCTCCGGAGCGCAGGTTGACGCGCTGATGGCTCACGTGACTTGCTTCACAGTCGACTCCTTGCCTCCGGTCAGACCGGCCCTCCGGTGGCCGCCGAGGGGACAGTACGGCTCGGCGCCGGTGCCTGCCACAAACATCCCAGAGAGTGCCACGAACAGGTCAATCACGAACAGGTCAATGACCTCACCGCCAAGGAGAGCCGGAGGACCGCCGGTTAATACCGGTAGTGCCGGGGGTATGTCCGACGCACACGTGATGCCGGGACGAATCGGGCTCCTCGTGTACTCCTCGTCACGGCAGTCTGAGCGTCGTCACTAGTCGTGATCCCCCGGTCAGCCGCCCGAGCCCGATCATGGTGACCGCCGGGACGCGGACGCCGAACCCGGGCGAGTACCAGCCCTCGGGCGGTTCCTCGGCGCCGCGCGCCGCCGTCCAGGTCAGCTCCGCGGGCAGGTGCAACTCCCCCGCTCCCCGGCCGCCCCGGGCGGGCCAGGACAGCCGGGCGCGAACGTGGTCGAGTTGCACCTCGACCTCCGGGCCGAGGTGCCAGGACAACCGGACGGGGTGCTCGCCCGCGCTGTCCAGGACGTCCTCGATCCGGAGCGTCCGGGACGGGGAGTCCAGCGTCACCGACCGGCGGTGGACGGCGGGCAGCGGTAGCCGCTGGTACCCGTCGTGCTCGGCGACCACGGACTGCAGTGCTGCCTCGCCGACCTGGCAGGACACGGTGCTGGTGACCGGCCGAGTGGTCCACAGGAACGGGCCGCCGGACCGGGCCTGGTCCACCTCCGCGACCTGCAGCGTGTTGTGCCCCGCGGTGGACCGGAACCAGTCTCGCCAGGCCGGTTCCCCGTGGTAGCAGTACGTGCCTGGGTCGGCCAGCACGTCGACGCCGTCATGCCTCACCTCCAGGGCGAGGGCGTCGGCGTGGGCGTGGGCGGCGATCGACCCGAACCCGTGCGGCCCGACGTCCATCCGGCACCAGATCTCCAGACCGTCAACCGGCCGCGAGCGCAGGATCACGCAGCCGGCGTCCGGGAAGCGGCGCGGGGGCTGGGTCGGCCGGCGCGAGCGGTCACCGGACCGGGCCGGTGACGCGAGCGCCGACACGACCGTCCCGAGCACGCTCGGCGCGAGCGCCGGCCACCACTCGAGGCGACCGACGAGGGCGCCGCCCGCGTCCAGGGTGACCGCCCACGGGTCACGCTCCGGCTCGTCCACCACCAGAGCCCGGCCCTCGTCGCCGTCGCCCTGCCGGGGCGGGCGCCCGGCCGCGTCCAGGACGGCGACACCGGCGTCGAGCATGCGGGTGATCAGGCCCCACGTGGCCGTGCCGAGCGGGTGCCCCGCGGCGTCCGCCTCCGCCGCGGCCACCAGCGCGAGCTCGAGCACGAACCGGTGGTAATCGGTGGCCAGCTCGCGGTTGAGCCCGTCCGGGAAGGTGTTGGCCGCCAGGGACCGTTCCAGCTCGGCGGCGGCGGACGCCCGCCACCGGGGCGAACGGTCGTACCAGTCGAAGGCACAGGCGGCTGCCAGCCGGCCCGCCGCCTCGGCGATCAGATGGTTGTTCGCCGAGGAGCCGGTGCTGACGAATCCCGCCAGGAACTCCTGGTGCCAGGCGATCTGGCGGAGCGCGTCCGGGTCGTTCTCGAACAGGTCCCCCGCCTTCGGCCAGTCGTCCAGCAGACGGCGGATCCACACCCAGGCCAGCAGCCTGATGCCGGCCTCGATCCCGCTCGTCCAGTGGATCCCGGACAGGAACGGGTTGGCCCGCCACCACGAGCGCAGCTGCCCGGCGACGGCCTCGGCGTACCGCTCGTCGCCGGTGAGCCACCAGGCCGTCGCCAAGACGGTCAGGTGGTGGTGGCGGGACAGCTCCCACACCTGCTTGACGTTCCCGGTGACCGCCTCGTCGCGATGGTTGATCCGGAACGCCGACCGGCGGTCCGGGGCGCGCAGGCCGGTCACCGGGTCGAGGAACCAGTCGGGGTCGGCGCTGTCGTGCCGGACGGTGCCCAGCATGCTCCAGGTGCCGCCGAGCACCCGGTCCGCGGCCGCGACCAGGGCCGCAGCCGCCTCCGCCGGGACGGCGTCCCGGGCGGACGGCGGCAACGGTGAGCGGAAGCAGCGCGCGGGGAG
>DATDMG010000483.1:0-12811 GCA_036518955.1 Kineosporiaceae bacterium | reverse complement strand
GCGCGCCCCGGTCGGACTTCGGGACGTTGGGCACCCGGGGTGCCGAGGCCGCAGGTGACAGGGTGGTGGTTGTGAAGACCCTTGACATCTCGCGGCTCGGCGAGGCGCTTCGGGGCGTTCCGGCCGTCCCGCGGGTCGTCGTCACCGGTAATTTCGGGACCCCGTGGACGCTGCTGCGGGCCATCGACGCGACCCTCCCCACGTTCCGCCTCTACGCGATCAACGCTCAGCCGGGCATCCCTGACCGCGAGGGGGTGACCCCGGAGACGTCGTTCGTCGGGGCAGGGATGCGCAAGAACCCACGGCTGAGGTACTACCCCTCCCGGCTCTCGCTGGTTCCCCGGCTGTTCGCCAGCACGCTCCCGCCGGACGTCGTCGTCCTGCACACGACGACCCCGCGCGACGGCACGGTCTCCCTCGGTGTCGAGGTCAACATCCTCCCGGCAGCGCTGGAGGCGGCCCGGGCCCGGGGCGGGCGGGTGATCGTCCAGATGAATCCGCAGATGCCCTACACCTTCGGTGACGCGGTGCTCAAGCTCGAGGACGTCGACTACGGCGTCGAGGTCGACGAACCGCTGACCGCCCACCCCCCGGGTGCCCTGGACGACGCGAGCTCGGCCATCGGCACCAGCGTGGCCGCCCGGGTGCAGGACGGCGCGACGCTGCAGCTCGGCATCGGCGCGGTGCCGGACGCGGTGCTCCACGGCCTCACCGAACGGCGCGGGCTGAAGATCTGGAGCGAGATGTTCAGCGACGGCGCGCTGGCCCTGGAACGCCGGGGCTGCATGGACCCGGACTCCCCGCTCACCGCGTCGTTCCTCTTCGGCAGCCTCGAGCTCTACCGCTGGGTGGACCGCAACCCACGCGTCCTGCTGCTGCGCAGCGAGACCACGAACGAACCGGCTCTGATCGCCGGCCGCCCGCTGATGACGTCGGTCAACACCGCCTTGCAGGTCGACCTCTTCGCCCAGGCCAACGCCTCCCGGATCAAGGCGCGGATCCACTCCGGATTCGGCGGCCAGACCGACTTCATCGTCGGCGCGCTGCACTCCCCGGGCGGCCAGGCCCTGATGGCGCTGCGTTCGTGGCACCCGAAGGCGAATGTCTCGACGATCATTCCGCTGGTCGACGAGCCGGTGACGTCGTTCCAGCCCACCGCCGTCGTCACCGAGCAGGGCGTCGCGCAGATCTACGGCCTGGACGAGAAGACGCAGGCCGCGAACCTGATCACACAGGCCGCGCACCCGCGGATCCGGGACGAGCTCTGGGAGGAGGCGGCCGAGCTCGGGCTGACCTGAGCGGACCGCCCTCGAGCTGCCGCGCCGTCCGCCGCCCATCGCCCGGACGACGCGGCAGCGCCGGTTTCGCGGGACCAGTCGGTTTCGCGGGACCAGTCGGCGCCGACGCCCGGGAGCCCCCGGTCGGGGTCGAACCGACGACCTACCGCTTACAAGGCGGTTGCTCTGGCCGCTGAGCTACGGGGGCGATGGTGCCACTGCATCCTACGACGCGCCGTCCCGCGACCGCCCGCCGCTCGACCAGGAAGTGATCCGTCGTTTCAGCCGTTCTGCTGACACGCCCCTACCGGGCGCGCAGAGTAAACATTCGTACACTCTTCGTAATCAGGGGATGAGGAGGGCGAATGACAGCCGGGGCCGTGGGCGACTGGCGGACGAGCGAGCGTCCGGGCCTGCACGCACCTGGCACCCCCGGCCCGGACGGTACCCCGGAGCGGCCCGATCACCACGTCACCAGCGCGGATCCGCCCAGCGCCGGGAGCGGCAGCCGCCGGCCCGCCGCCCGGCCGCCCGCCGGCGGCCGGGCGGCCGGCGCGGCGTCCAGCGGCCAGGCGGTGCTCGACGCCATTCTCGAAGCCGTCACGGTGGGTGTCGTCGTCCATCACCGGGACGGGACGCCGCTCCTCACCAACGCCGCAGCCCGCCAGCTCCTCGAGGGCCAGCCGGTCAGCACGCTCGACACGATGGTGGCCGTCGCCGCGGCGGAGGGCAGGCCGGGTGAGCCGGTGGTCCGGGAGATCACCGCCGCGTCGGACCGGCCCACGGACGGCGACGGGCCGCCCCGGCTGCAGCTCGCCACCGTGCCCCTCACGTTCGGTGAGGACCGGGTGGCCGCCCTGGTCACCACGATCCGCATCCGCGAGGATGGTCCCGGGCCTGCGCCGGGGGACGCGCCCGCGGAGCGGGCGAGCGGGGGAGCCGCTGCCGACGCCGGGGAGATCCAACGCCGCCTGTCCTGCGCGCTCACGGTGGCGGAACGCCGGTTGCGAGCCACCGTCGAGCACTCCCCGGTGGGGACCGCGGTGGTCACCCCGGACGGCGTGTTCGTGCAGGCCAACGCGGCCATGTGCCGGCTCCTCGGCCGCAGCGGCCCGCAGATGCACGGGCTCACCCTGGCTGACGTGACGCACCGGGACGACGTCGAACGCGAGGCGGCGTCGCTGGCCCGGCTGGTCCGAGGGGAGATCGACAGCTACGACGTCGAGAAGCGGCTCGTCCGGCCCGGCGAGGACAGTCTCTGGGCGCGGGTGACGGTGTCGGCGGTCCGGGACGACGACGGCGCGCCGATGCACCTCGTCGTCCAGGCGCTGGACGTGACCGAGACCCGGCTGGCGGTCGAGATGCTGACGCACCAGTCGCTGCACGACCCGCTGACCGGGCTCCCGAACCGGACGCTCTGCCTGGACCGGATCCAGCGCGCCCTGGACCGGCGGCGACCGGCCGGTAGCCACCTGGCGGTGTTCTCGATCGACCTCGACCGCTTCAAGGTCGTCAACGACAGCATCGGGCCGATGCACGGCGACGCGGTGCTGCTGGAGGTGACGAGACGCCTGACCGAGGTGCTGCGGGCCGGGGACACCGCCGCGCGCCCGTCGGGCGACGAGTTCGTCGTCGTCTGCGACGACGTCTCCTCCCCCGCCGAGGCCGCCGTCATCGCCGACCGGATCCTGGTCGCGCTGCGGGTACCGGTGGTCGTCGACGGGCGGGTCGTGGTGCCGACCGCGAGCATCGGGATCGCCGTGTCCACCGATCGGGACCGCGACGCGATCGCCCTGCTCCGGGACGCAGGCGCAGCCCTGCACCGGGCGAAGGAGAACGGGGCCGACAGCTGGGCCCTGGTCGACGACGAGGTGCGCCGGCGAGCGGTGGACCGCTTCGACATCGAGCACCAGCTGCGGTCCGGCCTGACCCGCGGCGAGCTGCGGCTGCACCTGCAGCCCATCGTCGACGTCACCAGCACCCGGATCGTCGGCCGGGAGGCCCTGGTCCGCTGGCAGCACCCGGAGCGCGGGCTGCTCGGGCCGGCCTGGTTCCTGCCGGTGGCCGAGGAGAGCGGGCTCATCGAGGACCTCGGCCGCTGGGTGCTCGGCGAGGCCGCCCGGATCGCGCAGGCGTCCCCGCAGCTGGGATACGTCGCGGTGAACGTCTCGCCGTCCCAGGTGCGCCGCCCCGGGCTGTCCTCGGACGTCGAGGACGTCCTCGCCCGGACCGGGCTCCCGGCGTCCAACCTGGTGATCGAGCTGACCGAGTCGGTGATGTTCGGGGCCGCCACCGAGGGACGACGGCAGCTCACCGCGCTGGACGACCTCGGCGTCCGGCTCGTCGTCGACGACTTCGGCACCGGGTTCTCGGCGCTGTCGCACCTGCGGGACCTCCCCGTCTCGGGGATCAAGGTGGACCGCAGCTTCACCGCAGGACTCGGCCATGACCCGCAGTGCGACCGGATCGTCGAGGCGCTCACCGGACTGGCCCAAGGCCTCGGCGTCGACATCGTCGCCGAGGGTGTGGAGACCGAGGAGCAGCGGGCCGTGCTCGCCGGGATCGGCTGCGAGCACGCGCAGGGATACCTCTTCGGCCGGCCGGAGCCGGTGGACCTGCCCGGCTGAGCGCCCGGCACGACCGTCAGCGCAGGTAGGTGCTCGGTGGCGCGAACGGCGACCAGTCCGGGTGCATCCCGCCCGGCTGGGCGAGCACCATCACCACGGCGAGCCCGACCAGCGTGCAGATCACGAGGACCACCACCTGCCCGGCCCGGGACGCCGTGACGGAGCGCGCGATGGCACGGGTGCCCGTCCGCAGGCTCCGGCCGCCGGGCCCCCACCACGCGGTCGCGATCCCCGCCGCCATCCCGACGAGCAGCGCCAGTGGCTGGGTCGGGTACGGCCCCCGGGGGACGTCGGGGGAGGTCCCGACGATGAACGCGGCACTCACCGACACCAGGAACGGCAGGATCGCGGCCGCCAGGCTGTTCAGGGTCGCCAGCAGCAGGCGCCACGGCAGCGCTACCACGGTCACCGCGACGTCCGCACGACTGCGGCCCAGCTCGGACCGGCGGCGTTCCAGGCCGGTCGTCGAGCGCTGCACGGTTCGCGCCACGATCCCGAACAGGACGGCGAGCATCAGCGCGCTGCCGGGCGCCACGGTCGCGACCAGGCAGAGCGCCGCCATCCCGGCAGCCAGGGTCCCGGTGACCCGGCGCGGGCCCTCGTCAGCCGCACCGAGGTCGTCGACCCGGTCCCGGTCCCGGTCCCGCGGCGGCTCCCGGTACGCCGTGGCCGGCGGGTGACCCCGCGCCGGACCGTACCCCGGCGACGGGGCCGGCCCCTGGTACGGCGAGGCCACCGGGTAGGGGTACTGCTCGGGCGGGTAGGGCACCGGTTGGCGGCCGCCCGCCGCCGGGTAGGCCGGCGGGTAGGGCGGCGCGGGTGCGGGACCCACGGACCCCCGCGGCGCGGAGGCGGCCGGGTAGGGCACCGAGCCCCGGGACGCCGGAGGCGGCGGGCCGGGGGGTGGTGACGGCGCGGCGGTCCGGATCGTCCGGTCGAGCGACCCGTCGGTGGCCGCCCTCGAGGTGACCGACCGGGGCGACGGCCGGACCGACGCCCGCGACGCACCCCGCTCGCCGAGCGGTGCGGGCGGCGGGGAGGACGACGTGCGGACCGTACGATCGAACGGTCCCGCCCGCTGGTCGGGGCGCGACGCGGCCGACGCCGGTCCGGTCGCCATGCCGGCGATGATCGCCTCCAACCCGGATATCAGCTGGGTGGCCCGCGGACGTCCCGCCGGATCGACGGTGAGGGTGCGCCCCAGCAGGTCGCGCAACGTCGGATCGACGCCGTCCAGGTCGGCCGCGCCCCGGCGCACCCGCTCCAGGACGACCTCGACCGGGCCGGTGCCGAAGGGCTGCCGCCCGGTCGCCGCGAAGGCCAGGGTCGCTCCCCAGGCCCACCAGTCGGTCGCCGCGGTGACCGGATCACCGTAGATCAGCTCGGGCGACAGGTAGCCGGGAGTACCCATCACCAGCCCGGTGCGGGTGATCCGCGATTCGTCCGCGACGTGCGCGATCCCGAAGTCGATCAGCACCGGCTCGCCGTCCACCATCATCACGTTCGCGGGCTTGAGATCGCGGTGGACGACGCCGACGCCGTGGATCCCGGCCAGCGCGCCGGCCAGATCGCGCCCGATCCGGGCCACCTGCCCCGACGGGAGCGCACCCTCGGCCCGCACCTCGTCCTCCAGGCTGCGGCCCGGCACGAACCGGGTGACCAGGTACGGCTCGTCGCCCGAGACGTCGGCGTCCAACACCTCCGCCACCAGCGGATGCCGCACTCGGCGCAGCGTGACGACCTCCCGGGCGAGCCGACGCCGGGCCTCGGAGTCGTTCGCGACCTGGGCGCGCAACACCTTGAGCGCCACCGGCCGCCCGGCCGGGTCGACGGCGAGATGGACGACGCCCATCCCACCCTCGCCCAACTTGCGGATCAACCGGTACGGGCCGACCGTCGCCGGATCACGTGTGGTCCCCGCCGTCACGCGACCACGGTACGACACCGGACCGGCACCCGGGTGTCGGTGACGTCAGCCGGTGATGTAAGCGGTGAGCTGGTCCCGCTCGCTCTGCAACTCCTCGAGGCGGTACTTCACCACGTCACCGATGCTGACGATCCCGGCGAGCCGGCCGTCGAGGAGGACCGGGACGTGCCGGAACCGGTGCTGGGTCATCTCGCTCATCAGGTCGTCGGTGGTGTCGTCGGGGTCGCAGGTGCGGACGTCGATCGTCATGATCTCGCCGACGGGCTGGTCGAGGACGCCGTCGCCGTCCGAGTGCAGCCGGCGGACGATGTCCCGCTCGCTGACGATCCCGTCGACCTGGGTTCCGTCGCCGGACACGACGAGCGCACCCACCCGATGCCGGGCCAACGCGGCGAGGAGTTCTCGCACGGATTGGGTGGGAGAGATGGTGACGACGGAGTTACCCTTGCGCCGAAGAACGTCAGTGATCCGCATGGTCGCAGCACCTCCGAGGGAGCCCATACCGCGACCAGCTCCGCCGCGGGTCTTTCCGGTCACGGTACGGCACCGGCCGCACCTGCGGGTAGACCTGCCAACAGCCACGTTTCGGTCCGTCACGCCGGGATCGGTCGTCCCGTCACGCCGGGATCGGTCGTCCCGGTTCGGTCGTACCCGGGTCGGCCGACCCCGTCGCCCGGTCCCACCCTCGGCGGGAACAGGCGACGAGCAGTTACCGGACGCACCGGAACTGGGGCTGTACTGCGGCCGTCCGACCGGCCAGGATGCTGCCGGCACGGTCTCGCCTGCGCGCGCGGCGAGGCCAGCACGCCAGCACCACCCGAGCCGCCGCCCGTGGCGGCCGGTCCCTCTCACTCGGATCGTCCGGCACGTTCCTGCCGGTGAAGGGATGTACTCCGTCATGGCCACCGTGACCTTTGACAAGGCCACCCGGGTCTATCCGGGATCCACCAAACCCGCCGTCGACGAGCTCGACCTGGAGATCGCGGACGGCGAGTTCCTCGTCCTCGTCGGCCCCTCCGGCTGCGGGAAGTCCACGTCGCTGCGGATGCTCGCCGGGCTGGAGGACGTCAACTCCGGCCGGATCCTCATCGGCGACCGCGACGTCACCCAGACGCCCCCCAAGGACCGCGACATCGCGATGGTGTTCCAGAGCTACGCGCTCTACCCGCACATGTCCGTCGCGGACAACATGGGTTTCGCACTCAAGATCGCCGGAGTGCCGAAGGATCAGATCAAGCAGCGCGTCCTCGACGCGGCCAAGATCCTCAATCTGGAGGAGTACCTGGACCGCAAGCCGAAGGCGCTCTCCGGTGGCCAGCGCCAGCGGGTCGCGATGGGCCGCGCGATCGTCCGCAAGCCGCAGGTGTTCCTGATGGACGAGCCGCTGTCCAACCTCGACGCCAAGCTCCGCGTCTCGACCCGCACCCAGATCGCGTCGCTGCAGCGCCGGCTGGGCGTCACCACGGTCTACGTCACGCACGACCAGACCGAGGCGATGACGATGGGTGACCGGGTGTGCGTCCTCAAGGACGGCCTGCTGCAGCAGGTCGGCACCCCGCGCGAGCTGTACGACCAGCCGGAGAACGTGTTCGTGGCGGGTTTCATCGGCTCCCCGGCGATGAACCTGCTCGAGATGTCCGTCACGGACGGCGGCGTCCAGGTCGGCGACCTGGTGTGGCCGGTCGAGCGGGCGGTGCTGTCGAACGCCGGCGGCAAGGTCACGGTGGGGATGCGCCCGGAGGACCTCGTCATCGCCGAGCGCGGCCTCGCGATCGAGATCGACGTCGTGGAGGAGCTGGGCGCGGACGCGTACATCTACGGTCACACCCTGGGCGGCGAGCGGCACGACGTCATCGCGCGCACCGACGGCCGCCGGCCACCGGAGAAGGGTTCGACCGTGCACTTCGCCCCCAAGCCCGATCACGTCCACCTGTTCGACGCCTCATCGGGTCTGCGGTTGGCCTGACGCCGTCCCGCCGATCGGCTCGGCGGCGCACCGACGGCGCGGGTCCGTTTCCGCCCCGCGCCGCCGGTGCGCCGGGCCGCCCCGGCGGTCCGGGCTCCGCCCGCCCGCCGCCGTCGTGACCGGCGTTTGACGGCTGCCCCGGGGTGGCCCTTGACTGCGGGGCATGATGGCCGGTTTCGACCTCCCCGGGTACGAGGACGTCGAGCTCATCGGCGCGGGAGGCTTCGGCCGGGTCTACCGGGCCCGGCAGCCGGCGTTCGACCGGACGGTCGCGGTGAAGCTCCTCAACGGGCGGCTGGACGACGCGGCGACCCTGCGCCGGTTCCACCGGGAGTGCCAGGCGCTCGGTGCGGTCGCCGGCCACCCGAACATCGTGCCGGTGTACGACGCCGGCGGGACGCCGGACGGCCAGCCCTACCTGGTGATGGACTACGTCCGGGGCGGCTCTCTCGCCGACCGCCTCGGCCGCACCGGACCGCTCCCCTGCGCCGAGGTGGCGGCGATCGGCGTCAAGCTCGCCGGCGCGCTGCACACCGCCCACGCGGCCGGCGTCCTGCACCGGGACATCAAACCGGAGAACATCCTGATCTCCGGGTACGGCGAGCCGCAGCTCGCCGACTTCGGGATCGCGCAGCGGGCCGGGATCGAGAACCGGACGACGACCGCCGCGGCGATGACGCCGTCCCACACCGCCCCGGAACAGTTCGCCGGCAGCCCACCCGGCCCGGCCACGGACGTCTACGCGCTGGCCTCGACCCTCTACACCCTGCTCGCCGGGGCGACCCCGTTCCAGGGCCGCCCGGAGGAGTCCGTCTACGCCCTGATCGCGCGGGCGGCGACCGAACCGGCACCGGACCTGCGGCCCCGCGGCGTCCCCGACGCCCTCGCCCGGGTGATCGAGGCCGGGCTCGCCAAGGACCCCGCGCAGCGGCTGCCGTCCGCGCTGGCGCTCGGCCGGTGCCTGCAGGACGCACAGCAGTCCCTCGGCGTCCCGGTGACAGCCCTGCCGGTCGCCCAGGACACCGACCCCGCAGCCCTGGGCGTGGTCGCCCAGCCACCGCAGGTCACCCCCTCCCCGGACGCCACCCGCCCCCGGCCCCCGGTCCCGGTGCCACCGCCGTCGTCACCCCCGGTGCCACCGCCGTCTCCGGCCGGCGACACCGTCGCGTCCGCCGTCACCGCGGCGGCGCCGGTACCGGGGCGGGGCCAGGGGCGGGGGCCGCTGATGCTCGCCGCTGGCGCGGTCGCCGTCGCCCTCGTCGGCCTCGGGGTCGTCATCGCGGTGACCGTGGTGAACCGCACGGCGGCCGGCCCGGGCCCGGCCGCCCCGGCCGGCAGCGGCACCGCGTCCACGACCGGCACCACACCCACCGCGACCGATCCCCTGCCCAGCCCGGTCACCACGTCCGCCTCCGGCACCCCGGCAGGCACGGCGGCCGGCTCCGCGCCGGTGTCCTCGACCGGCTCCGGACTGGACGCCCTGCTGCTGACGGCCGGTTCGACCCCGCTCGAAGGATGGTCGGACGGCGCGGACCTGGGCCAGATCATCACGCCGGACACCGCGTTCTTCTGCCGGCGCACGATCGCTCTGGCCGCCGGCACCCGCGCGTCGACGATCTTCACCGGCCCGGACAGCAGGATCCTCGACGAGCATGTCTACCGGGTCGGCCCGCAGCAGGCGAAGCAGGCGATGGCCGAACTGCGGGCCTCCGCCTCGTGCAACACCTGGACCGGCGAGCTGTCGGGCGGCCGGATGACCGTGAGCCGGGGCGACGCGGCGACGGTCGGGGACGACGCGGCGACCTATCTGGTGTCGTCCGGGGTGGCCCAGACCTACCAGGTCTTCTTCCGGCAGGGCGGCGACTTCACCGTGATCACTCTCGGCGCGGTGGGCGGCGCGGTCACCCCCGTGGACCGTGCGCTGGCAGCCCAGGCCGCGGTCGCGGCCGCCAAGAAGCTGGCCGCGAGCTGACCGGGCGGGTAGGGGGAATCGGGCGAGTGGGAGGCACCGGGCAGGTCGGGAGAACCGGGCGGGTGGGGGGGAGGGCAGGATGAGCCTCGCGGACGACGTCCCCGGCTGCACGGACGCCGAGGAGATCGGTTCGGGCGGCTACGGCCGGGTCTACCGGGCCCGCCAGCCGGCATTCGACCGGACCGTCGCGGTGAAGGTGCTGCACGGACGGCTGGACGACGCGGACACCCTGCGGCGCTTCCAGCGCGAGTGCCAGGCGATCGGCGCGGTCGCCGGGCACCCGAACATCGTGGCCGTGCACGACGCGGGCGGGACGCCGTCCGGGCACCCGTACATCGTGATGCCCTACCTGGGCCGTGGCTCACTGGCCGAACGGCTGCGGAGCGGACCGTTGCCCTGGCAGCAGGCGGTCCAGATCGGCGTCAAGATCGCGGGAGCGCTGCACTCGGCCCACCGGGCCGGTGTCCTGCACCGGGACATCAAACCGGAGAACATCCTGGTCTCGGACTACGGCGAGCCCCAGTTGGCGGACTTCGGGATCGCCCACCGGCTGGGCTCCGCCGCGTCGACCTCGACGGTCGCGGCGCTCACCCCGGCCCAGGGCGCACCCGAACTGCTGTCCGGCCAGCCGCCCTCGGCCGCGTCCGACGTCTACAGCCTGGCCTCGACAATCCACACACTGATCCGGGGCCTGCCGCCGTTCGCCCGGCCGGGCGAGGAGTCCGTGTACCCGATGCTCGCCCGGATCGCGACCGAGCCGCCGCCCGACCTCCGCCAGCACACCGTCCCGGACGCGGTCGCTCGGGTGGTGGAACGCGGGATGGCCAAGGCACCACAGGACCGCCCCGGCTCCGCCCTGGGATTCGGGCGCGAGCTGCAGCACGCGCAGGCAGAGATGGGGCTCCCGGTGACCCCGATGCCGCTGGCCGACCAGGACGACGACGGCGGCGACGCGCCGACTCCCGCCAACGCGGAGCCGGCCCCGCCCGCCCTCCCCCGACGACCGGCCGGAACGGCAGCGCGCGTCGCCACGGTCGCGACCGCACTCGTGGTCGTCGCGGCGGTGGGCCTGCTGGTCCGTTCCGCCGCCACGCGTCGCGGGAGCGGCCCGGGGCCGGCCGGGTCGGTCGACGTCCAGCGGTCGATGCTGACCACCGCCGACCTCGGCCCGGGCGACTGGCACCCGGTGGCCCTGCGGCCCGGGACCGACCAGGCCTTCTGCGGCCGTGCCCTGCCGGTGGGCCAGGGCACGCGCGGCATCGTCACGATGCGCCGGACGAGCCCCACCTCGATCGTCAGCCAGCAGGCGGCGGTACGAGCCGACGGCGGCGCCGTGGCCCTGCTGGCCGCCGTCCGGACATCGGCCAGGGTGTGCACGACGTGGACCGCCACGGAGGCGGGCGGCACGGCGGTCTACCAGGTCAGCCCCCGGACGCCGACCACCCGGATCGGCGATGACGCGGCGGAGTTCTGGCTGACCCGCACCGCCGGCGACCAGTCCTTCCACGTCGTCCAGGTGTACGTCGTCGCCGGCGACGTGCTGAGCGTCGTCTCGTACGCCATCGCGTCCCCGATCACGTCCGGCGACGTCGCGTACGCCGAAGGCCTCGCCCGGACCGGTTCCGGCCGGTTGGCGATCGCTACGCGGCGAGCCGGCTGAACGCGTAGGTTCGTCGGGGCGACACCGGCCGGAACCGAACGCGGCCACCGCCGTCGTACCGTGACTGATCCAGGAGCGTCCATGACCGCGGCACCGGAACGGATCGCCGACTACGAGGTCGTCGAAACCCTCGTTCGACCCGGCGCGGAGACCTACCTGCTCGCCCGGCCGCCACAGCGGCTGGGTCTGCGGTCCGACCTCGTCACGATCAAGATCGTGGACGGCCGGCACGATCAGGAGGCGTTCCGCCGGGTGTCCGAAGAACTGCGCCTCTTCGCGGCCGTCACCTCGCCGTACCTGGTGAAGCTCTACGACGCCGGATCGGACGACGGGCGCGTCTGGTTCTCCATGGACCACTACCCGATCGGCAGCCTGGCCGAGCCGGCGCGGTTCCTCACCCTGCAGCAGCGCACGAGCGCGGTCGCGAACGCGGCCCGTGGCGCGCACGCGCTGCACGAGGCAGGGATCGCACACCGGGACATCCGGCCGGCCAACATCCTGCTCGCCGAGGACCACGCCGTGCTCGCCGACCTGGAGTTGGCCCGCTTCCTGCTACCGGGCCGCACGGTGACGGGCAGCGCCCCCGTCGCCGACCTGGAGTACACCGACCCGGCGCTGATCCGGGGCGAGCCGGCCAGTCGGGCCAGTGACATCTGGTCTCTCGGCCTCACGCTGCACCGGGTGCTCGCGCAGGCACCCGGGTATCCGGGGCTGGCCCACCAGGCGGGACCGCTGCCCATGATCCGCCGGATGCTGGCCGCCGGCCCGGAGATCAGCAGCCGGATCGACCCGGAGGTCGCAGCCGTCATCCGCGCCTGCGTGGCCCCTGACCCGTCCGACCGTCCCGCCACCGCGCTGGCCCTGGCCGAGCTGATCGAGGCGCTGTGAGCACCGACCTGCTGGTGATCCCGGGTCCGGGCGTGATCGCCCGGCGCGGAGAGGCCGTGCTCTGGGCCGAGTCGAGCGACCTGCGCCGGGAAAGCCTGCTGGCGTCCCTCGTCACCGCGATGGCCGACCTGGCCACCGGACGGCGCTCCCCCGCCGACTTCGCGGCCTGGCTCATCGCCGAGCTCGGCGGCCCCCGCGGTGCCACCGTCCCGGCGCTCGCCTTCGCCCACCCGGACGGCGGCGAGCTGTTGACCGTCGTCCAGGGCTGGGGCCGGGTGACCGCCCCCGGTGGCGTGGTCACCGTGACCGGGACCCCGATCCGGATCCCCGCCGCACTGCCCGTCGCCGTCGGCCGCGCCGACCTCGCCGTCCTCGCCAGCGGCGATTCGCTCCTCAGCCTGGCCGAGGGGACGGTTCCGGGCGGCGCCGCCCTGATCCTGCCGCCGCAGCCAGGAGCGGCCGACTCGGTGCCCGCGGCCACGTCCTCGACGCCC
>DATDMG010000482.1:0-7654 GCA_036518955.1 Kineosporiaceae bacterium | reverse complement strand
CGGCCGCCGAGCCCTACCCGGCGGCCGGCGTCACGAACCCCGGTGCGGCGGCCCTCGGATACCCGGAGCCCGCCGGAGCGGGGTACCCCGATCCGTCGGGATCGGCGTACCCCGACGGCCTGGCCTACCTTGCCCCGGTGCCCCAGTCCACGTCGGCGGAGGCGGAGCGCTACCGGACGGCCGAGGCGTACCCGACCGAGTCGCCCCCCATTTCAGGGGGTGTGATCGACTACGGAGGCGGTAGCGGGTACCTCGCGCGCGAGGCACCCGCCCGGGCGCACGAGGCGCCCCAGCCGTCTGCGCAGGGGTACGCCACGTCCCCGTACCTCGAGCCGGAGGGCTACCGCGCACCCGAACCGGACGGCTACGCCGGGTTCGGTTCGGCACCGCCCTCGGGCGGGCCGCGTCACCGCACCAGCCACCCGGCGCCGGAGTCCCCCGCTGTGCTGGCGCCGTCGCCCTACATGACGCCGATCGGTTACCAGCCGCCGACCTCGACGGCGCCCTACGGGCTGGTGTCGACCCCGCAGCCGGTGGCCCAGGAGGCGCCCGCCGCAGGTGCCGCGACCACGGCGCCGACGGTCCCGCCCAGGCTCCCGGCCGTACCTTCCCGCCCGTCGCCGTCCCGCGTGCCCGACCTGGTGACCGCGTCGGTGACGGTGGTTCCCGGCGCCCCGCTGCCGATGCGCCCGCCACGCACCGTTGATCCGGCGCAGGCCCGGGCGGTGGCGCCGTCCGGGCCCGCCGCGCCGCCGTCCACAGCCTCCGCGCTGCCTACCGCCTCCGCAACGGCCGCAGCCCCGGCACCCGTCGCGCCACCGCCCGCCGCACCGTCGGCACCCGCCACGCGGCCCTCGGCCTCGCTGGCCGGCGGGAATCTTCCGGCCCGGGCGCCCCTGCCTCCCCCACCGGCGGAGATCCTCGACGCCAGCCGGATTCCGGGGGCCGGGTCGATCGACGGGCGCGGGGCTGCGGTCGAGGCGGCGACCCCGCCTACCGAGCCGGACGACGAGGACGGCGCCGACTCCGCGGAGCCGCTGACCGGCACCGCGGCGACCACCATCGCAGATCTCTTGCGGCACGGCAGCTCGTCGCTGTTCTTCCGGCACGACCAGCGCTGACGCGTCCCGTCAGTCGTACAGGTGGCGGCCGCAGCCCCACTGGCCGGCGCCGCCGCGCTGGAACAGCAGCTTCGCCCGGTACAGCTGCTCGGCGGGCGGCGCGTCGTTGGGCAGCCCGCTGCCCCCGACGGCCCGCCAGGTGCCCACGCTGAACTGGAACAGGCCGTAGTACCCGGCCGGGTTGACCGCACGGGGGTTGCCGCCGGACTCGCACCGGGCCAGCGCCGTCCAGTTCAGCCCGTCGACGCCGGGCAGCGGGCGCGCCGACGGCCGCCGCGGGCCACCCACCTGAACGATCTGCGGCATCGGCGGCCGGACGACGACGGCCACCAGTTCGGTGCGGCTCGTCGGCCGCCCGTCCGCGAGGACGACCTCGTACACCGTGTGCTGGGTGCCGGGCCGGCCGGGCCGCAGTACCCGGCGCGCGCCCGGGGCCAGGACGGCGCTCGGGCGCTGCACGACGGGCGGCGACACGGTCTCGGTCACGGTGACCCGGCGACGCTCGATCCTGGTCAGCGCGACCACGAGCCCGTCGAACACCGGCGACGTCGGCAGGGCGGTGAGCTGATCCGCCGGCCCGACGGCGACCTTCTGCTCGGCGAGCAGGTCTGCCACCGTCGCCACCGTCGTGGTCACGTCTCGGGTACGCCCGTCGGCGACGAGGGTGACCAGCTTCACCGCCGTCGACGCCACCTGGCGAGCGGCCAGGTGATCGGGCCGGGACGGCGGGCCGGCGGCGACGAGGATCCCTTCGCCGTGCGCGTAGGCGATGGTGCCCCCCACGACCGAGGCGAGCACGCTGGCCTGGGCAGCCAACCGTGCCAGCCGGCCCCGGAGCTGCACCGTGACGACGCGGAGCACCGGCCTCCATCACCTCGCCGGACCCGGGCACGGGCGGAACGGGAGGGATGCTCACCCGACCCCGGCTGTCGGCTGTCACGCTAGCCGCAGCCACCACCCGCCCCCATCGGCCGAACACCCGGACGAGCGATCACCCCCATGGCCCGTACAGCCGCTCGCTGGTCGCGTCGAGGCGCTCGCACACCTCACCGAGCGACCGCCCCAGCACCTCTGCCATGCAACGGACCGTCAACGGGACCAGGTAACTGGCGTTCGTGCGGCCGCGGTGGGGCGCCGGCGCGAGGTAGGGCGCATCCGTCTCGACCAGCACCGCGCCGAGCGGGACCGCGCGCAGCGCCTCCCGGAGCGGCTCGGCGTTCTTGAACGTCAGCGTCCCCGCGAACGAGAGGTACCACCCCTGGTCGGCACAGAAGCGGGCCATCGCGGCGTCGCCGGAGAAGCAGTGGAACACGGTCCGCTCGGGCGCGCCCTCCTCCGCCAGCACGCGCAGGACGTCGTGGTGCGCGTCCCGGTCGTGGATCTGCAGCACCTTGCCGAGGCGCTTCGCCATCGCGATGTGCGCCCGGAACGAGGCGACCTGCGCGGCCCGGCCCGGCTCGTCGTCCACGGTCACCCAGTAGTGATCGAGCCCGGTCTCCCCGACGACCCGGACGCGCGGATGCCCGGCCAGCGCCTCGATCTCGGCGAGCGCGGCGGCCAGGCCGGCCTCGCCGTCCGCCGCCACGATCGCGGACGCCTCGGTGGGATGCAGCGCGACACCACCCAGCACCGCCGGGAAACGTTCGACGACGTCGACGGTCCAGCGCGCCGATGCCACCTCGCAGCCGATCTGGACGACGCGGGTCACCCCGACCCCAGCCGCGGCGGAGAGCGCGGCCGGGATCGGGAACGGCTCGTCGTCGCGGCGGGTGTGGTCCAGGTGCGCGTGGTTGTCCACGACGGGCACCGGCAGCGGTGCGGGAGCCTCCGGCCTGCTCACGCCCGCTCGTCGCTCTCGCCCTTCAGCCGGGCGAGCTCCTGCTCGACCACGGAGTCGTCGAGCTTCCGGAAGATCGGCACCGCGGGCGGCACCGGCGTACCGGGGACGATCGGCGCCGGCGCCCACGCGGTGACGTTCTCGCCGACCCGGTAGCTGCCCGTCAGCACCGGATACCCGGGGCCCCCGTCCAGGTCGTCGACCTCGCGAAGCTCCGGCATCGGGGAGACCGTGCCGGTGCCGCCGAACGCCTCGTGCACCGCCTGCGCGCTGTGCGGCAGGAACGGCGACAGCACCGTGCGCAGGTCGCTGACGGCCTGGGCGGCGACGTGCAGCACGGTGCGCATCCGCTCCGGGTCCGCGTTCTTGAGCTTCCACGGAGCCTGGTCGGACAGGTACTTGTTCGCCTCCCCGACCACGCGCATCGCTTCGCCGATGGCCGCCTTCTGCCGGTGCAGGCGCAACAGGTCGCCGACCGTGGCGAAGGCACGTTCGGTCGCCGCGAGGAGCGCGTGGTCGGCATCCGTGAGCACCCCGCGCCCGGGGACCACCCCCAGGTTCTTGTTGATCATCGAGGCGGTCCGGTTGACCAGGTTGCCCCAGCCGGCGACCAGCTCGTCGTTCGTCCGCCGGACGAACTCGGACCAGGTGAAGTCGGTGTCGGAGTTCTCGGGGCCGGCCACCGCGATGAAGTACCGCAGCGCGTCGGGCTGGTACCGGGCCAGCATGTCCCGGACGTAGATCACCACCCCTCGGGACGACGAGAACTGCCGCCCCTCCATGGTCAGGAACTCGCTGGAGACGACCTCGGTCGGCAGGTGGAGCTCGCCGTACACCCCCGGCTCGCCGCCGCGGGACCCCTTGCCGGCGTACGCCAGCAGCTCGGCCGGCCAGATCTGGGAGTGGAAGGTGATGTTGTCCTTGCCCATGAAGTAGTACGACAGCGCGCTCGGGTCGTTCCACCAGGCGCGCCAGGCGTCGTCGTCCCCGCTGCGCCGGGCCCACTCGATCGAGGCCGACAGGTACCCGATGACGGCGTCGAACCAGACGTACAGGCGCTTGCTCGGGTTGTCCTCCCAGCCGGGCAGCGGCACCGGGATGCCCCAGTCGATGTCCCGGGTCATCGCGCGCGGCCGGACGTCGTCCAGCAGGTTGAGGCTGAACTTCAGCACGTTCGGGCGCCAGTCGGTGCGGGTCTGCAGCCACGCCCCCAGGGTTTCGGCGAGCGCCGGGAGGTCCAGGAAGAAGTGCTGCGTCTCGACGAACCTCGGCACCTCGCCGTTGATCCGGCTGTGCGGGTTGATCAGCTCCGCGGCGTCCAGCTGGTTGCCGCAGTTGTCGCACTGGTCGCCCCGCGCGCCATCGTAGTCGCAGATCGGGCAGGTGCCCTCGATGTAGCGGTCGGGCAGGGTGCGCCCGGTGGACGGCGAGATGGCCCCGGTCGTGGTCTGCTCGATCATGTATCCGTTCCGGTGGACGACGCGGAACAGCTCCTGCGCCACCGCGTAGTGGTTGCGGGTCGTCGTCCGGGTGAACAGGTCGTAGGCCAGACCGAGCCCGTGCAGGTCCTCGGCGATGACCCGGTTGTACCGGTCGGCGAGCTGCTTCGGGCTGACCCCCTCCTTCTCGGCCTGCACGAGGATCGGCGTGCCGTGCTCGTCGGTTCCCGACACCATCAGGACGTCGTGGCCCGCCATCCGCATGTACCGGCTGAACACGTCGGAGGGGACGCCGAAGCCGGCGACGTGGCCGATGTGTCGCGGGCCGTTGGCATAGGGCCAGGCCACAGCGGAGAGGACATGCGTCATGAGTCGATCCTAGGCAGTGCGCGATGGTGCTCCGAACGCGTTTCCGATCCGGGCGGCCCGCCCCCGCTGCCCGGCGCCCCTACTATCTGTCGCGTGTCCCAGATCGTGGCGGACCCGACGACCATCTCGCGCCCGGTCGAGCTCCCCCCACCGTCCGGGTGGCGCGCGCTGGCCCGACGTGCCTGGGTCTCGGAACGGTTCTGGAGCTGGGCCGGCCCGCTCGTCGTCACCCTCGTCGGCGGGTACCAGCGGTTCTGGCATCTCGGCACCCCGCACAAGCTGATCTTCGATGAGACGTACTACGTCAAGGAGGGTGTCTCCTACCTGAAGTACGGCATCGAGCTGACGCTGAAGGAGTCGATCAACGCCAACGCGGACAAGCGCAACGAGTCCGCGGACAGGTTGTTCGTGGCGGGGCACCTCGACATCTTCAGCTCGTCCCCCGACCGCGTCGTCCACCCGATGGTCGGCAAGTGGATGATCGCCTTCGGGGAGTGGCTGTTCGGCCCCACCAGCTCCGTCGGCTGGCGCTTCTCGGTGGCGCTCTGCGGGACGCTCGCCCTCCTGATGGTCGGCAGGATCGCGTTCCGCCTGTTCGGGAGCGCCCTGCTCGCGACGACGGCGGCGCTGCTGCTCGCCGTCGACGGCCAGGAGTTCGTCCACTCCCGCACCGGCATCCTGGACATGTTCGTGATGTTCTGGGCGCTGGCGGCCTTCGGGTGCCTGCTCATCGACCGGGACCGCACCCGGGTCCGGTTGCGGGCCGCCGTCCCGCCGGCGCCGGGGCGGGCCGCCCCGGGGGCCGGCGGTGACCGCCGGCTCGGGTTCGGCCCCTGGACCGGGCCGCGCTGGTGGCGGGTGGCGGCGCTGGTCTGTCTGGGTCTGTGCACCGGCGTGAAGTGGTCCGGGATCTATTTCACGGCCGCGTTCATGCTGCTCTCGGTGTGCTGGGACATGGCCGCCCGGCGCGCGGTGGGCGTGCGGCACTGGCTCGCCGCCGGCGCGCAGCGGGACGGTGCGCAGGCCTTCGCGACGACCGTGCTGGTCTACCCGGCGGTGTACCTCGCCACCTGGGTCACCTGGTTCGCCACCGGCAACGGCTGGAACCGGCACTGGGCGGAGCAGAACGGGCCGGCCGAGCCGGGCTGGGCCTGGGTGCCGGACGCGCTGCGCAGCCTGTGGCACTACCACGCCGAGACCTGGGCCTTCCACGTCGCCCTCACGTCGCCGCACGACTGGCAGGCCAACCCCTGGGCCTGGCTGGTCGTCGGGCGCCCGACGCTCTTCTTCTTCGACACGCACACCAGGGGGCACGGCGGCTGCCACGTGCAGACCTGCCGACAGATGATCACAGACCTGGGGAACCCGCTGATCTGGTGGGGGGCCACCCTCGCCGTCGGTGTGCTGCTGTTCCGCTGGCTCCTCAGCCGGGACTGGCGCGCCGGCGCCGTCACCGTCGGTCTGGCGGCCGGGTACCTGCCCTGGTTCCTCTACCAGAAGCGGACGATCTTCGAGTTCTACGCCGTCGCCTTCGTGCCCTGGGTGGTGCTCGCGGTCACCTACTGTCTGGCCCTCGTCCTCGGCCCGCCCGAAGCACCACCCGAGCGGCGCCGGACCGGGGCGATGGTCGCCGGCAGCTACGTCTTCTTGTGCGTGGTCCTGTTCTGGTACCTCTTCCCGATTCTCGCCGCGCGGACCATCCCCCAGGCGGCCGTCGACGTCCGGGACTGGCTGCCGAGCTGGTACTGAGCGGGTCAACCCGGGATCCCCCGGTCGCGGAGTCGGACCTCCGCCGGGACTGATCCCGGACTGCGGGCGGGTGTCGACGGCCGCAGCGGAGCTAGGCGTCGCCCGTGTGGACGGCTTCGTAGAGGGCCCGCTTGGAGACCCCCGCCTCGTCGGCCACCGCCGCCACGGCCGCCTTCAACCGCTCCCCGGCCGCGGCCCGCTCGCGCACCCGGGCGACGAGGGCGGCGACGTCCTCGGCCTCGGGCGGCCCCGACGCTGCCGGTCGCCCGGCCACCACCACCGTCACCTCGCCCAGCACCTCGCCGGCGGCGGCCCAGGCGGCGAGCGCGCCGAGGGGCTCGCGCCGGACCTCCTCGTACGTCTTGGTGAGCTCACGGCACACGGCCGCGGGCCGGCCCGGCCCCAGGACGTCGGTCAGGTCGGCGAGCGTCGCGGCGAGCCGGTGCGGCGCCTCGAAGAAGACCATCGTGCGCGGCTCGGACGCCAGGGCGGCCAGGGCCCGTCGCCGCGGGCCCGGCTTGCGGGGCGGGAATCCCTCGAAGCAGAACCGGTCCGTGGCCAGACCCGACAGCGCCAGCGCGGCGAGGACGGCGGAGGGCCCCGGGGCCACGCTCACCGGCACGCCGGCGTCCACGGCGGCGCGGACGGCGCGCAGGCCGGGATCGGACACGCTCGGCATCCCGGCGTCCGTCACGACGACGACCAACGCGCCGTCCCGGGCGGCGGCCACCAGCTCGGCCGACCGGCTGGCCTCGTTGTGCTCGTGGTAGCTCACCACCCGCCCGGACGGCGCGATCCCGAGGGCGGCGAGCAGGCGGCGCAGCCGCCGGGTGTCCTCCGCCGCGATGAGGTCGGCCCGGCCGAGCAGCGCGACGAGCCGCGGCGTCGCGTCGCGCGGATCACCGATGGGGGTCGCCGCGAGCACCAGTCGCCCCCCGGGACTCGTCAGGGCGGCCGTGGACTCCACGACGCCTACCATAGGCCGCCTACCATAGGCCGGATGACCATGGGCCGGATGACGCACACGGCCGCCCCCGGTCCGGGTACCGCCGCCCGGGCGGCCACCGCGCCGGAGCTCGGCCACGGGCCCTCGTCGGCCCGCCCGCCCTCGTCGGCCCGGCCGCCCTCGTCGGCCCGGC
>DATDMG010000481.1:0-2046 GCA_036518955.1 Kineosporiaceae bacterium | reverse complement strand
GGGTTGAGGCCCTCGTCCTTCTGGAAGGACTGGATCACGGCGCGGACCAGCGGATAGAGGATCACCACGGCCAGCATGACCAGCGTCGGCGCGACCAGGAGGATGCCGCGGCGGCCCTCCCCGGCCCTGAGGCTCTTGCGCGTCTTCTCCGGGGCCGGAGCGACGGTTGCTGCTGCCATGGTGCCCTCCCTGGGTGGCTCCGTGCGGGCCCCGGTGACCCCGGGGCCCGCACGGTCAGGTTGTGATCAGCAGGTCAGGAGCCCGAGCTCGCCGACTGCATCGCCTTCTGCATGTCGGACAGGGCCGCCGACACCGGCTTGCCCTGCCACAGAGCGGCGAACGCGTTGTCCTCGATGGCCGTGGTCACCGCGGGGTAGAACGGCGTCACGGGTCGCGGCACCGCGTTGGCGATCGCGGTCTTCAGCGTCGGCAGGTAGGGCAGCTTCTTGATCAGCGCCGGGTCGTCGTACAGCGACGCCCGCACCGGGGCCAGCGACCCCTTCATCGCGATGAACTTCTGCTGCGCCGGAGCGGTGATGTACTTCAGGAAGTCCAGCGCCGTCTGCTTGTGGTCGCTGTAGGTGCTGATCGCCTCGCTGTGCCCCCCGAGCGAGGAGGCGCCCGGCCCGTTCACGCCCGGAAGCGGCGCCACGGCGAACTTGCCCTTCACCTTCGAGGAGCCCTCGGTCGAAGCGAGCGAGTAGCAGTACGGCCAGTTGCGCATGAAGAGGAACTTGCCGGCCTCGAAGGCGATGCGCCCCTGCTCCTCCTGGAAGGTGCTCTCCTGCTTGGGGATGTCGCCGTTCTTGACGTGGTCCACCAGCATCTGCAGCCCCTTCTGGTTCTGGGGGCTGTTGACGGTCGGCTTGCCGGCGCTGTCGACGACCTGCCCACCGAAGGTGTTCATCGCCTCGGTGGCGTTGACCGTCAGGCCTTCGTACTTCGCGAACTGGCCCGCGTAGCAGCTCATGTTGTGCTGCTTGGCGATCTTGCAGTCGTTCCACATCTGGTCGAGCGTCTTGGGCGGCGTCTTCACCAGGTCCTTGCGGTAGTAGAGAAGACCACCGTCGGACGCCCACGGCGCGGCGTACAGGGTGTTGTTGTAGGTCGCCGCCTTGACCGTCGGCGGCAGGAACCCGTTGGTGTCGAACTTGTACTGGCCCGTGAGCGGCTGCAGCCACCCCTTGGCGGCGAACTCCGCGGTCCAGATGACGTCGACGGTGACGATGTCGTAGCCGGGGTCCTTGGCCTGCATGTGCTGCACGATGTCGTCGTGCTGCTGGTCGGCCTGGTCGGTCTGCTCCTTGAGGGTGACCTTCTCCTTCGGGTGCGCCTTGTTCCACTTGGCGATCATCGGCGCCCAGACACCGCTGTTGTCCTTGCCGGTGACGAAGGTGATCGGGCCGCGAGAGTTGCCGCTGCTCGACCCCCCGCCGCTGCTGCTACCGCCGCCACATCCTGCGAGGGTGAGCGAGGCAACTGCCACCGCCGCGACTCCCGTCAGGAGCCGCCCCCTCCTCCACTGGTTGGCCATCCGGGGCCACTCCTCTCAGTTCCGGCCGGGGCACGAACGGCCCCGACGGCTCACGTCAGTCATGTAAGCGCTGTCGATACCCCAGACGCAACGATGTCGCGACCGGGGGCGTAACGGTTGGATAACGCCTGTCCTGGCGCGGCCGCCGGAGTTCCGGTCAGGCACTGAGCCGCTCCCCGCTCTCCGAGTCGAAGACGTGGACCTGGTGGGGGTCGGTGGTCACGTAGACGGTGTCGCCCTTGCGCACCGAGTCGCGGGCGTTGACCCGGATGGTCAGGTCGTGCGGCGTCCCCTCGACGTCGGTGGAGCCGTAGACGAAGCCGTCCGCGCCCAGCTCCTCGACGACGGCCACCTGCACCGGCAGGCCGCCGTCCTCCTGGGAGACGATCCGCCAGGCCTCCGGACGCACCCCGATGGTGACGTTGCCCGACTGCGCGTCGAGCTGCTCGGCCCCCAGCGAGTACTTGCCGATGTGCACCTCGCCGCCGGAGGCCTTGCCCCTGATCAGGTTC
>DATDMG010000480.1:0-29017 GCA_036518955.1 Kineosporiaceae bacterium | reverse complement strand
AACCTGCAATTCCGCGCCGAGTTTTTCAACATCTTCAACCACCCCAACTTCGCTCTGCCCAACGGATCCATTACACCGGGAGTAAATGCGGACGGCATCACGGGCTCGAGGTGGCTCCGGTCACCGTCCCGGCGGTCCCGGCGGTCCCGGCGGCTGCCGCGGCGTCCACCGGGCCGGCGCCGCAGCGGCCGGAGGACCCCGGGCCGGTGCAGGTGTCGCTGCTCCGGCCGGGCTGGGTGACAGCTGCCGTGGACGACGTCCCCACCGGCGTGCCTGCGGCGGGCACGATCCTGGTGCTCGGTGACCCCGAGGTCGCGGCCGACGTCGCCGGACGGGTGGTGCGACGGGGGAACCGGTGCGTGCGCGTCGCGTTCGACGATGCGTATCGCTGGTCCCCCGACGACGTCGCCACGGTGCGTCCCACCAGCCCGGCCGACGCTGCCCGTCTGGTCGCCGACCTGGCCGGAACCGACGGCCTCCCCCGGGCGCTGGTCTTCGCGGTCCCCGCCACCGGGACGGACGCCGGGACCGACGCCGAACTGGAAGCCTGCGTGCACCCGCTGCTGTGGACCGCGTCGCGTCTGCTCGCCCGGGCGGCACGCGTCGCCCTGCGGGTCGTCGTGGGCACGCCCGTGCCGGCCGCCGGCCCGCGGCCTGCCCGGGCCGCGCTCGGTGGTGTCCTGCGCAGCCTCGCCCAGGAGCACAGCGCCTTCACGGCGGCGACCGTGGCCTACCCCGAAGGGGTGCCCGACGTCGCCGACCTCCTGCTGGGCGAGCTGGACCGGCTGGACCGGCTGGACCCGGGCGCCGCGGCCGACGACCGGGTTCGCGAGGTGCGGTGCGGCGCGGGTGGCGAGTGGAGCGTCCGGGCCCTGCTGCCGTGCGAGGTGCCCGCCGAGGCGGTCGACCGGGTACCCCACGGCGAGCTGCCGGAGCCCGGCGTGTGGCTGGTCAGCGGCGGTACGGGCGGCCTCGGCCGGGTGTTCGCCGGGCACCTGAGCCGGGACGGGTCCACCGTGGTGCTCGTCGGCCGGTCGTCCCCGGGCGATGCCGCGCGCGCCGCCCTGGCCGCGCTGGCCGCCCCCGGCGGCCGCGTGGTCCACGAGCGGGCCGACGTCGGGGACGCCGCGCAGGTGGAGGCCCTCGTCGCCCGGGTGCGGGCGGCGTACGGGCCGGTCACCGGAGTGCTGCACGCCGCCGGAGTGACCCGCGACCGGCGGGCGGTGGCGAAGACCCCGGACGACGTCCGCGCGGTGCTGCGGCCCAAGGTGCACGGCGCCGTCCACCTCGACCGGGCGACCGCGGGCGAACCCCTCGACGCGTTCGTGGTGTTCTCGTCGATCGCGGCCCTGACCGGCAACCTCGGTCAGGCTGACTACGCCTATGCGAACGCGTTCCTCGACGCCTTCGCCGCCGAGCGCAACCGGCGGGTCGGCCGCGACCGCAGCGGACGCACCCTGTCGATCTGCTGGCCGCTGTGGGCCGACGGCGGGATGACCGTGGGCCCGAGCAGCCGAGAGTTGTTCGCCCGCCGCTGGGGCAGCGTGCCGCTGCCCACCGCCGAGGGACTCGCGGCGTTCGACCGGTCCCTGCGGGTGGCCGGGCGGGTGGGGGCTGACACGGTGGCCGTCGTGGCCGCGCCGGTCTCGCCGGTCGCGCCGGTCGCGGACGTCGTGGCCGCGCCGGTCTCGCCGGTGGCGCCGGTCGCGGACGTCGTGGCTCCGACGGCCACCCGCGGGCCCGACGGCGCGTCGGCGCCGGGCGACGCCGACCTGCGGCCGCTGGTCGAGGCGGAGCTGCGCGAGGTGGCCGCCGAGTTCCTGCTCGTCGAACCTCGTCACATCGACCTCGACGCCGACCTGATGGAGACCGGGTTCGATTCGATCTCGCTGACCGACCTGGTCGGGCGGTGCAATCAGCGGTACGGGCTCGACCTGCTGCCGACCGTGCTCTTCGAGTGCACGAACCTGGCCGACTTCGCCGATCACCTGGTCGATCACCACACCGCCGCTGTGTCGGCGGTCCTGCGGCCCCACCGCTCCGCCATGCCGGGCGCCCCCGAGCCGGTCAGACCCGAGCCGGGCGCCCCCGAGCCGGTCAGGGTGGTCGAGCACGTCGTCCCAGCGGTCGCCGCCGCCGGGGTGCCGGCGGGCCGCGGGCCGGTGGCCGTCGTCGGCATGGCCGCCCTGGTGCCGGGAAGCCGTGACCTGGACGAGTTCTGGACGCACCTCGCCGCGGGCGACGACCTCATCGGGCCCGTGCCGCGGGACCGGGTCGACCTGCTCGCCGACCCGGCGACGGCGGGAGTGTGCGGGGGGTTCCTCGACGACGTCCGCAGCTTCGACGCCCGGCTGTTCGGGGTATCGGCGCGCGAGGCGATGCTCATGGACCCGCAGCAGCGGCTGTTCCTGCAGACCGTGTGGCGTGCCGTGGAGGACTCCGGGCACGCGCCGTCCGAGCTGGCGGGCACGGCGACCGGGCTGTTCGTCGGCGTGTCCGCCTGCGATTACGACGACCTGCTGCACCGTCACCAGGTGCCGGTCGAGGCGCACACGGCGAGCGGGGTGGCGCACTGCGTGCTGGCGAACCGGGTCTCCTACCGGCTCGACCTGCGCGGTCCCAGCGAGGCGGTCGACACGGCGTGCTCGAGTTCCCTCGTGGCGCTGCACCGCGCCGTGCAGGCGCTGGAGTTCGGCGAGTGCGACGCCGCGGTCGTGGGCGGCGTCAACCTGCTGCTGTCGCCGGGGTTGTTCGTCGCGTTCGACCGGTCCGGGATGCTGGCGGCCGACGGGCGCTGCAAGGCGTTCTCGGCCCGGGCCGACGGGTACGGCCGCGGCGAGGCCGTCGTCGCGATGCTGCTCAAGCCCCTGGACCGGGCCATCGCGGACGGCGACACCGTCCACGGGATCGTGCGGGGCAGCGCCGTCAACCACGGCGGTCGGGCGAGTTCGCTCACCGCGCCCAACCCGGCGGCCCAGGCCCGGGTGATCGTCGAGGCCTTCCGACGTGGCGGGATCGACCCGCGGACCGTGTCGTACGTCGAGGCTCACGGCACGGGCACCCGGCTCGGCGACCCGATCGAGATCGAGGGCCTCAAGCGGGCCTTCGCCGAACTCGGGGCGGCCGGGGCCGGCGAGCCCTGGGTGACGGTCGGCACGGTGAAGTCCGTGATCGGGCACACCGAGCCGGCCGCCGGGCTGGCCGGTGTGCTCAAGGTGCTGCTCGCCGGCCGGCACGGGCAGCTGCCACCGAGCCTGCACCTCGACCAGCCCAACCCTTACCTCGTGCTCGACGGCACCCCGTTCCGGCTCGGTCGGGCCCTGCAGGAGTGGACGCCGCTCCCCGGCCCCGACGGGAGCCCGCTGCGCCGGGCCGCCGTCAGCTCGTTCGGGTTCGGTGGGACGAACGCGCACGTCGTCGTCGACGTCCCGGTCGACGTCCGGGTCGACGTCCCGGTCGACGGGGACGAGGCCGGCGCGGCGGATCGCGGTCCCCACCCGGTGCCGCTGTCTGCCCCCACCGCCGAGGCCCTCGCGCGGTACGCGGGCGCGCTCGCCCGCTGGCTCACCGACCACCCGGGCGTGCGGCTCGACCGGGTGGCCCGCACCCTGCAGACCGGACGGGAGGCGCTGCCGCACCGGCTCGGAATCGTCGTCAGCGACGTCGACGAGGCGGTCCGGCTGCTCCGCGCCGCGGCCGACGGCTCGACGGGTCCCGACGTGCCGCGGGGCGTCGTCCGCGGACGCATCCGTGGGTCGCGCCCGCCGTCGTTCGACGACGTCCCGTTCCCCGCGCGGGTGCACCTCCTGGTCGGTGCCTGGGTGTCGGGCGAGCCGGTCGACTGGGCGGCGACGTGGTCGGTCCCGCCCCGGCGGCTCGGCGGCCTGCCGAGCTTCCCGTTCGCCCGCACCACCTTCTGGTTCGACGACCTTCCCGACGTCGCCCCGACCGACGACCCCCGTGCCGAGGAGGCCCCGATGGACGCGCCGCAGACCTCCCAGATCCGGCCGCCGGAGCAGCCGGCCCCTGACCGGGCGCCGTCCGCGACGGCGAACGGCCGGCCGAAGGTCGTGCTCGGACCGGTCCGGTCGCGCTGGTCCGGGATCGCCGCGCAGCCGGCGCTCCCTGCCGCGTCGGTGCCGGCCGCGGAGCCGGCGGTGGACGGCCGGCCGGCGGTGGACGGCCGGCCGGCCACGGCGGGGCGGCCGGCGGCCGGGAGCACGCCCCGACCGGGGCGCGCCGCCGTCCCCGACCCGGCATCGCACATCCGGGCCGGCTTGGCGGCGGTCCTCGGCGGTTCCGTCGACGACCTGGACGACGACCTCTCGCTGTCCGGCCTGGGGCTGGACTCGATCTTCCGGATGGAGCTGGTCCGCACCCTGAACCGGACGTTCGGGGTCGACCTGAAGGCCGCCGACCTGTACGAGCACGACACCATCGGCGGACTGACCCAGGCGGTCGTGCGCCAGGTGCGCGGATCGGCGTCCGGAGCCCCGGCGGTCCCGGCCGTTCCGGAGTCCGTCCCGGCCGAGCTGGTCCGCGCGGTCGTGGAGTCGGCGGTCGGCCACCCCGTGCCGGCGGGAGGGAGCTTCACCGACGGCGGGTTCACCTCCTTCGACATGCTGCGCACGGTCAGCGCGCTCGAGCGTCTGCTCGGCCCGCTGCCGAAGACGTTGCTGTTCGACCACCCGACCCTTGACGAGCTGACCGTCGAGCTGATGCGGCGCTTTCCCGGGGCCGACCGGCGCCTCGCGTCGGCCGGGGTTGCCGGGGCGGCCGCGGAGGAGCCGGACTGCCAGCCGTCCGCGCCGGCCCCGGGCCGAGCCCCGGGCCGAGCCACGGGCCGAGCCACGGACCTGGCCACGGACCTGGCCACGGGGGCGGCGACGGGGACGCGGGTCGGTTCGGTGGACGGCGTCCAGGACGGACCGGTGCTGCTGGTGAAGCGGGCCCTGCCGGCGTACCCGGAGCTGGCGCGCGTCGTGGACGAGCTCGAGAGCAGGTACGGCAAGGAGGGCGGGCTCGCCGGGCGGGACATCGCCCCGATGCTGCTGCTGCGTGGGCGCCGGGAGGGGTACTTCCACGTTTCCGTGCGGGACGGCATCCTGTTCGCCTGGAGCTACGCCGGGCCGGAGGAATCCTTCGCCGGGGCGGCGGGAGAACTGCTGGACTTCGCCGGACGGCGCCGCCTGCGCCCCAACTTCCTGTCCTTGCTGCCGCTGCGGGAGGCGGGCGGACAGCCGTTGACGGCCACCCCGTTCGGCGCCGTGCAGCGGCTGGAGGATCTCACCCGCTTCGGTCTGCAGGGCGGGCGGATGTCCCGGTTGCGGTACATGGTGAGCCGGTTCGAACGGGGCGGGTCCGCCCGTACGGTCGAGTACCGCTCGGGCGCCGACCGGGTCACCGACCAGCAGCTCGCCACAATGATCGACAACTGGACCGGCACCAAGCAGATGGTGAACCCCTACGTCGCCGTCGTCCGTGAGGAGATCCGGGCCGGCACGCTGGACCGCCGGCACCGGCTGTTCCTCACCTGGCTGGACGACGAGCTGGCGAATGCGATCATCGTCACCCGGATCCCGTCGGAACCCGGGCACCTGCTCGACCTCGAGTTCTACCCACCCGGCGCGCCGTTGGGCGGCCTGGAGTTCGCCATTGTCCGGATCATGGAGGCGCTCCGCGACGAGGGTGACCGGATGTTCAGCTTCGGCGCGAGCTTCGGGGTGACCGTCACCCGGTCGCCGAACGCCGCCCCGGAGGCCGAACGCGACCTGGAGCAGCTGAGGTCCGTGGGGATCTTCGGCACCGGCAACTTCCAGTTCAAGAACAAGTTCCGCACCAAGAACCTGCCGATCTACCTGTGCCAGCCCGACGGGCCGGACCGGACGCCGGTCACCGACGTCATCCTCATGATCGCCCACCCTGACCTGCTCGACCCGGTCGACCCCGTCCTGACCGCCGAGCCGGACGCCGTCACGGACCCGACCCCCGTGCCGGCCTCGGCTCCCGTGCCGGTCGCGGACACCGTGCCGGGCCAGGCGCCACCGGCCGCGGCGGGGGGCCCGGAGCCCGCGCCAGGACGGTGGGGGGCGCTGGTGGTCGCGCATGACCACAACGCGCTGGCCGTGCCGCACCACGCGGTGGACATCGACCTGGTCACCGATTCCTGGGCCGAGCTGGACTCCCCGGCGGTGCGCGCCCGTTCTGTCGCGCTGCTCGACCTGGTGGGCGGGGGTGACGGGCCCGGCGCGGATGCGCAGATGCCGCCGTGGCTGCCGTTCGACCACGGCTTCCTCACCGCCTCGGGCCGGGCGGCGGAGGCGCTGCTGGCCCGTTGCTGGCCGGGCCGGCGCGGTACCGTCGTCCACAACGGGCTGTTTCCCACGTGGCTGGCGGCCCTGGCCGCGCAGGGGTTCGAGGCGGAGTCCGCGGGCCGGTCGCCGGGCTCCGGGGACGTCGATCTCGACCGGCTCGACACCCTGCTGCGCGCGCCGGGCGCGCACGTCGCGTTCGTGTGCGTCGAACTGGCCACGAACGCCGGCGGCGGCCTGCCGGTCACGGCCGAGCAACTGGCCCGGGTGCGGCGGCTGACCCGGCCCCACGGCGTCCCGCTCGTGCTGGATGCGACCCGGGTGGTCGACAACGTCCTGGCGGCCCGTCCCGGTCCCGACCCGTGGGCGGAGGTGAGCCGGCTGCTCGCGACGGCCGACGCGGTGACGATGAGCCTGACGAAGAACTTCTCCGTCACCTCCGGCGGGCTGCTGGCGACCCGCGATCACTCGCTGGCCGCTGCCGTGCGGGCGCACCGTGCCGGACAGGCCCACGAGCTGCCCCTGCTGGCACGACGGCAGGCGGCCGCCGCGCTCGCCGACACGACCGCCGTGACGGCTGCCGTGCGGGCACGGGTGGCGGCTGTCGCCGCCCTGCGCCACGAGCTCGCCGCCGCGGGGGCGCCGGTGCTGCCGGACGGCGCCCACTGCGTGCTGCTCGACACCGGCCGCCTCGAGCGGTTCGAGGGCTTCGCCCAGCCGGTGCCGGCGTTCCTCGCCTGGGTGCTCGCCGAGACGGGGGTGCGCGGTGCGCCACATCTCGCGGACACCCCCGACCTGGCTCGGGCGGTGCGCTTCGCCGTCCCCGTGGGCCTGGACGCCAGGCGGGCGGCCGACGCGGGGCGGCGTATCGCCCGGCTGCTGCGCAGCGGTCCGCCGCCGCGCGACCTGGTGACGGCGGGCCCCGTGGCCGCCGCGGCGGAGGCCGTCTACCGTCCCGCCGAGCAGGTGCCGGACGACGTGGCGGCAGCTCTGCGGGAGCCGTCGGCGCCCGGCGACGAGACCGCGGCGGTGCTGCGGGCGCACTGCCCGCGGGTGCGTCGCGACGTGGTACAGGTGTCGGGGGCCGCGATCGAGACGTTCGGCGCCGGGACCGGGCCGACGCTCGTGCTGCTGCCTCCCTTCAACATCGGGGCGGGGCTGTTCTGCGGCCAGTTCGCCGGTCTCGCCGACCGGTTCCGGCTGGTCGCCGTCCACCATCCCGGGGTGGGGGCGAGCGACGGCAGCCCGGACTCCCTCGACGCCCTGGCCGACCTGGTGCACGGCGCGGTGGGGCAGCTGGGGTGCGACGGGCCGGTGCACGTCGCCGGGGCGTCGTTCGGCGGGCTGGTCGGTCTGTCGTACGTGTTGCGTCACCCGCATCAGGCGGCGTCCTTGACTCTCATCGGCAGCTCATTCAAGATCGGGAACCGGATGGGGGAGATCAACCGGCTCGAGACCGTCGCCGGCCAGGACTTCGACGCCGTCGTCACCGGGTCGGCGTCGGCCCGGATGACCGCCGAACGCGCCCACTGGCAGGGCCTGCTGCTGCGGTGCGAGAGCATGGACCCGCGGATCGGGCTGCGTTACCTCGACGTCTTCGCGGCCCGCCCGGACCTGCGGTCCCGGCTGCCCGAGGTGGCCGTGCCGACCCTGATCGTGCAGGGCCGGTTCGACACGGTGATCCCGGCGAAGACCGCGCACCTGCTGCACGGGCTGATCCCCGACGCCCGCTACCTGGAGCTCGCGGACGCCGGCCACTTCCCCTCGCTCACCCACGCCGAGGACGTCAACGAGGCGATGGCTCAGTTCGTCACCGCAGTCGCCGGCGGCCCGGCGAACCGCCCGGCCGATGTCCCGACCGACGCGGCGGCGCACGTCCAGGCCGAGGTCGACGCCGTCCCCGCGGGCGGGTCGGTGCGCGCGGGCGAGCCGGTGCTGGTGGGGCGGTCGCGATGACCGTCCGGACGGTGCCGCGACCGGACGCCGGCGTCGTCCGGTCGGCCGACGGCAGTCTGGTGCGCCACGTGCTGGTGACCCCGGGGATGTGCGGGCCGAACTCGCTCTTCGTCGGCCGGCTCGGGGACTGGACGTGGGACGCCGTGAGCGCCGCGTGCGACGTCGACGCCTACGCGGCCCACACCCAGGACGGCGCCCCGACCTACCTGTCGTTCTACTACTACCGGGTGCGGGGCAGCGTGCGGTTCCACCCGTTGCGGCTGACGTTCGGCGATAGGTTGCAGGTGGTCTCGCGCGTCTTCGGGTTCGGCAGCGAATCGGTGCTGACGGTGCACCGGCTGCGCCGCGACACCGGCGGGCCGGTGCAGCCGCTCGTACCGGAGGACTTCTACTCCTACGCCGACGAGGACTGCCTCTACGTCGAGACGTTCAACCGGTGGATCGCCCGCTCCCGGCCCGACCGCAACACCGACCTGGTGCGGTCGTCACCCCGCGGGTTCCGGCACCGGCACCTGCCGGTGCTGCCGGACGGCTTCTCCCCCCGGCCGGTCTACGCCCGGGCCCGTCGGGACGGGACGTTCGTGCCCGGCGGCGACGCCGCCGTCCGGTTCGCGATCGACTACGCCGTGGAGCCCAGCCGCGACCTCAACGGGGTCGGGTTGCTGTACTTCGCGTCGTACTTCTCGGTCGTCGACTGGGCGGTGCTGCGGCTGTGGCGGCGGCTCGGGCGCGACCACCGCGCGTTCCTCGGCCGCGCCGTCCTGGACCACCAGCTCTGCTACGCGGGCAACGCGGACGCCGACGCGGTGCTGCGGTGCGAGGTGGCCTGGCGGCCAGGTGCCGGCGCCGGGAACCCGGAGGTCGTCGACGTGGTGATCCGGGACCGGGCGTCGGACTCCTTGCTCGCCGTGAGTACGCAGCGGATCGCAGCCACCGGTGGTGAGCCGTGAACCCGGCCGTGAACCCGGCCGTGAGCCCGGCCGTGAACCCGGCCGTGAACCCGTGGACCGGCCGTGGGTGGCCCGCCGTCCGGGCCGCCCGAGATGCGAAGGGATGACCGCATGGCCCAGACCAGCCCCCCGGACCGCGCCCGGATCGTCGAGGAGATCCGGGACGCCGTCCTGCGGATCGTGCCGACCGTGTCGGCGGCCGACGTGCGCGGGGACCGGCACCTCCGCCAGCTCGGCGCAGACTCCGTGGACCGGGTGGAGATCATCCTGACGGTCCTCGACCGGCTCGGGACGCGGGTGCCGCTCGCCGCGTTCAGCGACCTGCCGGACCTCGACGCCATGGCCGACCTGCTCGCCGGGCGGGTGGTCCGGTGAGCGCGGCCCCGCCCGTGGGCATCGACGGGCTGAACGTGTACTGCGGGGTGGCGCAGATCCCCGTGCCGGACCTGTTCGCCGGGCGGGGGCTCGACGCGGCCCGGCTGGACAACCTGATGATGCGGTCCCGATCGGTCGGTCTGCCGTGCGAGGACCCGGTGACGAACGCCGTCAACGCCGCCCGCCCGCTGCTCGACGCCCTGACGTCGCAGCAGCGGGACCGGATCGAGGTGCTCGTCACCGCGACCGAGTCGGGCCTGGACTACAGCAAGTCCCTCGCCTCCTACGTGCACGAGTACCTCGGTCTGGGACGCCGCTGCCGCTTGCTGGAGGTCAAGCAGGCGTGTTACGCGGCCACCGGTGCGCTGCAGTTGGCGGCCGGGTACGTCGCGTCGGGGGTGTCACCCGGCGCCCGGGTGCTGGTGATCGCTACGGACGTCTCGCTCGTGGACGCCCGTGCCGGGTACGCCGAGCCGGCGATGGGCCACGGGAGCGCGGCGCTGCTCGTCGGGGCCGAACCGCGGCTGCTCACGCTCGACCCCGGCGCGTTCGGGCTGCACAGCTACGAGACCCTCGACTCGGCCCGCCCGGCGCCGACCTTCGACATCGCCGACTCCGACCGCTCGCTGTTCACCTACCTCGACTGCCTCACCCAGGCCTTCGGGCACTACGCCGAGGTGGTCGAGGGGGCGGACTTCGTCACGACGTTCGACCACCTGCTCATGCACACCCCGTTCGCCGGCATGGTCCGGGCCGGGCACCGCAAGCTGATGCGGGAGGCGGGGATCCACGACCCGGCGGCCGTCGACGCCGACTTCGCCCGGCGGGTACTGCCGGGCCTGGAGTACCCCCGCCAGGTCGGCAACCTGTGCGCCGGCTCGGTCTACCTGGCCCTCGCCGGCCTGCTGGAGTCGCTCGACCCGGCCGCCGTGTCCGGCGGCGCCCGCGTCGGCCTCTACTCCTACGGCTCCGGGTGCTCGGCCGAGTTCTTCAGCGGGACCGTCGACGAGCGCTCGGTGGCGTCCGCGGCCGCCGGCGTCGTCCGTGACGGGATCGCCGCCCGGGCCGGACTGGGCTTCGACGAGTACGTCGAGCTCACCCGCGCCGCCCGGGACTGCCTGGTGCCGATGGAGTCGCACACCGTGGACGTCGACCGGTACGCGCCTGTGCTGTCCCGGTACGCGGGCAAGCGCGAGCTGCTGGTGTTCACCGGGATCTCCGGTTACCACCGCCGCTACGAGTGGACGACGGCCGGCCGTGGCTGAGCGCCGAGCGAACGGACCGGAGCGAACGGACCACCCGGTGCCGGACCACCCCGGCGCCGGCCCGACAGAAGAGGAGAGACCGCTATGGGCGAGTCGGAGGTGCTGGACGTCGTCCGCCGGACGACGGTGCAGGTGCTGCCGGAGGTCCTGGCTGAGAGCGTGACCCTCGACGGGCGGCTCAGCGACCTGGGAGCCAATTCCATCGACCGGATGGAGATCGTCGCCCTGTCGATGGAAGAGCTCGGACTGGTCATCTCCCCGACGGAGTTCGCCCAGGTCAAGGACGTGCGCTCGCTCGTCGCCGTGCTCACCCGGCACGCCGCCGGACGGCCGTGACCCGCCCGGTCGTCGTCACCGGCCTGGGGATCGTGTCGTCCATCGGCACGGACGTCGCCGCCTTCGCCGCGTCGCTGCGGGCAGGTCGTAGCGGGGTGGTGACCTCACCCGGCCCGGGAGGCGAGCCGGTGCTGTCGGCGCCGCTGACGGGGTTCGCGTTCCCGGACTGTCTCCATGCCGTCGCCGGGTTGGACGGCGCGCTGCGCTCCGCCGTCCGGAAGGCGGGGCACCGGGCACCGGTGTGGATCCAGGCCGCCCTGCACGCGGCCACGCAGGCCTGGCTGGACGCCGGGCTGGAGCGGGGCCACGTCGCCCCGGACCGCGTCGGCGTCGTCGTGGGCGGCAACAACGTGACGACCGGGTACGCCCTCGGGCAGCGTGACGTCTTCGCCCGCGAACCACGCTACCTGCCCACCCGGTACCCGCTGCACGTCGAGGACACCCACCAGGTCGGCGCGGTCAGCCAGGCCCTCGGGATCACGGGGGAGGGCTGCACCGTCGGGGCCTCGTCGTCCAGCGGGAACGCGGCGGTGCTGCACGCGGCCAGGATGGTCACCAGCGGAGCGGCGGACGCCTGCCTGGCGATCGGCGCTCTCCACCGACTGGACCCGCAGGCCCGTGCCGCCCTCGGCGCGCTCGGAGTGCTCGCCCCCGGTCCCGCCGCCGCGGACGGGTTCCGGGGGCCGGTGCACCCGCGGCCGTTCGACGCCGACCGCGCCGGTCTGGTACCCGGCGAGGCGGCCGCGTGCGTGGTGATCGAGGCCGTGGACGTCGTCCGGCACCGGTGCCAGCCGCCCCGGGCGGTGCTCGCGGCGGCGGCGCAGGTGCTCGACGCGAACAGCCTGAGCAGTCCCGACCCGGCCGGGGAGGCCCGGGCCGTGCGCGTCGCCCTCGACCGTGCGGGCGTGGCCCCCGACGAGGTCGGCTACGTCAACGCCCACGCCACCGCCACGCCGTCCGGGGACGACGCGGAGGCGGCCGCGCTCGCCGACGTCTTCGGCCGGCCGGGGCCTGGGCCGTGGGTCAACGCGACGAAGGCGCTCGTCGGGCACACCCTGAGCGCCGCCGGGGTGGTCGAGGCGGTGGCGACCGTCGTCCAGTTGGAGGGCGGGTTCGTGCACCCCAACCCGCACCTCGACCGGCCGGCCGGCACCCGGCTGCGGCTCGTCGGCCGGCAGGCCGAGGAGGTCCGGGTGCGCTGGGCCGTGAGCAACAGCTTCGGGTTCGGCGGGTTCAACAGCTGCCTGGTGCTGGGTGCGGCGGATGCCCGGTGACGGCTACCGGGCGGCGCCGCGCGCCGCCCGACGGCGTGCCCGCAGGCCGCGCACCCACATCAGGATCCCGCCGCCGTCGATCAGGAACGCCAGGCCGGCGACCACCACGAAGTCCAAGGTCCCGAAACGGTGCGGGCGCCCGGTGGCGAGCAGCACGAACTGCTGGCTGTAGCCCCACAGCAGCGGCAGGTAGAAGAACACCAACACGCCCAGCCAGAACGTCCGGCCGAGGGCGTAGAACGCGGCGTAGACCCGCACGCCGCGCAGCTCGTGCCGGGGGATGCCGGACTGGTCGACATGGGCCGGACGGCGGAGCGCCCGGGCGAGGAGGTTGCGCAGCAGGTCCTCGGTGTCGGTCATCAGGTTCTTGCACCCGAGGGCCGTCGACAGCACGTAGTAGAGGTCGGTGCGCAGGTAGAAGAGGAACTGGAACGAGATGCGGGCCCCGTAGGTGAACAGGAAGGCCGACAGCAGCGGGGCGACGACGGTGTCCTGCAGCGCGATCCAGCCGTGCCGTTGCGCCCACAGGACGTCGACGAGCAGGGACGCGGCGACGAGGTCGACCACGGTGCCGGACAGGAAGGCGAGGTACCGGGTGCGCCGGGGGGCCAGCCAGATCGAGCTGATCTCGGTCTGCGCCACCATCGTGTACATGAGGTTACCCAGCACGAGCCGGCTGGAAGCACCGGTCGAGCGGGCCACCACTGCGTGCGCGGTCTCGTGCAGGAACACCGCAGCGAGGGCGAGCAGGAGCGTCGCCAGGGTGAGGGCGGCGAAATGGCCGTTCGGGAACAGCAGGGCCGTCGCGCCGGGCAGCAGCCCCGGGTCGTCTCCGGCCGCGACCACGCCGACGGCGACGAGCAGGGCGAAGCCGACGAGCACCGGGGTGCCGCAGAGACGTCGGGCGACGGCGGGCGGGATGCCGTCGAAGCTCACCGCCCGGTGACGCCCCCCGGTGGGGGAGGTGGGCCCGTGGTCGTGCGCACCTGCCGGGACAGGCGCGACGGCGTCGGACGGCGCGGGGTGCCGGACGACCTCGAGGGGGAACCCCTGATCGGTCAGGGCGTGCAGGAAGTCCTCGATGTCCGGGGGCTCCCCGTGGCGGTCCCGGTACCGGTCGGCCATCTGTCCGACGGTGAGCCCCCGGGAGAGGTCGTCGAGGACGTCGAGACCCTCGACGGGGAAGCAGAGCAGCACGTCCGCGTCCGGGGTGCTGACGATGGCCTCGTCGCCCTCGCGGCGGCTGGCGAACCGGGGGACACGGACGACGGCGTCGCGGGGGTAGCTCTCCACGCGGGGCCTCCGGTGCAGGGGGATCGGCCGGGGCCGGCGACGTGTCGGCGGCGGTCGGCCACGGCGACCGGTGGAGTCACCGGTCGCGGGAGAGTTCCCGCGGCGCGGGGCCGCGGGGACTCCCGTGGTGGCGCGGGGCCCGCACCTACTTGGGCTTGCTGCAGGCGGCGGCCACGGAGCTGGTCCGGATGTTCTCGACCTTGCGGACAGTGAGCTTCTTCACGGTGTTCACCTCCTCGGTGCGATGGGTGTACCCACCATGGTTCCGCCGGTGGCAACCACCTCACCGTTCAGAAGTGAGCACGCGGTCGGGTCAGCTCGCGCCGGTGGCGGGGAGCGGTGCGAACGTGTAGTCGAGGACGTACTCGTGGCGGTCCGGCGTGATGACGACGTCCAGCGAGCCGCGGAGCCCCACCAGCTCGTCGGTCGCCGAGTCGGGCACGACGACGATGCTGAGGTGCCGGGCGCCGCGGTCGTTGACGGCGTTGTGCTGCAGCACGAACGTGCCGGTACGCCCCGCGAGGGTGCCCTGGACGCGTTCGATCGCGACGTAGGAGGCCGACCCGAGGTCGGTGTTGATGGCGGTGGTCATGTGGGTCACGCTGGTGCCGACGAGGTCACCATGGAACTGCTTGGTGACGACCGAACGGCCGAGCGTCGCCCCGGGTGCGTCATCGAACGGCGGCTCATCGGTCTTGGTGAGGTCGAACCTGCCGGTGGCGCGGTGTTCCACGGACGTGCTCCTTCGTGACGGGGGCGGACATGGTCAGTGGTGCGGCGGGGACGTCGGCGTGGTGCCGGCGGAGCGGGTGCGACGCAGGTGCTCGCGCAGCCGGGTCTTCAGTACCTTGTCGCTGATCGGGTCGCGGGGCAACGCCGCGAGCACGTGTACCTCGACGGGCCGCTGGGGCGGGGGGAGCGGCGCGGTCGTGACGCGCAGGTCCGGCGTCGGCGTCGCGTGCGTCGGCGCCAGGCGCACGGCCGCCACCACCTGCTCATCCCCGTTGTCACCGGGCAGCCCCACGACGGCGGCCTCGAGGACCGCCGGGTGCTCCATGAGGGCGTTCTCGACCACGATCGACGACACCGGGCCGGCGGTGGTGCGCACGACGTCCTCGCCGCGGTCGAAGAAGACCAGTTCGCCGTCCCCGGTGAGGTGGCCGACGTCCCCGGTGCGCACCCAGCCGTCGACGAACACCCGGGCCTCCGCCTCGGGGTCGAGGTAGCGCCGGCGCGGCGCCGCGGTGCGCACCCTGATCTCCCCGAGGGTGCCCGGGGACACCGGCAGGCCCGCGTCGTCGGTGACGGCGAGGTCCGTGCCGGCCTGGGCCCGGCCCAGGCAGCGGGGGCGGTCCGGATCGTAGTTGGCCCGGACGTGGGCGGGCACCGCCTCGGCGCCGCCGCCGTAGGCGGTGGTGATCGTCGCGGCCGGCATCATCGCGAGCAGCCCGCGGGCGACCCGCGGTGCCAGCGCCCCGGAGGCGATCCCGATCACGCTGACGCTGCTCAGGTCGTGGCGCTCGCCGAGGCGGCGCTGCACCAACTCGGCGGCCGCCCGCGGACGGATCATCAACGACGCCACCCGGTGCCGTTCGACGAGCGCTCCCATCCGCTCGACGTCGTCCGGGTCGCTGACGATGACCGGCGCCCGGGAGGCGACGGCGAACGCGCCCGCGGTGCTGGCGCTGTAGGCCGTGCCGAGCGGCAACGGGCACAACAGGGGCCGGTCGGGGTCGAAGATGTCCTCGGCGAGCGCCGACCAGTTGCGCCCGGAACTGACGTTGCCGTGCGGGTTGAGCAGGGCCTTGGCGGGGCCGGTCGTGCCCGAGGTGTAGAGGATGTCGCAACAGTCCTGCGGGCCGAGGACGACGCCCGGCGGATCGCCGTCCGGGACGGCGATCTCGCCGGTGGTCGCCGTCCAACCGGTCGCTCCGGCGGGGACGCCGGTGGGGCCGCTCCCCGTGCCGTGGACGGTCCCGACGGGCTCGGCGTGGCGCAGCCTGCGGGTCAGCTCGTCGGGACCGAGCAGGTCGCACAGGTGCGTGGCGGTGCCACCGGCCTTGAGGACGCCGAAGTACGCGACGGAGTAGTCGATCCAGTCCAGGCCGTTGAAGAACAGCGCAACCCGGTCGCCGCGCCGCAGCCCGCGCGCGAGCAGCCCGCGGGCCACCGCGTCGGACCGGGCGTCCCAGGTGCCGAAGTCGAGCCATCCGGTCCCGTCGACGCACAGCGGCCTGGCGTCGGGGTGGTGCCGGGCGCGGTGGGCGAGCAGCGCCGTGACCGGGGTGAAGTCGCCCCCGCTCACCGGTGGGCCAGTTCGCGGAACCGCTGGCGCAGCTCGACCTTGCGAACCTTGCCGTTGGGCAGGAACGGCAGGGCGGGCAGCGCGAGGTAGCGGGTGGGGGTGCGGTGCGGTTCCAGCCGGGCGGCGAGGAACCGCTGCAGGTCGCCCAGGGCGTCCGGCCCGTCGTCCAGGACGACGGCGAGCGCCAGTTCCGGCGCGCCGTCCGGACCGGGCACGCCCATCACGGCCGCCTCCCGCACCGCGGGGTGCCGGTGGACGACGGCCTCGACCTCGATCGTCGAGACGAGGTACCCGTCGATCCGCACGGCGTCCGACACCCGGTCGAAGAGGCGGAGGGTGCCGTCCTCGTCGACGCGGCCCAGGTCCTGCGTGCGCGTCCAGCCGCCGGGAGCCTCGAGCGAGGGGTCGAGCAACCGGCGTCGGGGCCCGCGGAACCGGATCCGGATCTCACCGAGCTCGCCGTCGGGGACCCGGTCGCCGTGCTCGTCGACGACCTGCACCTCGGTGTTCGTGGTGGGCCGGCCGACGACGAGGGGGCGGGCCGGGTCGTAGGTGGTGACGATGACGCCGGGCACGGCGGAGATCTCGGTGTACGCGCCGCGCATCCGGGCGTTGGGGAACATCTCGAGCAGCCGGTCGGCGATCGGGGGCGGCATCGGGGCCGCCGCGGTGCCCAGGGTGTGCACCGACCTCAGGTCGTGCCGCTGGTGGATCCGGGTGGCGACCATCCGGGCGCCGACCATCGGGTTGATCATCACCGAGCCGATGGCGTACTGCGCGATGAGTTCCGCCATCCGCTCGACGTCCCCGGGCGGGCTCACCACGAGCGTCGCCCGCAGGGTCAGGGCGATGCTCGTCGTGGTCACGCTCGCGGTCGTGCCGACCTGCATGGGGGTGACGAGGGGCCTCGGGTCCCCCAGCTGGCGGAACCCTTGGGGGCCCTGGCCGAACGTGAGGTTGCCGTGCGGCACCCGGACGGCCTTCGGCTGCGAGGTGGTGCCCGACGAGTAGAGGATGTCGCTGATGTGCTCCGGGGTGAGCCCGACGTCGACCGGCGCGTCGTCGGGCCCCTCCAGGTCGGCGACGGTGAGGACCCACCTGCCCTCGCGGGCGGGGAAGGTCTGCGCCGACCCGCGGATGACGCCTGTCGCGCCGCACTGCCGGAGGCGGCGCTCGACCTCGGCCGCAGGCATGGTGTCGTTGAGGTGCATGGCGGTGGCCCCCGCCTTCAGCACCGCCAGGTAGGCGAGGACGTACTCGATCCAGTGCAGGCCGCCGAAGAACAGCGCGACCACCTGCTGGGGTTGCACGCCGCGGTCGAGGAGGCCGCGGGCCATCGCGTTGGTGCGGCGGTCCCACTCCGCGTAGGTCAGGCTCGTCTCACCGTTGACGTTCATGACGGTGTTGTCGGGGCTCTGGGCCACGCGCAGGGACAGCAGGTCGGGAACGACGAGTCCCGAGGTGGTCTCGGTCACGGGGCCTCCTTCGACGACGGCGGACCGGCTCGGTTCGACGGTACGGGCGGAGGGACCCCGCCGGACGGTCAGAAGTGAGCGGCCGGGTGCCCTCATCAGGCCGGCGCAGGGGCCTGGGGCGGGGGGCCACGTGACGCGGGCGGGCCCGTGACCCGCGGGTCACGGGCCCGACCGTGCGTGGTCAGGTCACATCTTGCACAGGCAGAACGGGTGCCCGGCCGGGTCGAGCAGCACCCGCCAGCGGTCGGGCTGCGGCTGGGGCTCGGCGCGGGTCGCGCCCAGCTCGATCGCCTTCGCCTCGGCGCTGTCGAGGTCGTCGACGGCGAAGTCCAGGTGGAGTTGCGCCGGGACCTCCTGGGTCGGCCACTTCGGGGGGGTGAAGCCCTCCACCCGCTGGAAGCCGATGGCCGGGCCGCCCTCGCCGCCCAGCCCCACGTAGGCGTCGCTGGCGTACGTCTCCTTGAGGTTGGTGAGGGCCCCGTAGAACGTGCCGAGCACGGCGGGGTCGGGGCAGTCGAGGGTGATGCCGTAGAGCTTCGCGGTCACGGAGCGGATCTCCTTTGCTGGCTTGCCGGTTCCGGCTGGCCCTCCAGCCTACGCGCGAATTGCCCATGAACGAGGCGTTCGCCCGTCGGCGCAGCAGGCCCAGGACGCCGGCGGGGGCCGGGGGAACGGTCAGGCGTGCAGCAGGTCGTGCAGGGCGACGACGGACTTCCAGTTGCGCGTCGTCCCCGGCCGGGCGAGCCGCCGCTCGAGAAAGGCGTTGTTGAGTTTCGTGCGGCCGTAACCGTCCGGACAGTGCAGGTACACCTCGCGGCCGCGCACCGTGAGCACGCCGGTCTCGCCGGCGGGCACCTCGACGTCCGCACGCTCCGGTTCGGGGGCGGCGGTGAGGAAGGTGACGTGCAACTTGGTGAAGTCGTCCTGGTGGTCGAGGTAGGGGTTGGCGGCGACCACGTCCGCCAGTTCCTCGGCGGTGCGCAGCAGTACCTGCGTCCGCAGGCCGAACCGTTCGGCCAGGGCCTGCTCCAGCATCGGACCGACCCGGTCGGGGTTGTCGTCACCGCTGGTGAACACGGCGTTGCCGCTCTGCAGGTAGGTCTGCACGTCACGGTGCCCGAGGCCCGTGACGGTGGCGCGCAGGTCCGCCATGGTGAGCTTGCTGCCCCCGCCGACGTTCACGGCGCGCAGCAGGGCGACGAATGCGGTCACGTTCCACCCCTTCGAGTACAGGCCCCTCGGCCGGGGCTCCGGCACGACCCCGGGCCGAACCTACCGTCACCGGTGGCCCCTCAGCGGGCGACGACCTCGAAGGCGACCGCCGGCACGTCGCCGAACCGCTGGCCCACCTGCTGATACAGCCCCACGAGAGGCTCCCGGACGGACGACGTGAAGCCCAGTGCCGCGAGGTACTCGCGGTGCGCCTCCAGCGAGGCGACGGCCCGGTCGATCCCGGTGGTGACGTCGAGGGCGTGCGTCGGGCGCGGGGACGACGTCATCGCCACGTAGCGGACGCCGGCCCACGGCTCGAGGCCGAGCTCGGGGAACACCCAGCGGTTCCCGGCGTCGCCGACGGCGTCGAGGAGCGCCCGCCCGGCGACCCGGTGGTCGGCGCTGTTCCACTTGCCGGTGAACGTGGTGTCCCGGTAGTTGTAGCCGACCACCAGTTCCGGACGGTGGCGGCGCACCGCCGCGGCGATGTCCCGGCGCAGCGGGATCCCGGCTTCGAGCGTGCCGTCCGGGTGCTCGAGGAACTCGACGGACGTGACGCCGACGGCCTCGGCGGCGACGCGCTGCTCGGCCTCGCGCAGCTCGGCGGCCACCTTCGGCTCCTTGGCGTCGATGCCGGCCTCGCCCCGCGTGAGCAGCAGGTAGCGGACCTCCTTGCCGGCGGCCGTCCACACGGCCACGGCGCCGGATCCGCCGAACTCCATGTCATCGGGATGCGCGACCACGCACAGCGCACGGGTCCAGTCGGTGGGCATCGGCTGCAGGGTGTCGGTGGGTGCAGGCCTCATGCCGTCAGGGTAGCCAGAGCGGGCGTCACCCGATGCGCAGCAGTGAGCACCCACGGGGCGGGACGCCGGCGGGCGAATGGTCAATTGTGGGCAGCGTGGGTGCGGACGCGGTCCCTAGGGTCGGCTCCCGTCGGCCGAGGTGACCCGAGGAGGCAGGAGATGACCGTGTCCCAGGAGCAGGCCCGCAGCGTCGTCCTTCCCACGGCGCAGGACCAGACGTCCGTGGCGGCGGACAAGATCCTGCACTCGGCGAACTCGGGGGTGATCGTCGAGCGGATCGGACAGCTGCACGCCGAGTTCCGGTCCGAGGGGCGCCAGTTCGCCCGCGAGCTGGCGGAGTACCTGAACACGAACTACTCCGACATCATCACGGTCCTCGTCTACGAGGAGACCTTCGGGGTCAAGGACCGCCTGCACTGGCTGCTGCACCTGACGTCGCTGCACGCGTACGAGCGGCTGGTGGAGCTGGGGACGAAGGACACCGGCTGGCGGGACGTCGTGATGCGCGAGCGGGTACCGGCCGAACGCGGCGGCGGGTCCTGGGACCGGCTGTTCCTCGACGGCAGCCTGCACGAGAGCGTGCTGGTCCCCTCCTCGACGGGCAGCATGGGCACCGCGGGCAGCACACCGGACGCCGTCCGGCAGGGGGACGACGGGCTGTGGACGTTCGACGTGCCCACCGCCCAGCAGCAGACCTCGGTGCCCCCGGACGCCGTGCTGCACTCGGCCAACTGCGGCATCCTCCTGCACCGGGTGGGCGAGGTCCGCTACGAGTTCCGGACCGAGGCGCGGGCGTTCGCCCGGGCGATGTGCGAGGCGTGGAACGCGGGACTGAAGGGCCGGGCCACCGTGTTCCTCTACGAGGAGGCCTTCGGCCGCTCCGACCGGATCCACTTCTTCATCCACCTGGCGACGCTGAGCTCGTACTACCACCTGATGGGGTTGCGGGCGGCCGCGGGCGAGGCGTTGCGCGAGGTCTTCACCCGGCCCTGGATCCCCCCGGAGAAGGGGGGCGGCGGCTGGGAGCGCCTGTTCGTGCAGGGCACCCTCGAGGACGTCGCGCTCACCCCCCAGCACTGGGGGATGTACGCGACCCGTGCCGCCGACGTGGGGTGAGGTGTGTACGACGTCGTCGTGGTGGGTGCCCGGTGCGCGGGCGCCCCCACCGCCATGTTGTTCGCGCGACGCGGCTACCGGGTGCTGCTCGTCGACCGGGTGACCCTGCCGTCGGACACCCTCTCGACGCTCTACGTCCAGCAGCCCGGCGTGGCGCGGCTGGCACGCTGGGGGGTGCTGGACGCCGTCCGGGCCTCGGGATGCCCGCCCCTGCGCCACGTCGTCTACCAGCTGGGAGACGTGCGGGTCGAGGGCTGCTCGCAGGGGGTCGACGGGTTCCGTCAGGCGTACGCGCCCCGGCGGTACGTGCTCGACGGCATTCTCGCCACCGCCGCCGTCGCGGCGGGGGCGGAGCTGCGTCCGGGGCACGAGCTGGTCGGCCTGCTGGCGGACGGCGACCGGGTCACCGGCGTCCGGCTGCGCGGTCCCGGGGGAGGCGAGGTCGCCGAGCACGCCCGGCTCGTGGTCGGGGCCGACGGGATGCGCTCGAGGGTCGCGCGGCTGGTCGGTGCCGGCACCCTGGTCGCGGACCCGCGCCTGACCTGCGCCTATTACACCGTGTGGAAGGGACCGCGGACGGCGTTCGAGATGTACGAGGGTCCGACCGGCTGGGTGTCGGCGGTGCCGACCAACGACGGCGCGGTCCTCGTGGCGGCCTACCACCCGCAGAGCCGCTTCGACGAGGTACGGCGCGACGCGCGGTCGGCGTACCTCGAGAACGTGCGGTGCAACGCCCCTGCCCTGTGGGACCAGGTGCGGGACGCCGAACAGGTCGAGCGCCTCTTCGGCACCGGGGACCAGCAGAACTTCTTCCGGCAGGCCCACGGTGACGGCTGGGTGCTCGTCGGGGACGCCGGTCACCACAAGGATTCGCTGACCGCCCGTGGCATCACGGACGCGCTGATGCAGGCCGAGCTCCTGGTCGAGCGGGTCGGCGACCACCTGGACGACCCGGCCGCGGTGGCCGTGGCCTTGGCGGCGTTCGCCGCCGACCGGGACGCCCGCCTCACCGAGAACTACCGGGCGACGCTCATGGTGGCCAGTGCCGAGGCCCGGGACAAGCGGGTGGCCCTGCTGCGCACCGTCGCCTCGAGCTCGGAGTGGACCCAGCGCTACTTCGACGCGGTCGCCGGCGTGCTGCCGCTCGCCGAGCTGTACACGCCCGACCTGCTGGCGGCGATGGCCGCTCCCGCCGGCGCGCAGGTCGGCCCGTGACCGGGGGCGACCTGACCGTGCCGCACCTCGTGCGGTCCCGGCTGCCGGGGGACGGCGATCGTGCGGCCCTCGTCGTCGACGGGTCCCGGGTGCTGACCTGCGGGCAGTGGTGGGACGGCGCCCGGCGGGTCGCGACCGGCCTGCGCGGGCGCGGGGTGCGCCCGGGCGATCGGATCGGGCTCGTCTTCGACGGCACCCGCCCGGGCGACTGGGTGGAGCACGCCGTCGCCGTGGTGGGCACCTACCTGACCGGAGCGACGGTCGTCGGACTGCCCGCGGGGATCGGGCCGAGCGAGGTGGCGGCGCGGCTGCGCCGCTGCGGCGCGACCGGCGTGCTGCATGGCGCCGGTGTCCCCACCGGCGGTGACGACCCCGGCGGACCGGACTGGAGCGGAACCCCCGACGAGGTGTCGGCCGACGTGACGGGTCCGGAACCGGACGCCGTACCGGTCGGTCCGGGTGACGTCGCCGAGATCATCCACACCTCGGGCACCACGGGCCGGGCCAAGCCGGTCGCCGTGCCCCACGCCAACCTGACGTACGGCCACGCCACCGGCGGCCGGTTGCCGGGCGCCGGACCGAGCGTGCTGGCGCCGGTGGAGCTGGGGTCGAACGCCGGGCACAGCGCGATCCTGATCGCCCTGGTCGGCGGGTCCACCGTGCACGTCCTCACCGATCTGTCCGCGGCGGCGGTCGCGGACGCCCTCACCGGAACCCACGCCGGGACGGTGATCCTGCCGGCGCCGCTCGCCACCCGCCTCGTCGCCGCCGACCTGCTCACCGGCCGGCCGCTGGACGCGCTCGGTGCCGTCCTGCTCGGCTCGACGATGGTGCCGGCGCCGGTCGTCGCCGCGCTGGGGCAGTACCTGCCGGGCGCCCGGATCGTCATCGGTTACGGCTCGACCGAGGCGGCACCCGCCGGCACCCAGCTCGTCGTCGGTGCCGGGCCGGTCCCCGCCGGGTCGGTCGGGCCGCCCCGGCCCGGTACCCGGATCGAGATCCGGGACGAGGCCCGCCAGCCCCTGCCCGCCGGCGTGATCGGCCAGGTCTGGCTGCGGTGCGACGCGCCGTCCCGCTGGTACCTGGACGGCGACGACGGGACGTTCCGGGACGGCTGGACGCGGATGGGCGATCTCGGCCTGCTGGACGGCGACGGCGCCCTGCGCCTGGTGGACCGGGCGGCCGACGGGATGGTCCGGGACGGGCGCCGGATCCGCGGCTCGGCGGTGGAGGACGCGCTGCACGCGCACCCGGACGTCGTCGACACCGCCGTCGTCCTGGTGTCCGACGGGCCGGCCGCGCGCCTCGTCGCCGGGGTCGAGACCCGCCGGCCCGTCAGCCCCGACGAGCTGCGGCGGTTCGTCGCCGACCGGCTGCCACCGCACGAGGTCCCGGACGTCGTGGTGCCCGTCGACGCGCTGCCGCGCGGCGGGATCGGCAAGGTGCTCAAGCACCGGCTGCGGTCCGACCCGGCGCTGGCCCGCGCGGTCGCCGCTGACGTGGTCCGCCGGACCTGATCCAGGTCGCTCGACCTGGACCCCTCGACAGCTCGCTCGACCAACAAGCCCGTCGACGAAGGAGCGTGCCGGCGGGGACTGGACGTCACCCGCGACCCCGTTGCGGATCGGCGCGTTCGACGGCACCAACACCTCGGGTGCCGACCCGCGGACGGCCAGCAACGGCGCCAGCCTGCTCGTCGTCCGGCACGTGTACGACTCCCTGATGCTGCTGGGCACGGGCGGCTACGAGCTGGGCCTGGCCACCGCGGTGACCCCGAACGACGACGCCACCCGGTGGACGGTGCGGCTGCGTGACGGCGTCACCTTCCACGACGGGCGGCCGCTCACCGCCGCCGACGTCGTGGACAGCCTGCGGATGCTCGGGACCCCGCCGAGCAACTCGACGGCACCGGGGCCGCGCGGTGCGTCCCGATCACCCGGTTCGTGCAGCAGCAGCGTCAGGTGCTGGGAACGCCGGCACGCTGACGGGCGGTACTCGTCCCGCGGGCCGGCCGGGCCGGGTGACGCCGTCAGACCCTCGTCCCGTACCCGGCGGCTACCGCTGCCAGCTCACGTCGCCCGGCCGTCACGGGTGCCGCTGCCGGGGGCGCCGTCGTCACGGGTGCCGGGATCGGGGCGGGCGGGCGGGGGTCGGCGCCGTCCTCCACGTAGTCGAGGAGCCGGGTCTCGTCCAGGCACAGGCGGCCGTCCTGCAATTGATGCACCAATCCACGTTCCCGGAAATTCTTGAGGAAGAGGCCGATGCGTGAACGAGTGGTACCGACCATGCTGGCGAGTTCTTCTTGCGTGATTCTCCCCTCAATCCAGATCTGGTCCTCGATGCGTTGCCCGAGCTTGCGCCCGATCCGTAGAAGGGTTGCGGCGAGTCGGTGCTCCCCGTCGAGGGTGACCAACTGGGTGATGGTCTGCTGTTGATCTGACACACGCTCGGTGATGATGCGTAGGTAGCAGCGTACAAGGTTGTGGTCGCGGCCCAGAAGGTTGAAGAACCTGGCGGCGTTGATGTGCCAGACGACGGAGTCGCGCATCGCGATCACGGTCTCGTGCCGGATCCCCCCCAGAACACCCAGTTCGCCGAAGGTGTCGCCCTCGCCGTAGATCGCCAGCAGGCACTGCTTGCCCTCGGCCGAGTAGATCGTGGTCTTGAGCTGGCCTCTCTCGAGGACATAGATGCGGTCGTCGGAGTCACCGCAGGTGTAGACGCTCTCACCACGTACTACTTGCCTGCGTGAGGCGATCTGCGGGTTCTCGGCGATGAGCCGCTTGAGGTGGTCGCAGAAGGGCCCTCTGATCATGTCAGGACGCACGGTATTGCCCCTTGTGCTCGGAACCGGAAGGTAATGCCCTGTCGACGGGACCCTGCCCGAAGGGGTCGGGTCCGCACGGCCGGGCCGACCGTGCGGACAGGGGGCGGAGGTGCGGCGGGGCGGGGCGGGCCGGAGGGCGATGGGGGCATGAATTCTGGACGAGTGCCTTCGACAACTCGACCGTACCCGGGGCGAGGGTGCCGGAAGGCCGCGGCGATTGTTCGGCATGAATCGCTGCAGGTGGGCCTGGCAGGCATGCGTGCATGCCGGAGGTGCCCGAAGGCAGCCCCGACCTCGACGAGCTCGGAAGTATCCGGCGATGTTGGTCTCGTGAGCTCCCCACATCGAGTTCCCCCATCCGCTCTACGCTGACCACATCGGTGGCGCGCTGGCTCTCGATCAGCTCGGCTCCGTTGCCGTCGGGCAGGTTCCGGTCGACGTCAGTCAGATGTACCGGTACGGAGGCGGAGGGAATTCGGGGCGGTTCTGATACCCAACGGGGCGGTCTTGATTCGGACCGAGCCGCACTCGGACCGCAGGTTGTCCCGGTCTCCGGGGAACGTGAGGTGGCGGTTCCCGTCCGGGCCATTGCATGGTCGTGGCCGGGGCGGTTGACCCTTCGGGCATCGCCGTCGCCCGATCGGTGGCGATCCCGGAACTCGTGGCCATCGGCGGGGTGGACCGCGGTGGCGGTGCTCCTGGACGCTGTCCGGCCCGGACCGGTGCGCAGCGGGTTGTTCCTGGTCAGTCCGGCCGCTCATCCTCGTTCTCGGGATCGTCGTCCCCGTCGCCGGGATCGTCGTGGGGGTCCCACCCGTCGACGTCGTAGTGCCCGGACGCGAGGATGGCGTTGACCCGGTCCAGGTCGAAGCGCCTGGTCATGACCGGGTCGCGAATCGGGTTGCCGTCGTCGTCCTCGAGTTCGGGGTATTCCAGCGGGCTGTCGCCGGCGAAGGCCAGGCACCGCGGTCCCGGTCGGCCGGGCGGGGCCGGGACCAACCTGTCCAGGAGGATCTCGTGCTCCCACCTGGCACCGAAATCGTAGGTGTAGGCGATCTTGCGGACGCCGGTGGCGAACAGGCGGCTCAGCCGGGCGTCGTCCTCGTCGTCGGCCTCGTCCAGCGGGAAGGCGGGGTCGGTGTAGGCGCGTCGTCCGGCCCGGAAGAGGTGAAGATGGTCGCCGCCCCAGCCGAAGAGCACGGAGATGGCCCAGCCCAGGGTGCCGAGGCTGTCGGTGGCCGGGATCAGCACTCGCCGCCAGGGCGCCGGTCGCCAACCGGCGAGCCGTACCGTCACCTGGAGCTGGTGCTCGATCGAGCGGGGTGCGCCGGAGGCAAGGAACGCAGCCAGGGCCTGTGCCACCTCGTCCGCCTGGGGGTGGCCGGAGCGGGGGAGCGCCGCGACGAGTACGGCCGCGCTCGGCGGGCCGTCGGGCGACGGGTCGGCAGCGTCGGCCAGGTAGGACAGGGCCTCGTCGGGCCCGCAGAGCGGCAGGGCGGCAGCGGCCCACTCCACCGCCAGCCATAGTTCGTCGCCGTCCTGCGGCCCGGGACCCTGGTCCCACCGTGACAGCACCGTACGGGCGTGTGGGGCCAGGACCTGGCTGCGCAGTGCCTCGTGCCAGGCTGGCAGCGCCGTGTCGCCGTACTGCGCGACCAGCCGGACGGCGGCGCCGCGGGCGGCCGCGTCGGTCCCGGCCGCCGTGCCCAGGAGTTGCCGGGCGACGTCCAGCGGACGTCGGTTCCGGCGCCAGTCGACCGTGAGCCGCCACACGTCGGCGTCGTGGCCGGCGGCCGCCAGCTGGGACAGCACCGCCGGCGGCGACCAGTGCGGCTGGATCTGTACCGGGGCCAGCGCACGCAACCGCTCGGCCAGCAGGCGGCCCAGGGCGGTCACCTGCGGTGCCGATGGTGTGCCCTGGACCGCGCCCGCGTCGGTCAGCAGGTCGAACAGCCTCCAGTCACTGCCGTGCGGGGTCCGCGGGGCGACCCAGTTCGCCCAGCGGCTCTCGCCGATGGCCTCCCGCAGGGTGTGCTGACCGATCAACGCCTGATGGACCCGCCGGAGCAGCTCGTACTTGGCCAGATCATGGGGTGAATCGTCGGGCGGCCCGTCGCGCTGGAGGGCCTCCAGTACCAGCAGCACGAGCCACTGCAGCATCTCGGGATAGCGACGATCGGACAGATCCGTGCAGATCGACCGGAGACCGTCCAGCCAGCCAGCCAGGATCACGCCGTCGGCCGTTGTCCCGTCGGCCACGGGCGAGTCGCCCGTCGCGGTGGCGTGCCCAGGCGTGAGCTGGATCATCCCGGTAGCCACGGCCATCAACCACCCTTGATGCACCTGTGGAACATCCGCGGCGCGGCGCACCGGCGGCTTCACGCCAAGGCCCAGCACCGCGGCGGCCTCCGGCACCTCCGTCGGACGCAGCGCACCTGCCGGAGTGACCCGACGGCCGTTCGGGCCGGTCCAGGCTGCCAGCTGCCTCGCCGACACCATGATCCGGCACGATCGCGCGAGCGTGGTGGGATCGTGGGACTCGGCCGTCCGTCGACAGCTGCGGGCCTTGCCAGAACTCACCCGGTGATCGTATCCAGCCTCCCACGAGCCCGCGCCGAGACCGTCGATCCGGCGGGGCGCCATCGGGTTCGGCGGGCTCGGATCGTTCTGGGTCAGCAGGCGTTGGAGCGGGCAGTGTCCACGGGACGATTGGTGTCGGGGCCGGTGACCTGGTCGGGGGTGAGGTCCCACCAGCCGTAGCCAACCGGGCTGGCGATGTCGTCGCCGTTGGTGAAGCTGACGCGCAGGACTTGCCGGCTCGGGTGGCCGGCATCGGGAAAAGCGGTCTGGGTGCCGCACCAGATGAGGACCTTGCGTGTTCCGGGGGCCGACGGTGCGGACGTCGGTCCGAGGCTGAGCCGGGCCTGCGCCCCGGCTGCATAGGTGGTGCCGCCGAAGGAACAGCTGTTCCTGCCCACGGCCGCACAGCGGGCGAGGGCGGTGCCGCGGTGGTTGCCTCCGCCGGTGAGGGTTCCCGCGAGCCAGGCCGGGTCCAGTTGGTGGCACGCCTCGTCCCCAGGATCGCAGACATGGTCCTGCGGGGGCTGCGTCATCGGCAGGCCACCGGAGTTCTGATCCGTCAGTTGTCTCGCCGTCGACGGCGGAGCGGGCGGAGACGACGACGATGATGATCCTTCTCCGTTGACGATGCGTCTGATCCAGTTGGTCGCCGTTTCCGTCCAGACCGGCTGATCGTAGGAAGCCGGGAAGGCAAAGCCGTCCAGATTTCCGGTGCCATTGACGAACTCGTACGGCGCCAGGGCACTGTGCACCCCGACGAGCTTTCCGTCCGTGGTGAAGGCGCCGCCACCCGAATCAGCCTCGTCGGTGTACAGATCGAGGACGAGCGGGTCAACCCCTGCCGGGAACATGACGGCGAAGATCGGGTGGGCAGAACGCAGTGCGGCGGCGTTCCTGACGGCCGTCGGGTCGATGACCGGCACCTGCAATCGCCTGAGCACGCTGCCGTCCGGGCCCCACCCGTACTGGCGGACGGGATCGTTCTGCCGGGGCGCTGAGGTGGCCAGGCGTGGGATCCACGTGTCCGGTGACAGGGGCTCAGTGAAATGGAGCAGGGCCAAGTCGGCGTCCGGGTGCGGCACGATGTGGTCGATGGTCCGAAGGTTCGAGCCGTCGTCCCTGCTGTTGTTCGTGCTCCCGAATCGCATCGTGAGCTGCTGGGGGGCTGGTCTTCCGTCCAGAGGCCGCACGACGTGTCGTGCGGTGAGGACCCAGTTGCGGTCCACGAGGGTCCCACTGGCGATGAACGCACCGTCACCGAAGATCCGGACCTGGGCAGCGCTGGAGCTCGCGGCATCGCCGCCCGTGACGGCGACCACGTGAGCCATCGGCATGACGCAGACCAGGAGTGCGATGGTCATGGCTGAACCGATCACGGTCCGGGTGATCGGTCGACCCATGATGGTGGTTGCCAGACCTGGCCCCGGCGGTCGTCCGCCGGGGCGGAGCCGAAGCAGCCTCTCGCGGAGCATCAGCAGTCCGGCGATGCGAAGAGATGCCATGTCGAACCACCTGGTCTGGAGCGGGCGACGGCGACAGGGTCCCGTCACCCGGAGGTCAGGGGGACATCGCGCCACGGGCGGTCGCCCGAGGCTGTGCCCAGCCTGGACGGCCGCTGCCGTCCGGTGTCTGCGTCCTGGAGGTCCGGCTTCGGACGAGTCCTGGACGGGACCGTCCCACGATGCGGAAGACCAGGGTGCCGGGCGCTGAGGATTGACCGG
>DATDMG010000479.1:0-9577 GCA_036518955.1 Kineosporiaceae bacterium | reverse complement strand
TGGTAGGCCCGCCCGGCGGGGTCGAGGACGGCCACCGGAGGGTGGCCGGCGCACACCGTCGTGACGACGCTGGTGCGCGGGTCGAGTTCGGCGTAGCAGCAGGTGACCAGCAGGTCGGAGTGGGCATGCAAGAACCGGTTGAGCCGCCGCATGATCTCGGCGGGTCCGTGGCCGTCCGCGGCGGAGGCGCGCAGCACGTTGCGCGCTTGGCCCATCACGGCGGCGGCACCCGCGCTGTGGCCCTCGACATCGCCCATCACCAGCCCGGTGGCGCCGTTGGGCAACGGGAACGCGTCGTACCAGTCGCCCCCCACCGCATCACCGTGAGCGGTGAGGTAGCGCGCGGCGCACCGCAGCCCCATCACCTCGGGCAGTTGCGGAGGCAACAGAGCGTGCTGCAGCGCGTGGGCCACGTGCACCTTCGACTGGTACAGCTGCGCTCGTTCCAGGGCCTGCCCGGACAGGGTGGCTATGGTGGCCAGCAACGAGCGCTCGTTCGGCGTGAAGCCGCGCGGACGCGGCCAGCCGAGCACCAATACCCCGAGGGGGCGAGGCGCCCCGAGCGGCAGCCAGGCCCACGAGACCGACGGCGGGAACGGCCGGTCGCGGCCGACGGCCAGGGCCGCGGTGTGCGGGTCCTCGAGGTAGACGGCCCGTCCGTCGCGCCACGCGGCGGCCAGCGGGCTGGCGGGGTCATCGGCCATGCACGAGAACCAGGTCGAGCTCGCCCCCGCGTGCTCGGCCGAGGCTCCCTCGAGGGTGCGTACGCGGCCGCCCGGCTCGAGCAGGGCCGTCAGACACACGTCGGCCCCGATCTGCCCGGGCAGGACGCTCGCCAGCACCTGCGCGACGTCCTCCTCGGTGAGGGTCATGGCCAGCGCCGCAGTGAGCTGCTGCAGCCCGCGCAGCCGCTGCACCGCTTCGCACAGCCGGTCCTCGCTCAGCCGGGCGCGCTCCAGCGCGGCCTCCCGCTCCGCCTGCAGGCGACGCCTCGCCGCCGCAGCAGCGGATTCGGCGAGCGCACGGTCGATGGCGGGACCCAATCTGGTCAGTCGGTCCTTGAGCACGTAGTCCCATGCGCCGACCTTGAGCAGCTCCACCGCCAGGTCCTCACCGAGCATCCCCGACACGAAGATGAACGGCACGTCGGGGCAGAGCCGCACGGCGGATCGCAGCGCATCCTCGCCGGAAAACCCTGGCAGGACGTAGTCCGCGACGATCAGAGCGGGACGGAACTCGCGCAGATGGTGTTCGAACTGCGCCAGGGTGTCGACGACTTCGAGCTCGCTGACCACCACGCCGTGCTCGGCGATCGCGTCCAGCGTCAGTCCGACGTCCGCGGGGTCGTCCTCGAGGAGCAGCAGGCGCAGTGCCTGCGTCGTCCTGCCTGCCGCCACGTCGTCCGCCACGTCGTCCGCCACGTCGTCGAGGTCTTCGCCGAGGTGGGGAGGATCATGCCCGATCGCCTCGAGAGGGGACGGCAGGACCGTACGGGAACCGAGGTGCGGCGCGAGAAACGGCCGTCCCAGCGCAGGACGGCGACCCTCGCCCTCGGCGTCGGTGCGCCTCGGCCACCCGCTCACAGTCGATCCCATGGCTACTTGATCCTTTACAATTCACTCTACCACTACAATGCGTGATCACTTGGTCGCTAACAGACAGCACTCGGCGAGCATGGCCGAGGTGACCGGACGTCCCGTGCCGCTGGGCAGCGGGACGTCCGGAGGGCCGGTCGGATCAGGTAGCCCCGCCGATCAACCCGATCCGTCCGCGATGGCGGTGAATGGAGGACGGGTTGCCCCATGGTCAGGAACGGGTCAGGATGCAGTCACCACAGACGGCACGCACCCGACCGGTCGGGTCCGGGACGGCGGCGCGGTAGATGAGGCAGCAGTTGCGCCGGCGGAAGCCGGGAGTGCCGGGGTCGCCGACGGCGGCGCCGCGCAGGGTCGGCTGGGCCAGCAGGAGCCGGCCGAGGTGATGGGCCCGTGCGGCTGCCTCCGCGGCGATCCGCGCCGACCCGCGGCTGGTCAGGCCGGTCACCGCACCGTGGACGGCGGAGGCGAGGTTGCCCGCGCGGGTGTGCCGGGAAGGCGTCAGGTCGCAGACCGCCCGGCCAAGGCCGCCCAGGAGCCGGGAGACGAGGGCGTCGGCCCATCGCGGCCAGTCCGGCACGTCGCAGGGCACGTGGTCGAGCACGTCCGCGGGCAGCGAGAGCGGGACGGCGCCGCCGAGGGTGTCCTGCCAGTGGACGTCGGCCGCTGAGGGCACCAGATCCACCTGGTGGAGCGCGGCCAGGGCCAGCAGCGGGGACACCAACCGGGCGGACAGCCCCAGCTGCACCACCGACGCCGCGACCGCGACCGGGATCTCCGCCGCCTCCCGACCGCCGCCGGCTGCCAGCGCGGCCCGAACCGCCTCCACCCGCGCGCGCAGCGCGGACGGCGCATCGGACAGATCGCTCCACCGCCGCCACCCCGGCCCGGGCGCGGTGCCGGGCTCGTGGACGTCGACGGAGAAGAACGGGCCCACGGCCGCCAGCGCCCCGCGGCGCCCCGGCTCGGGCGTCAGGACCACCGACGTGCTGCCTCCTGCGCCTGGGCATTGGACCAGCCGGGGCGAATGCCGCGCCCGGCCATGACCCGCTCCACGTGATCGATGAGGGCGGCGTCGGTACTGGCCTCGAGCATCGCCGACAGAACGTTCCCGTAGCCCCTTCTGATGCGAAGGACGTCCGGGTCACGGTCATGGTGTTCCTGCTCGCCCAGCCGAGCCAGGCCATGCAGGAGCATGCCGTCCACCGCCGCACCGGGCCGGCCGGCCCGATCCGCATGAGCCCGCGCGTCCCACAGGGCACACGCCCAGATCGACCCGTCCGCGTGCGGGTCGACGCCCGGACCGCCGCGGAAGTCCGCCATGGTCCACCGGGCGGACAGGCAGCGCCGCCGCGGGTCGGTCACCGGAACCTTGCAGCGGTGCCAGCCATAGATGTCTGGATCGCCGAGCATGGCCGCCGCCAGGTAGTCGCACGTGCCTTCCTCCACGCTGGTCCGACGGTTCGTCTGTTGGTCCGCCGGCCGCAGCCGGTTCAGCCGGAAGTCGGCGACATGTCGGCAGACGTGGTGGGCCACCTCGTGGGTGACGATCGCTGTGTTGTGGCCCGGCACGTGCAGGTACGGCGCCCCATGGTGTTCGAGGTAGACCCGTCCCGAACCCAGGTGGACCTCGCCGAGGGGATCGACCGGATGAGTCTCGGCCAACGTGCTGTACGTCGAGGCCGGCACACGGTAGTGGCCTCCCCCCCAGCGCTGCGAACCCGACCCGTGGCTGCCGAGCCAGATCCGCAACGGTGGCAGGACCCGGTCCAGCTCTGCCTCGACCACGTCGAGCAGCCGGCGGGCGGACCAGGCGACGTTGGTCAGCGCGAACGCCCGCGCACTGGCGTCCGCGGCCGGCGCGGCGAGCGGCCCCCCACCACGGGCCGGGTCGCTGCGCAGGCGGGACGTCTCGCCGAGCACGCGACCACCCCGGGCGTCGATCACGCTCAGCCCACGCAGTCGGATCCCGTCGTCCATGACCTCGTGGACGTCGAGCGGGAGCAGCGCCGTCTCCCCTGGGGGCGGACCGCCGCGGGGAACGTACGCGGCCACGGACGTCACGCGCATGAGCCGGCTGCCACCAGGGTGAGGGCCGCGCCGGACGCCAGCTCCTCCGGGGTCAGCACCCTCAGACTGGTGGCCTGCCCGGCCTCCTGGGCGGCGAGCGGGCTGGCGCTCAACAGCCCGCTCAACGCGCTGACGCTGACCCCGGCCGAGGCCAGCACGAGCTGGGCGCCGACCGCACTCAGCGCGTCGCTGACCGCGAGCACCACCGCGTCCGCGAAGGCCGGCAGTGCGGCCAGCATCTGATGCGTCTGGGCCTGCAGCAGGCCGTCGGCGATCTCGATGACGACGTAGGTGGCGCCGTCGGCGACCAACGCGTCCCGGATGTGGTACATCGTCGAGATCAGATGCTCCGCGGGATAGCCGAAGGTGGACGGCATCCCGAAATCCAGGAAGTCGACGATGCACAGCGCACCGGCATCGCGGTACGCCCACCGGTCCTTGCCGCTGCCGGATCCGGTGACCTTGCCGGCGCCGACCCGCAGCCCGGCACCGGCCCAGCCGCGGATGATCCCGGCGGCCGTCGTGGTCTTGCCCGCGTTCATCGAGGACCCCACCACGACCACGGTGGTCGGGCAGGGATCGGCGACCGGGGGCACCGGCCGCGCCAGGTCGGCCAGCGCCAGCGGCAGACCCTCGCCGTCGGCCAGCGCACCGATCACGCACAGCCCCGTCGGCTCGGCGCACCGGACGTGCGAGGAAACGACTGTGCCGATCACCCCGCCGGAGGTCAGCAGGTGCGTCCGGGGACCACTCGGAACATAGCCCTCATAGAAATCCGTGGCATACCGGTTGCCGTATGCACCAACCACCAGATCCCCCACGTACAGCTGGGCCCGACGGCCGTGCCAGTCCTCCAACTCCCGACGCTCCCCGAGCGACTCCACGGTCGCGCACACCAGATCACCCTGCCTCGGCTCCCGTTGTGCACTGACGAGCTTCAGAGTCCGGGAACCAAGGTCTCGAGTTACGAAGCTGAATTTCGCCTGGGACAAGTCCAGCATCATTGTCTCCCCCTAGTCGCCAGGCCACCGCCTTGCCACGCCGCTCCTCAGAACCCGGCGGACCTCGACAGGTTCCCTCGCCTCTCTTGATGCCGCATCTGGTAGCCCTAAACATGCTTCACTACCTACATACCCGGACAAACAGTCACTTGAAGGTCCACCACGGTGACCAGGGACCGCCGTACCGATCCACGTCGGGCTCACGGCAGATGTCCGCCGGGCGACGGCCCAGGGGCGTCGGCACCCGCCCGGTCCTGCCCCTGCTCGCATGGCCACGACCCACCCCTCGTCGACGCCGCGTCCAGCGTTGCACAATGCCACGGTTGCGCACACCGGACCGGCATCCCGCCCCATCGAGCACGGTCGGTCACTCTTTAACTACGTTCAGTATCAGATCACGTTTGCCGCCGAGCCGACCGGTGCACTCCCGGTGGCACCTGGCACGACCACCTCCGACAGGGGACCACCTCCGGCAGGGAGCGGCTCCAGGTCGCCACCGCACGTGAAGCCACTTAGGACAAAACAGACCTCTCGGACGTATCGCCATCTCTTACGCAAAACGATAGCGTCGAACCCGCCGAGAGAGGGTCGGCACGCAGCCGGCCGGGGGCACGTGCGGGGGGCTTCCCCCACGGACGTCGGCTGCTCATCACCGTGCGGTAGCAACCGCTGTGCGGCTGCCCGCCAGCCATCAGGGAGGGGTCACGACGTGAGGATCGTGTGCGTCGGCGGCGGACCGGCAGGACTGTACTTCGCCATTGCGGCGAAGCGGCGCGATGCCGGCCATGACATCACCGTGATCGAACGCGATCCCCCCGGAGCCACCTACGGCTGGGGCATCGCGTGCCGGGACAGCCGGAACTGCCTGCTGGACGTGCTGTACCACCACGACGCGCAGAGCGCTCGGCAGGTGCGTGCCGCCGCCGTCCTCTGGCAGGGGCGACAGGTGCGGTTGCGTGGCGAGCAGACCGGGTACCTGGGCCATTTCGGCTTCGGCCTGAGTCGCGCGACCCTGCTCGACATTCTCGCCCGACGTGCGACGGAACTCGGGGTCGACGTCCAGCACCGCCGCCAGGTCGACGACCTTTCCGCGTTCGCCGACGCCGACCTCGTCGTGGCGTCCGACGGTGCGAACAGCCGGACCCGGCAGCTGTACGGCGAGCACTTCGGCACGCGGGTCACGGTGGGGCGGAACCGCTACATCTGGCTCGGCACGGACAAGGTGTTCACCGATTTCACTTTTGCCTTCGAAGAGACCCCAGCCGGGTGGATCTGGCTCTACGCGTATCCCTCGAGTACCGGATTCAGCACCTGCGTCGTCGAATGCTCGCCCGAGACCTGGGAAGGCCTGGGGTTCGGTTCGGGCGACAGCGCGGACAGTGTCGGGCAGCTGGAGAAGATCTTCGAGCACGTTCTCGACGGCCACGGGCTCATCAGCCAGTCACGCGGCGAACCGGCCCGGTGGCTGCGCTTCACGCAGGTGTACAACCAGACCTGGTATCACAACAACGTGGTGCTGATGGGCGACGCCGCTCACACCACCCACTTCACGCTCGGGGCAGGCACCAAGTTGGCGATCAGCGACGCGGTGGACCTCGCGCAGAGCCTCTTCAAGCACTCCGAGCTGTCCGTCGCCCTGCGGGCCTACGACCAACGCCGCCGGGCGGCGCTGCACCCGAGGCAGGGCGCGTCGCGCACGAGCATGGCGTGGTTCGAACAGGTCGACCGCTACCTCGACCATGACGTCGTGGACTTCTCCTACGCCTTCTCGACCCGGCGCGGCAACCAGCAGCCATGGCGCTACCAGAAGCATCTCGCCAGCCAGATCCCGGCGCTGCGGGCAGTGCAGCGCCGGTTCAACTCAGGCAGGCGGTGGTACCTCGCGGTGCGACGCGGGGAGTCGGCGCTGATCCCGACGAAGCGGACCCCGTGACACCGACGATCCTCAGAGCACCGACCCCTGCGGGAGCGGGTCCACACTGCCGACGGCGTCACGGGTCAGGAGCGCGGTGTTCGCGAAGGCGCCGAGAGATGCACTGATCACCACGCTCCCGGATGCCACCCCCGGGCCCGGGTGACGCACCGCCACACTTGCCGCCGCGCCGTCGATGATGAACGGGCTGAGGACGAACGGTACCTGCGCGAGGACCTGCTGCCCGCGGGAGCGGTCATAGAACGGCATGGCCAGGTGACCCGACTCGACCCGACGCTGCAGAACCACGGGCCCCTTGGCTGCGACACTGTCGATGGCCGACAACCAGTCATCGTGCGAGAGCTGTCGCCCGAACAGCACACCGGTCCCCGACTTGCCGGTAGAAGGCTTGACGATGAGCCGGTCGCGCTCGGCCGCCGCCACCTCCAGCGCCGTCGCGACCGCCCCGGAATCCTGGCTCAGCCCCAGGCACGCGGTCCAGGGGACGTGGGTGCGCACCAGGGCACGGTCGGCGGGGGCGAGCAGGCCCGCAGCACAGTCCTCGTGAAGCCACGCCAGGATGACCTTGGAGGATAAGAGGATCGACTCCGGGCACGGGAACAAGCGCACGGTCCCGGCGTGGCGGGCCGCACGCAGAGCGGCGAGACCGCCGTCGTCCACGATCCGATCGCCGAAGCCCCACTCGATCAGCACGACGTCGATCGGCGCACCACCGGCCAGCAGTTGGCCGGAGCTGCCGAGACGCAGGTCGTCCAGGTCAGCCCGCACCACCTCGAGACCCGCTCTCCGGACGGCCACGATGATCGGCGAGTCGCCCGGGTCGTGGCGACGGTAGACCTCCGTGCCGGTGATGTCGATCATTCGATATCCGAGGACGAGCACCCGGCCCGGACCGAGGCGCCCGGCTTCGGCCTCGAACGAGCGGGCGAGCGCAGCAGAGCGCGCGTCGACCGTGGACGGCGGTGGGCGCAGACCGCCGTCCTGGCACAGCCCCGCGTAGGCCTCGGCGAGTTCGGGCACCACGTTCTTGCCGCCGAGCCGCGTGCCGCTGTTCAGCTCGAGAAAGCGGGGCCGCCCCTGCTCGATCAGGATGTCGGGACGGGCGTACCGGGTGAGCTCATCCGCGGCCAGTGGCCAGTCCGGATCCGCCAGCCGGAGGGGGTTCGAGAACCGGAGCAGCCGATGGAGTTCACCCACGGTCGAGGCGCGGCGACGACACGCCTCGACGGTGAGCTCCAACACTCGGGTCGAGAGCGCCTCGAGCCCCCGGTAGGCCAACTCCCGCAGGATCACGGGCCTCAAGGGTTCCCAGCCTGAGTCGTCGGGCCCCGCATGGGAGTCGAACGCCTCCCGGTCGGCTGCGGTGCGGCTGGCCAGGAACTCCTGGCGCAACCCCTCAGGCAGGTGGTCCCACACATCGTCGACCATAACGTCGAGAAGTCCGTTTTCGACCATATCGTTACGGTATCAGCCGAGATGAGTCCTCTCGTAGCGCTCGAGCGCGAGGTGAGCCCGCAGACGTGGGTGACGACCGCCGGACCGGCGGGCGGTTCCCAGGGCGCGCCCGACCGTCCCGCGCCCTGGCCGTGATCCCGACTCGGGTGACCGTCGTGCCCGGCCCGGCATTGCGGGACGGCCCGGTGACCGGTGGGCGAGTGCTGTTCGTGGTTCCGCCGGACCGATCCATCCTCGTCAGGGTGCGCCCCGACCAGCCCGGGAGGCTCGACGTGCCATCGCTCATGGCCGACGTCGAACGCGCCTCACCACTGGACGCGGTCGAGGTGCTGGCGCGCCAGTTCGCCCTGTTGTGGAGCGCCACGTCTGTCAGCTTCCTGATCGCTGACTACAGTGGTGACCACCTCGCCCGGCTGGTGCTGGTCATGGCCGAGGGGCAGCGGCCAGCGCCGACACCGACGCCACGGAGCACTGAGACGAATCGCAGCCCACTGAGGATCACGGCCTGGAGTCCCGCTGCCGGGCCGTCCGCCCTGCGCTCCAGGTAGGCTCGGACGTGCACCACGCCGGGCACGCTGACCTCGTCCCGCTCGTCCTCGACGGGCTGGCCACGCCCGCCGGTACGCCCGGGGGACACGCGGCAGTGCGTTGCGACCGCCGGCCGAAGGGCCTCGACCTTGCGGCGTGCTGATGCCGACAGGTCCCCAACCCTCTACCCGGACACCAGACCCGCGGGCCACCACACCCCCGGGAAGACCGGGCAGCAGCCATACTCACCACGTGAGCGACCGAACCCAAGACCCCCGCGCCCAGGCACTCGCGCAGTACCTGCGCGAACGGGCCACCGCTTTCTCCCTGTCCGCCGACTCCACCGGTGAACAGCACATCGCCAGGGCCGGGATGGCGCTGCTGGACGCCGCCTGGCTCGCCGAGCAGCTCCCCGGCACCGACCACCGGCTGGCCGCCCTCACCGCGGCAGGCCGCTTCGAAGCCATGCCGGGCGGCTCCTGCCACTTCGTGGAGACTCCGCGCCTGCGAGCGGTCGTGCAGAGACCACTGGCGGGATCACCCGTGTCCGCCGAAGAGATCGTCGACCTGCTCGCCGCCAACGCCCAGGAGCGCTGACGCCCGTTACCGCGTTGATGGCGTAGGAGCGGGCAGCATCCTTGCCCGATCTCCGCCCACGGCGTGACCCGATGCGTGCGCGGGCTGCAATCGAGGAGGCCAGGGTGCGGGCGGTCTATTGCGGTGCGGGAGGCTCGGGGGATCGTGCGTGCAGCTGGGCGTTGATGCGCAGGGCCTCCTGCAACTGATCTTCCAGGATGATGATGCGGCAGGCGGCGTCCAGCGGGGTGCTGGCGTCGACCAGCTCCCGAGCCCGGGCGGCCAGGCGCAACTGGTAGCGCGAGTAGCGGCGGTGGCCACCGGGCGAGCGTTGGGGGACGAAGAGTTTCGCTTCGTCCAGGCTGCGCAGGAAGCCGGGGGTGGCGCCGATCAGCTCGGCGGCCCGGCCCATCGTGTAG
>DATDMG010000478.1:0-25934 GCA_036518955.1 Kineosporiaceae bacterium | reverse complement strand
GACCCCAGCGAACCGGTCGCGGCGTCCAGGTGGACGACGCGACGGCGCCCCAGGCACGCCGGGTCCGGATGCTCGATCACCGTGCACACCGCCACCGAGCGGCCGGCGTCGAGATCGGCGGCGACGTCGCCGAGCTCCGGGAAGGTCTCGGGCGTCACCTTCTCGACGAACACGTCGAGGATGCCGCCGCAGGTGAGGCCGACCGCGAAGGCGCCCTCGTCGCTGATCCCGTACCGCTGCAGGACCGGGACGCCGGACCCGGCGACCTGGCCGCACAGCTCGTACACGGCGCCCTCGACGCAGCCGCCGGACACGCTCCCGACGGCCTCGCCGCCGGGACCGACGAGCATCGACGCCCCGGCCGGGCGCGGCGCGGACCGCCAGGTGGCGACGACGGTCGCCATCCCCACGGTGCTTCCGGCCCGCCACCACCGGATCAGCTCGGGCAACACCTCACGCACGGCCGACCACCTCCACCAACGCGCCGAACGTCGCCATCGAGTGGCCGGCCAGGAAATCGTCGACGAAGGGCAGGGCTGCGGCGATCCCGCCCTGCACGGGACGGTACCCCGCCTTGCCCCGGTGCGGGTTCACCCATACCACCCGGTGCGCCAGGCGCGCCAGCCGGGCCATCTGCTCGGCCAGCAGGGCCGGGTCGCCGCGTTCCCAGCCGTCACTGAAGATCACCACCACTGCTCCGCGAGCCAGACCGCGCTGCCCCCAACGGTCCAGGAACGCGCGCAGCACCTCACCCAGCCGGGTGCCGCCCGACCAGTCCGGCACCTGCTCGCCCGCACCGCGGAGGGCGGCGTCCGGGTCCCGCTGCCGCAGGGCCCGGCTGACCCGGGTGAGCCGAGTGCCGACCGTGAACACCTCGGTACTCCGGGGCGCGCCGCGCACCCAGACGTGGCCGAGGCGCAGCAGCGCGTCGGCGTAGGGGGACATCGACCCCGACACGTCCAGGAGCAGGACGACCCGTCGAGGCCGTTCACTCGGCCGGCGGTACCGGATCCGGCCGGGCTCGCCGCCCCGGCGCAGCTGCTCGCGCAGCGTGCGCCGGGCGTCCACCCGGCCGCGATGCCACGCCGTCCGGCGGACCGCGCGGCGCCGCGGCGGGACCGGCCGGATCCGGGCGAAGATCTCCGCCAGCAGCAACCGCTCGGCCGGGGTGAGCTCGGCGATGTCCCGGTGACGCAGCAGGTCGACGTCACTGGCGCGGGCCCGGACCAGCTCGACGTCGCGGCGCTCGCCGCGCTCGCCGCGGCCGTCCGGATCGGCGTCCGACAGCGGCGGCATCGACCGGCCGGCCACGCCGGACCGCGCCGGCACCAGCCGGGGGCGGACGCCGGCGAACCAGTCCGCGAAGACCCGGTCGTACAGCGCGACGTGGTCCGGGTCGGCGCACAACGTGGCCCGCCCCGCCCAGTACACGCCCGAGCGGTCGGTGACGCCGACCGTGGCGACCGCCCGCAGGTACGTCTGGGTACGGTCCTGGGTGACCGGGAGGCCGGCCGCCCTGAGCGCGCGGGCGAAACCGGTCAGGGTGGTCGCCAGGCTCTCGGCCGGGCCGCCGCCCGCGCCCGCGCCGCGAGGCTCGCCGAAACCGCTGGTCATCCACACACCGTGCCACGGTCCTCCGCCCCCCGTCATCCTCTGCCACCCGGACCCCGGGTCGCCCGGTCGGAACTGGCCGAAACGGTGACGATCTACGTTTCTGACACCCCATACTTTCTGTCGCGTGACCAGGTCACCTCCCCGCCCTGGCAGATCCGGTCATCGCACGTCCGCCGCCGAGGGTGCGGCGCGACCCGGAGGTGACGAAGTGGCTCATGGTCCCAGCTCGACCGTCGTCCGGATCCTGCGCGACGTCCGCAGTGATCCCAGCGTGATGCAGGCCGCCGCGGACGCCGCGCGCGGCCGGAGCATCCCGGAGGACCGCAGCCTCCCCCGCCATCGGGTGCAGCGGGACGTCCACCTCCTGCTGGACGCGATCATCGCGATAGTCCAGGAGGCCCCCGACCGGGAGCGGATGGCCACCCACGCGGAGGCCCTCGCCGCCGACCTCGCCGCGCAGGGGATCTCCCTCTCCGCGCTGCTGACCGGCGTCCAGGCGGCGCGGTCGATCGTGCTCGAGGGCCTGATCCTTCGACTGCGTGACCTGCTCACCCCGGACGACCTGGTCACCGCCCTCGCCGCCCTGGACGCCGAGGTGGCGCCGGTGATGACCCGGATGGTGGTGGCGCACCAGGAGGCCGAGCGGATCCTCGCCCGGACCTCGACCGCGGTGCGCGTCCGTGCCCTCCGCCTGCTGCTCGGGACGGGAGACCCGTCGGCGGCGCAGGAGCTCGGGCTGGACTCCCGGCGCGGCTACCACTGCATCGTCGCGGACGTCTCGGCCCCCACCGAGACCCGGGCGGTCGAGGCTGCGATCCGGACGGCGGACGGCGTCTCCGGGCTGGTCAACGGCATGCTCTGCCGGGTGACGTCGCACCTGCCGACGACCGACCCGGGCCCCTACCTGGTGGTGACGTCGGGGCTGGCGGCGATCGAGGAGCTCCCGGCCGCGCACTCGTTGTGCCGGCAGAGCGTGGAGGTGGGACGGCGCCACGGGCACCGGGGCCTGCACCCGGTGGGCGAGTACGCGCTCGAGCTGGCGGTGCGCGCCCAGCCGCTGCTCGGCCGCTTCCTGATGGACGACCTGCTCGGCGGGCTCGACCCGACCGACCCCTTCCACCGCCAGCTCGCCGAGACCGCCCACACGTACCTTGCGCACGGCAACCGCGTCGACGTGACCTCCTCGATCCTGCACGTGCACCCGAACACGGTGTCGCACCGGCTGCGCCGGCTGGCCGCACTCACCCGTTTCTCGCACGCCGCCGAGCCCGGCGAGGATCTGGCCGGTGCCAGCCGCTGGTGGTGGGCCTTCGACGCCTGGCTCACCCGGGCCCACGCTGCTCGCCCTGCCGGAGCGGCGCCCGCCGCGTCCCGCGCCCGGTGAGCCCGGTCCGCGGGCCGGGACCCGTCAGCCGGCGAGGAGCCGGTCCAGCGAGTCCCTGACCCGCTCGGCGTCCTCGCGGTACTTGCACACCGCCCCCAGCGTGGCGGCCGCCGTCTCCACGTCGAGCTCGCGGCGGCCCAGCGCGAGCAGGCAGCGCGCCCAGTCCAGGCTCTCCGCCACCCCGGGAGGCTTGAGCAGGTCGGCACCGGCGGGACCCGCGGCGCCGTCACGCATCCGCTGCACGGCGGTCGCCACCTGCCGGGCCAGGACCTCGGGCACCTGGGGCAGCCGGGTGCGCAGGATCTCGACCTCCCGGGCCAGCCCCGGGTGCTCCACCCAGTGGTAGAGGCAGCGCCGCTTCAGCGCGTCGTGCACCTCCCGGGTGCGGTTGGAGGTCAGGACGACGAGCGGCGGGTGTACCGCCGCGATCGTGCCGAACTCGGGCACGGTGACCGCGTTCGTGGCGAGCACCTCGAGCAGGAAGGCCTCGAACTCGTCGTCGGCCCGGTCCACCTCGTCGACCAGCAGGACGGCGTTCGGGCTGCGCAGGGCCTGCAGGATGGGCCGCTCGAGCAGGAACCGCTGGTCGAAGAGCGAGTGCTCCACGGAGGCGACGTCGAGGTCGGCGTCCGCCCGGCGGGTCGCCTCCACCGTGCGCAGGTGCAGGATCTGCCGCGGGAAGTCCCAGTCGTACAGCGCCTGACTGGCGTCGATGCCCTCGTAGCACTGCAGCCGGATGAGCTGCGCCCCGAGCGCCGCCGCCAGGGCCTCGGCCAGCGCCGTCTTGCCGGTGCCCGGCTCGCCCTCCAGCAGCACCGGCCGCTGCATGGTGACCGCCAGCCAGGCCACGGTGGCGAGCCCCTCGTCCGCCAGGTACCCGGTGCGCCCGACGGCCGCGGCGAGCTCGGCGGGCGTGGCCGGTCGGTGCGGGGCCTCGGTCATCCGCCCAGCATGGCAGGTCAGGGCCGGAGCGACGAGGGCAGCGCTCCCGGTGCGCGATCAGGTGCCCACGCTGCGCGATCAGGCGCGCACGGTGCGGGTGAGCCAGCCGGAGGGATCCTCCAGCACGGTACGGACGGCGTGGGTCGCGGCTCCCCGCACCGCGCCGTCCGCACCGAGCCGGGAGACCACGACCCTGGTCGGCGCCCATGCCGCCGCCACCACCCGACGGTCGAGCTGCTCCCCGACGGGCTCCACCAGCCACGGCGCCAGCAGTGCGTACAGGCCGCCCAGGACGACGGTGTCGACGTCCAGCAGGTTGATCGCCGTCGCGATCCCGACGCCGAGCGCCTCCCCCGCCTCCCGGACCGCGGCCAGCACCCGTGGATCGCCGGCCGTGGCGCCGGCGCGGAGCCGCTCGACCGGTCCGCCGGGGCGACCCGTCGTCGTCCTCGCGGGCTGGCGCAGACCGGCCCGGCGCAGCAGGGCCTCCTGGCCCGCGTACTGCTCCAGGCAGCCGCGCCGGCCGCACCGGCAGGGCGGCCCGTCCGGCGCCAACGGCAGGTGACCGATCTCGCCGCTGAACCCACGCATCCCGGTGAACAGCTCGCCGTCCAGCACGATCGCGGCGCCCACGCCGATCTCCCCCGACACCAGGACGAAGCTCTCCAGCGGGGACCCGTCGGCCCGGGCGTGCCCCGCGCACCACAGCTCGCCCAGCCCGGCCAGGTTGGCCTCGTTGTCCAGCCGGACGGGGACACCGTCGAGCCCGGTCCGGGCGGAGATCTCGGCCAGCAGCGGGACGTCGCGCCAGCCGAGGTTCGGGGCCAGCCGGACCAGCCCGGTCGCCGCCTCGACCAGCCCGGGAACCGCCACGACGACGCCGGCGAGGCACCCCCCGCCGGCCCGGGCGTCGTCCACGGCGGCGCGCAGGGCGGCGGCCGCCCGGGTCAGCACCTGCTCCGGCCCGATGCGGCCGAAGTCCTCCGCGACGAGCTCCCGACGGCGGACCGAACCCGTGAGGTCGACGGTGCAGGTGGCCAGGTAGTCGACGTTGATCTCCAGGCCGACGCCGACCGGGCCGGCGGCCAGGGCGAGCGCCGTCCCGGGCCGACCGACCCCCGGCGTGCCGGCCGGGCCCAGCTCGCGCAGCAGACCGCCCGCCACCAGGGTGTCGACCAGGGTCGACACGGTGGCCTTGGTCAGCCCGGTCGCGGCGGCGATCCGGGCCCGGGACGCCGGGCCCCTCCGTGCGACCTCGTGGAGCACGAGGGCCAGGTTGTGCTCACGCAGGGACGGCTGGCGAGCCGGCACCGAGCGCGTTCTGGACATGCTGCGAGACTATTCGTTCATGATGTGAATCAACAGCAGCATCCCATGGATCAACAGGATCCGACGTTGACAGGGGAGGGGACCAGAAGCGTATGTTCAGTTATTGAACGAATCCTGATCCCGGACATTCGGGGCGCCCGCGGATCGGCGGCGCCCGCGGCGACGGAGGCCCTGATGACCAACCCCACCCCGGCCGACAAGTTCACCTTCGGGCTGTGGACCGTCGGCTGGCAGGCGCGCGATCCGTTCGGTGACCCGACCCGGGCACCGCTGGACCCGATCGAGGCCGTGCACAAGCTCGCCGAGCTGGGTGCCTACGGGATGACGTTCCACGACGACGACCTGATCCCCTTCGGCGCGTCGGACGCCGAGCGCGCCAAGCGGATCGAGGCGTTCAAGCAGGCGCTGGCCGAGACCGGCCTCGCGGTGCCGATGGCCACGACCAACCTGTTCACCCACCCGGTCTTCAAGGACGGGGCCTTCACCAGCAACGACCGCTCGGTGCGCCGCTACGCGATCCGCAAGGTGATGCGCAACCTCGACCTCGCCGCCGAGCTGGGCGCCCAGACGTACGTCTTCTGGGGCGGCCGGGAGGGCACCGAGACCGAGGCCGCCAAAGACCTGCGGGTGGCGCTCGACCGCTTCAAGGAGGCCCTGGACACGCTCTGCCAGTACTCGATCGACTCCGGCTACCGGATCCGGTTCGCGCTCGAACCCAAGCCGAACGAGCCGCGTGGTGACATCTTCCTGCCCACGGTCGGCCACGCCCTCGCCTTCATCACCAGCCTCGAGCACCCCGAGATGGTCGGCCTGAACCCGGAGGTCGGGCACGAGCAGATGGCCGGGCTGAACTTCGTGCACGGCATCGCCCAGGCGCTGTGGCACGGCAAGCTCTTCCACATCGACCTGAACGGGCAGAACGGCCCGAAGTACGACCAGGACCTGGTCTTCGGGCACGGCAACCTGATCAACGCGTTCTTCCTGGTCGATCTGTTGGAGTCCGCGGGGTACGAGGGCATGCGCCACTTCGACTACAAGCCGCTGCGCACCGAGGACTACGCCGGCGTCTGGGCGTCGGCCGCCGCGAACATGCGCACCTACCTGCTGCTGAAGGAGCGCGCGGCAGCGTTCCGGGCCGATCCCGCGGTGCAGGCGGCCAAGGAGGCGTCCGGCTGGGACGAGCTTGCCACCCCCACCCTGGCCGGCGGCGAGAGCTACCGGGAGCTGCTGGCCGACCGCAGCGCGTTCGAGGACTTCGACACCGACCGCGCCGCCCGGCGCGGCTACGGGTTCGTCCGGCTGAACCAGCTGGCCCTCGAACACCTGCTGGCCGCCCGCTGACCCCAACCCCTTCTGGAGGTGGCTGGACGCCATGGCGCTCGTCGCGGGGGTCGACTCCTCGACCCAGTCGTGCAAGGTCGTGATCCGGGACGCCGACACGGGCGCGCTCGTCCGGGAGGGCCGCGCGGCGCATCCGGAGGGTACCGAGGTCCACCCGGACCGCTGGTGGACGGCGTTGCAGGAGGCAGCGGCAGCCGCCGGCGGGCTGGCCGACGTGGCCGCCGTCGCGGTCGGCGCCCAGCAGCACGGCATGGTGGTCCTCGACGCCGCGGGGGCCGTCGTCCGGCCCGCCCTGCTCTGGAACGACACCCGCTCGGCCCCGCAGGCCGCCCGGCTCACCACAGAACTGGGAGCGACGGCGTGGGCCGCGGCGGTCGGCCTGGTGCCGGTCGCGTCGTTCACGGTGACCAAGCTCGCCTGGCTGGCCGAGCACGAGCCGGACGCCGCGGCCCGGGTCGCCGCGGTGGGCCTGCCGCATGATTGGCTCACCTGGAAGCTGGCGGGCGCCCCCGGGATCGAGGCGCTCACCACGGACCGCGGCGACGCGTCAGGCACCGGCTACTTCTCCGCCGCCACCGGCGAGTACCGGCACGACCTCCTGCAGGCCGCGCTCGGCCACGACGCGCTGGTGCCCCGGGTGGTGACCCCTGCCGGGATCGCCGGGCACGGCGCCGTCCCGGGGCTCACCACGGGCGCCGTCCTCGGTGCCGGGACGGGCGACAACATGGCGGCCGCCCTCGGCGTCGGGGCCCGGCCCGGCGACGTCATCGTCTCGGTCGGCACCTCAGGCGTCGTCTCGGCCGTCGCGGAGGTGCCCGCCGCCGATCCCACCGGGACCGTCGCCGGCTTCGCCGACGCCACCGGCCGCTACCTCCCCCTGGTGTGCACCCTGAACGCCGCGCGGGTTCTCGACGCGACGGCCCGGATCCTCGGCGTCGACCTGGCGGGCCTGTCCGCGCTGGCCATGAGCGCGCCGGCCGGCGCGGGCGGGTTGGTCTTGGTGCCCTACCTGGAGGGTGAGCGGACGCCGAACCGGCCGGACGCGACCGGCGCCGTCCACGGCCTCCGGTTGGAGACGGCCACCCCGGCACATCTCGCCCGGGCGGCGGTGGAGGGTCTGCTGTGCGGGCTCGCCGACGGTCTGGACGCCCTGGCCGGGCAGGGCGCGACGATCGGGCGGGTGCTGCTGGTGGGCGGCGGCGCGCGGTCCGAGGCCCTGCGGCGGATCGCGCCGACCGTGCTGGGGCGGCCGGTCGTGGTGCCGCCGCCGGGTGAGTACGTGGCGGACGGCGCGGCGCGCCAGGCCGCGTGGGCGCACCGGGGCGGCGAGGCGCCGCCCGACTGGCGGCTCGCCGGTACCGAGACCGTCGAGGCGGACGTCGTCAGGGGCGTCCGGGAGCGCTACGCAGCGGTCCGCGACCTCACCGCGGCGCGCCGCTGACCCGGCCGCCCGCCCCGGCGATCAGGTCCCGGTAGGCGGCGAAGGTGCCGCGCGGACGACGCTCCAGACTGGCGAAGTCCACGGCCACCAGCCCGAACCGCTGGGAGTACCCGCACGCCCACTCGAAGCTGTCCAGCAGTGACCAGACGAAGTAACCCCGGACGTCGGCGCCGTCCCGGACGGCGTCGGCCACCGCCGCCGCGTGCCGGTACAAGTACGCCGTCCGCTGCCGGTCGACCGCCGGCCCCTCGCCCTCCCAGGCGGATCCGTTCTCCGTCACGACCAACGGCGGCGCGGTCGGGTGCTCGGTGCCGATCCGCACCAGGATGTCCCGCAACCCCCGGGGCGTCACCGGCCAGCCCATCGAGGTCGCCTCGTCCCGCGGTTCGGCCGGACCCACGCCGGACAGGCCCGGGTAGGGGCCACGGGCGTCCGCGGGGTCCGGTTCGGCCGCGACGACGAGGGCGTCGTGGTAGTAGTTCACGCCGAGGAAGTCCAGCGGGCGGGAGATCTCCGCGAGGTCGCCCGGCTCGATCGTGCCGGCCAGGTGCCCGCCGAGCAGGGCGAGGACGTCGGTCGGGTACCGGCCCTCCAGCAAGGCGTCCAGCCACCACCGGTTCTGCAGGCCGTCGATCCGGGTCACCGCGGCCTGCACCCGGGGAAGGTCGGCCTCGGGGACGGAGGCGTCGGCCCGCACCGGGAACAGGTTCAGCACGATCCCCAGCAGGTGGTCCGCGGGGGCCTGGGCGCGCAACGCGGCGACCGCTCGGCCGTGGGCGAGCAGCAGGTGGTGGGCGGCCCGGGCGGCGCTGGCGTGGTCGGCCACCCCGGGGGCGTGCTCGCCGCTGCCGTACCCCAGCCAGGCCGAGCACCACGGCTCGTTCACGGTGACCCAGTGCCGGACCCGATCGCCCAGGGCCGCGTGGACGCTCACGGCGTAGTCGGTGAACCGGTCGACCACGTCACGCTCCGCCCAGCCGCCGACGGCCTGGACCTCTACCGGCAGGTCCCAGTGGTAGAGCGTGGCCCACGGTTCGACGCCGGCTGCGAGCAGGGCGTCGACGAGGTGGTCGTAGAACGCCAGCCCCGAGGCCGCGAGCCGCCCGGCACCGCCGGGCTGGACCCGCGGCCAGGAGATGGAGAAGCGGTAGGCGTCCAGGCCGAGGTCCCGCATCAGCGCCACGTCGGCGGCGTAGCGGTGGATGTGGTCGCAGGCGACGCTGCCGTCGGACCCGTCGGCGATCCAGCCGGGCCGTTCGCACAACTGGTCCCAGATCGAGCGGCCGCGGTGCTCGGCATCCCCCTCGACCGCGAAGGCCGCGGTCGCCGCTCCCCAGCGGAACCCGGTCGGCAACCCGCCCAGGTCGGGAAGATCCGGACGATCGGGTGGCACGGAGTCCTCAGGGGGGTCGTCCGAGGACGCCACCACGGCGGGCGGGGGTGTGACCGGGCAGGACGCCACAGCGCCATGCTGCCAGAGGCCACTATCCAGGGCGACCCACCGGCCAAGACTCGTCGCTCGGCACAACGGCGACCGCCGAGCCCGGGAGAAGCGGTCGACGCCCCCGCGTGGTTACCCTGACCCGGTGACTCGCGTCGTCCTCGGCATGCCGGCGATCCGGACGTCCGGTGCGCCACCCGCCGCCGGCCCCGGTGCCCGGCCACGCGACACCCGCCTGGTGGACCGCTTCGGCCGGGCGGCGACCGACCTGCGGGTCAGCCTCACCGACCGCTGCAACCTGCGCTGCACGTACTGCATGCCGCCGGAGGGCCTGGACTGGTTGCCGGACGAGCGGATCCTGACCGACGTCGAGATCATCCGCCTGATCACGGTGGCGGTGGCGCGCCTCGGGGTCGAGGAGGTCCGCTTCACCGGAGGCGAGCCGCTGCTTCGGCGTGGCCTGGAGCGGATCATCGCCGCCACCACCACGCTCCGGACGGCGAGCGGCCGGGCACCGGAGACCGCGGTGACCACCAACGGGCTGGGCCTGGAGCGTCGGGCCGCCGGGCTGAAGGCGGCCGGGCTGCACCGGATCAACGTCTCGCTCGACACCCTCGACCGGGCCCGGTTCGCCCGGATCACCCACCGCGACCGCTGGGAGGACGTCGTCGCGGGGATGGCCGCCGCGGCGGAGGCGGGGCTGGCCCCGGTGAAGCTCAACGCCGTCCTGATCCGCGACGTCAACGACGACGAGGCCGTCCCCCTGGTCCGGTGGGCGCTGGAGCGGGGCTACCAGCCACGGTTCATCGAGCAGATGCCCCTGGACCCGCAGGGCGCCTGGGACCGGAACGCGATGATCACCGCGGCCGAGATCCTGGCCGCGCTCTCCGAGGAGTTCACCCTGACCCCGACCCATCCGGCCACCCGCGGTGCGGCACCCGCCGAGACCTGGCTGGTCGAGGGGGTCCGGACGCCGGACGCCGGACTCGGCCGGGTCGGCATCGTCGCCTCGGTGACCCGGCCGTTCTGCGGCGACTGCGACCGCACCCGCCTGACCGCCGACGGGCAGATCCGCAACTGCCTCTTCGCCCGGGCCGAGACGGACCTGCGGGGCCTGCTGCGCGCCGGCGCGGACGACGACGAGATCGCCGAGGCCTGGCGTGCCACGATGTGGGCGAAGGAGGCCGGCCACGGCATCGACGACCCGTCGTTCCTGCAGCCGGACCGGCCCATGAGCGCGATCGGCGGTTGACCCGTGACGGTTCTGCCACCCTCTGACCGGGCCCCCGACCAGCCCCGTGGCGGAACCTCGGCGACGGTGTCCGTCCGGTACTTCGCCGGCGCCCAGGCGGCGGCCGGCGTCCCGGCGGAGAAGGTCACCCTCGCCGCACCGGCGACGGTCGGCCGGCTCGTCGACGAGCTGGTGCACCGGCACGGCGACGGCCTGGCCCGGGTGCTCGCGGCGTCGACCTACATCGTCGACGAGGTGGTCGCCACGGTGGATCGGGAGCTGGCGGACGGCGCCGTCGTCGACGTGCTGCCCCCCTTCGCCGGCGGCTGATCGCCCGCCCCGGGCCGGGGGACGTCAGGGGCAGGCGACCCACTCGTCGGTGCCGTCGGCGAACACCTGGCGCTTCCACACCGGCAGGCGGTGCTTGACCTCGTCGACCATCAGCGCGGCGGCGGCGAAGGCCTCCTGCCGGTGCGCGGCGGCCACCGCCACCACGAGCGCCGACTCGCCGATCCGCAGGTCGCCGATCCGGTGCGAGACCGCGACCGCGTCGACGTCGCTGCGGGCGGTCACGTCGGCGACGACCTCGGCGAGGACCGCCGCCGCGCTCGGGTGCGCGACGTACTCGATGCCGGTGACCGGCCGGCCCCCGTCATGGTCACGCACCACCCCGGAGAACGTGACGACCGCGCCGGACGCCGGCCCGGCCACCGCCGCCTGGTGGGCCAGGACGTCGAGCGGTTCACCGCTCACCGCCGCCCGCACGACGCGGCGTGCCGGCGGCACCAACCGGCTGGTGTCGCGCACCCGGTCGGCGTGCGCGTGCTCCGCGCCCAGCGCGGGGTGGGCGCCGGAAGGATCCGGGCGACGCGACGTCTCGGTGCTCACCGGGCCACTGTAGACGTCCGGGGGCACCGGGCCCGCAGGCGAGCGCCGGCAGGCGACCCTCACTCACCCGGGGGTGTCGACGTCCCGGCCGTCCCCGACGTCCCCGCACTCGACCCGGACGACGTCCCGACCGGCGAGGTAACCCCGGGCGCCGGAGTCCCCCCGCGCGCCGTCGGCGACCGCGGACCAGTGGGCGCGACCCAGCACCACCGGATGCCCCGGCGTTCCCTGGTAGGCGGCGCGCGCCAGGCTCTCCGGCCCGGCGGCACGTGCCCAGGCCGCGAGCCGGCGGACCACCTCGGCGGTCACCCCCGGCGTGTCGACCAGCGAGACGACGACCGCGACGGCGTCGTCCGCCACCTCGAGGGCGGCGCGCAACCCGGCCCGCAGCGACGCGCCCATCCCCTCGGCCCAGTCGGACGCCGGCACGGCCCGGGCGGGGCCCGGGACGAGCACGGCGACCTCGGCGGCGCGCGCCCCGACCACCACGAGCACCGGGACACACCCGCCCGTGATCAGGACCTGCGCGGAACGGGTCACCCAGGCGAGGCCGTCCTCCGCCCGGACCAGCCCCTTGGGCACGCCCATCCGGCGGCCCGCCCCCGCCGCCAGCAACAGCCCCGCGACCTTCACCCGGCGAGCATGCCGCATAGGCTCGAGGCATGACCTGCGGCCCGACCGACCCCGGCGCCGACGTCCGGATCGGGCCGGCCGGCTGCACCGGCGCCGTGGCCGGGGGCGGAGCCGAGTGGCTCCTGACCGACGGACTGGGCGGCTACGCGATGGGCACCGCCTCCGGGTTGCGGACCCGCCGTTACCACGGCCTGCTCGTGGCGGCGACCGAGCGGAGCGTCCCGCTGGTCCGGCCCGGCACCGTCGCCGAGCGACACCTCGCCCTGGCGGCCCTCGATCCGCTGCTCACCGTCGGCTCCGAACGGTTCCGGCTGGCGACGGACGAGTGGGCCGGTGGCGTCATCGACCCGGTGGGCTGCCTCCTGCTCTCCGGGGTCGAGGTCCGCCCGGGGAGCGTCGTCCACCGCTGGGTCGTCGGTGACGTCGTGGTGGAGCGGGAGATCGCGATGGTGCGGGGGCGTCCCGCGGTGGGCGTGGTGCACCGCGTCGTCCGGGCCCCGGGGCTGGTCCGCCTCGCGCTGGTGGCGCTGGGCACCTGGCGCAACGCGCACGGCACCCGGCAGGCCGGGCAGGGGCCCGACCCGGAGTGCGTGCCCGCCCCCGGCGGGGCCGTGTTCGAGGGTGCGTGGCGGGTGGCCGGACCGGGATTCGTCCCGGGGGCCGAGTGGTACCGCGGAGCCCGGTACCGCCAGGAGGCGATTCGCGGGCTGCCGGACGTCGAGGACCTCTGGCACGTCGGCACCTTCTTCGCGGACCTGCGCGGCGGCCAGGCCCTGGAGGTTGCGGCGTGGGCGGGGGCACTCGACGTCCCGCCCCCGCCGGCGCGCCGGGTCGTGGCCGACGCCCGGCGCCGGGCGACCGCGCTGCTGGCCGCCGCGGGGCTCGCCACGGACGCCGAGCCGGCCGGCGGGCGGGAGCGCGTGCTGCGGATCCTGGTCGCCGCGGCGGACCACCACATCACCTCCGCACCCGGCGTCGTCGCGGGGTATCCCTGGTTCGGCGAGCGGTCGCGGGACACCATGACCTCGTACGAGGGCCTCTTCCTGTCCACCGGCCGGGTCCGGGAGGGGGCCGCGCTGCTGCGCCGGTACGCGGCCGCGGTGTCGGACGGCATGCTGGCGAACACCGCGGACGGCGGGGCGCCGGGGTACGACGCCGTGGACGCCACGCTCTGGTTCGTGCACGTGGTGGGGCGGCACGTCGCGATCACCGGGGACGCCACGCTCGGCGGCGAGGTGCTCGACGTCCTGCGCTCGATCGTGGCCGTGCACCTGGCGGGCACGCGGTTCGGCATCGGGGTGGACCCCGCCGACGGGCTGCTCCGGTGCGGTGCCGTCCCGGACGCCGACGGCGTCGCCCTGACCTGGATGGACGCCCGGGTCGGAGGTGTTGCCGTCACCCCACGGCACGGCAAGCCGGTCGAGGTCAACGCGCTGTGGATCAATGCGCTGGCGGTGCTGGGCCGGCTGCTGATCTCCTCCCGGGCCTCCCCGGAGGAGATCGCTCAGCTGGGCGCGCTGCACGATCAGGCCCGGGCGTCGTTCAGCGAGCGGTTCGTGCTGCCGGGCGGAGGCCTCCGCGACGTCGTCGACGCGCCGACGCCCGGGCACCCGACCGGCGAACCCACCCACGACGACCGCCTCCGGCCGAACCAGCTGCTCGCGGTGAGCCTTCCGGACGGGCCGCTCGCCGCCGATCCCCGGGCCGCGGCGCACGTCGTCGCGGCGGTCGCACCGCTGGTGACCCCGCTGGGGCTGCGGACGCTGACGCCCTCCGACCCCGGTTATCGGGGCAATCACCGCGGCAGCCCAGAGACGCGGGGCGCCGCCTACCACCAGGGCACCGTCTGGCCCTGGCTGATCGGCCCCTACGCGGACGCCGTCCGGAGGGCGGGCGGGTCGCTCGACGGAATCCTGGAGGGGCTGCTGGGTCACCTGGCCGAGGCCGGGTTGGGGTCGGTGTCCGAGACTGCCGACGGTGACGCACCGCACCTGGTCACCGGATGTCCTTTCCAGGCCTGGTCCGTCGCGGAACTTCTCCGGCTCCTCAAACCCGCCGGCTACGGAGGGAGGGACGGCACACCCCCCGGCTGAGCCGTCCCACCGCACCCCGCGATGGCAGATACTGTAGGCAACAGGTTCGGGGGGAGGGAAGCCGTCCGGTACGAACCCGAGAAGGTGATCACGGAACGCGACGTCCCCGGGGAACCGCGGGCTCTGCGCGGCACCGGTCCGATCACCGGGTTCCGTCGGGACGGTCCGACGGGGCCTGACGCCGGGCCGCCAGGGTGGCGAGCAGGTCGATGACCAGCGCCGTCCAGCCGGTCTGGTGCGACGCCCCGAGCCCCGCGCCGGTGTCGCCGTCGAAGAACTCGTGGAACTGCACCCGGTCGCGCCAGGAGGGCGGCATCCGGTGCCAGCTGGGACGGGCGAACGGCCGGACGCCGTCCGGGCCCTTCAGGAAGGTCGACACCAGCCGGGTGGCGATCTCGTCGGCGGCCTCGTCGAGGGTCACCCGCCGTCCCGATCCGGTCGGCAACTCGACCAGCAGACCGCCGTCCGTCCAGGTCGCGAACCGGCGCAGCGCCTCCAGCAGGAGGTGGTTCACCGGGAACCACACCGGGCCGCGCCAGTTCGAGTTGCCGCCGAAGAGCCGGGAGCGGGACTCCGCCGGCTCGTAGTCGACCGACGCACGCCAGCCGCCGACGTCCAGCACGAAGGGGTGACCGTCGTGCGCCTTGGAGAGCGACCGGACGCCGGTCGGCGCGAGGAACTGGGCGTCGTCCAGCACCCGGGCCAGCACCCGGACCAGCTTCTGCAGGTCGACGATCGACAGCAGGTGGGTGCCGTCGCGGCCGGCCGGGTCCCGGGACTGCGGGTCGCCTGCGATCATCTCGCCGGACCCGGGCCGATTCTCCAGGAACCAGCGAAGGTGGTCCCGGAAGGCTTCGGCCCGGGCGAGCTGTTCGCGGTCCGCGATCCGGACGGCGAACAGCGGCACGAGCCCGACCATCGACTGCACCCGCACCTGGGTGAGCGCACCGTCACCCCGCAGGACGTCGTAGTAGAAACCGTCCTGCTCGTTCCACAACGCACCGTCCCGCAGCGCGGCCGCGATCGCCGCGAAGTGCTCCAGGAAGGTGACGGCCAGGTCCGCGTACACCGGGTCGTGCCCGGCGGCCAGGCGCAGGCAGATGTCCCACAGGTCCAGGCAGTACATCGCCATCCAGGCCGTGCCGTCGGACTCCTCGAGCAGGAAGCCGGGCGGCACCTGGTTGCTCCGGTCGATCGGCCCGATGTTGTCCATCCCGAGGAACCCGCCCTCGAACAGGTTGCTCCCCTCGGCGTCCTTCCGGTTGACCCACCAGGTGAAGTTGAGGATCAGCTTGTGCAGCACCCGCTCGAGGAAGTCGTGATCGGTGCCGCCGTCGATCTCGAACACGCGCAGCGCCGCCCAGGCGTGGACCGGCGGGTTGACGTCGCTGAACGACCACTCGTAGGCCGGCAGCTGCCCGTTGGGGTGCATGTACCACTCCCGCAGGAGCAGCACCAGCTGGTCCTTGGCGAACTGCGGGTCCACGTGCGCCAGCGCCACGGTGTGGAAGGCCAGGTCCCAGGCGGCGTGCCAGGGGTACTCCCAGGGGTCGGGCATCGAGAGCACGTCCGAGTTGTTCACGTGCCGCCAGCCGCTGTTGCGGCCGCGCAGCCGTTGCCGGGGCGGCCGCGGCGGGTACGGATCGCCGTCCAGCCAGACGTCCACCTCGTAGTGGTAGAAGCACTTGCCCCAGATCAGTCCCGCCACGGCCTGCCGGTGCACGGCCCGCTCGTCGTCCGTCGCCGTCGCCGCCAGGAGGCTGGCGTGGTAGGCGTCCGCCTCCTGGCGGCGGGCGGCCAGGACGGCGCGCGCGCCGTCCCCGGTGTCCGGCACCTGGCCGCCCGCACCGCCGTCGGAGACCACGGTGAGCCGGACGACGACCTCGGCCGCCTCCCGGCCGGCGAGCTCGAGCCGGTACCACAACGCCGCCTTCGTACCGGCGAGCGCGGGGTTGACGGTGTCCCGCCCGGAGACCACGTGGTCGTTGATGCCGTCCTTCGGCCACGGTGTGGTCGGGGGAGCACCGAACACGCGCGGCACGTTGGTCTCGTTCTCGCAGAACAGGGCGAGCGGTGCCGCGCCTCCGGGGCCCGCGGACGCCGACAGCAGCACCGCACCCAAGGTGGGGTGCCGAGCCACCACCAGGCCGTCCTCGATCCGGATCGAGCCGCGGTGCCCACCCGGCCCCCACGCCCACGTGTTCCGCAACCACAGCGTCGGCAGCACGTGGACCACGGCGGGGCTGATCGACATGTTCTCGACCCGAACCCGCATCACGACGTCGTCGGGCGATGCCTTGGCGTACTCGACCGTGACGTCGGCCCACCGCCCGCTGCCGTCGGTGCCGCCCGGTTCCGGGTCGAAGACGCCGGTGTCGATGAGCTCGAACTCGGGTTGGCCCACGCCGCGCGCAGCGTTGCCCTCGAGGACTCCGGGGTAGGGGTAGCCGTCGAGCGGGTAGGCGTACTGCCACTTCAGGTACGCGTGGCTGGGCAGGGCGTCGGCGTACCACCAGTACTCCTTGACGTCCTCGCCGTGCCGGCCCTGCGGCCCGGTCAGCCCGAACATCCGCTCCTTGAGGATCGGGTCCCGGCCGTTCCACAGCGCCAGCGCGAGGCACAGCCTCTGCTGCTCGTCACAGATCCCGGCCATGCCGTCCTCGTTCCAGCGGTAGGCGCGGGAACGGGCGTGGTCGTGCGGGAAGTAGTCCCAGGCGTCGCCGTCCGCACTGTAATCCTCACGGACCGTCGCCCAGGCCCGCTCCGCCAGATACGGGCCCCAACGCATCCAGGCAGCATGATCAGCAACGAGCCGGCGACGCTCCGCCCCGGCCTCTCCGTCGTCCGGCCCAGGCCCAGGTCCGGTGCTCAGCCCCAGCATGGAAGCATGGTCACCCGCACCGGGGTCCGCGGACAGACCCGAGCGGGTCAACCGGCGACCGGTCACGAAGCGCGTGTCCGGAGCCGGCCACCGCACCCCGCCGGGTATCTGGAGCACCGCCGACAGTCTCTTCCCCGTGAAGGCTTCAGCCCCAGGGCTTCAGCTCCAGGGCTCAAGGGTTCATCGGCGGCTCGGCGGAGTTGCCCGGCCACTGACCGGGGAGGCGGTAACGTGTCTGGTCGTCGGCGTTCGGGGACGCCTCAGGAAGGATTCCGATGCAGACACGCGAGAGGGCGGTCGACACCACGCCAGCGGAAGCCCGGGGCGGGCTGGCGCAGGGCATGCGGCAGGCTGCCGTGACAGCCCTGGCGGCCCTCGCCGGGTGCGCCCTCCTCATCGGAGTCGGGGCCGCGATGAGCATCTGCTGGACGGTGCACCCACTGCTGACCCTGGTCGTGGGCGCAGCCGTGGTGTGGCTCGCAACCCGGGCGTGCGGGCTCGTCTTCCGCTCCGGCGACGCCCGACAGCACTGATCCTACCTGACCAGGGCGTCACACGCTGTAGCGGTCGGACGCTCCTAGCCATCTGATTCGGCCGATACGCCCCAATTGTGGGCCCGTCCGGGTGACCCTGGGCAGTCGTGCTGCAGCGCGATCGCGGGCAGTCATACGCTCCGAGCGACAGTTGGATGAGGTCGAGGGTTGTCGGCCGCGGCGCCGGCCTGAACACCGCCGTCCAGGGAACCTGCGGCCCGTGACCGACTCGATCCTGGAGCTTGGCGAGGAGCCGCACCATGCCCCGAATCGCGCCCGACCGCGGGAGCGTCGCCCATTTCGCCCGCCTGCGCGGCACCGACCTGCTCGGCCGCAGTGCCCCGCTGCGCGAGTGGGTCGACCAGCGCGTCCAGCACGATCTGTGGCCGTACAACAGGGCCATGCATTCGGCGCCGACGGCCGTCGCCCGGCTGGAGGACCTGCGTGGCGCCGTCACCGAGGGTGTCAACCTCGCCTCCCAGGACTACCTCGGGCTCGCCACGGCGCCGCGGATCGTCGAGGCCGCGGTCGAGGCGGCCCGGGCGTACGGCGTCCACAGCGCCGGCTCGGGGGTGCTCTCCGGCGGCTCCCCGGCTTCCCGCCAGCTCGAGGCCGAACTGGGCGAGCTCGTCCAGGCCGAGCACGTGCTGCTCTTTCCGACGGGGTGGGCCGCCGGCTTTGGCGCCGTGGTCGGCCTGGTCCGGCCCTACGACTACGTGATCCTGGACGAGCACGCCCATGCGTGCCTGCACCAGGGCGCGGCAGCTGCCACGCCGAACGTTCGGCGGCACCCGCACCTGGACGCCGACGCCCTGAAGGCCCAGCTGGTGGCGGTCCGGGCGAAGGACGCGGACGCCGGCATCCTGGTCGTCGCCGAGGGCCTCTACTCGATGGACGCCGACGTGCCGCGTCTCCGGGCGTTCCTCGAACTGGCCCACGAGTACGGCGCGAGCCTGCTGGTCGACCAGGCCCACGACCTCGGCGCGACCGGGCCGGGTGGCACCGGCCAGCTGGGGGCGCAGGGCCTGCTCGGCCAGGCCGACCTGGTGATGGGCGCGTTCTCCAAGACGTTGGCCTCCAACGGCGGCTTCGTGGCCACGAACTCGGCCGAAGCCAAGATCACGATGACGTGCCTGGGCGGGTCGTTCACCTTCTCGAACGCGCTGTCCCCGGTGCAGGTCGCCGTCGTCCGGGAAGCGCTGCGGGTGGTCCGCTCGGCCGAGGGCGAGCGGCTGCGCGCGTCGCTGCACGAGGTATCGGTCACGCTCCGGGCGGAACTGGCCGCGCGCGGCCACCCCTGCAGCGGCATCGCGTCCGCGGTGAACCCGGTGCTGGTGGGCTCCGAGGCGGTGGCCCGGGCGGTCGCCGGCGAGGTGGCGCGGCGGGGCGTCCTGGCGAACCTCGCCGAGTTCCCCGCGGTGGCCATCGGGTCGGCCCGGTTGCGGCTGCAGGCGATGGCCACCCATGCGCCGGCCCAGATGCGCAGGGCGGCCGGCATCGTCGCGGACACGATCGACGAGCTCCGGGAAGCCCACGGCTCCCGTCGCGCCGGCTGATCATCCGAGGTGCAGGGCGCAGGGCAGAGCGGACCGGCAACGGCGGAGGCGGCCCTCCCCACGTCGGGGAGGGCCGCCTCGGGTAGTGCTGTGGTGCCGGTGCTGCAGGTGGGCCTGGATCAGAAGTCCATGCCGCCCATGCCACCGTCGCCACCGGGGGCGGCCGGGGCGGCCTTCTCCGGCTTGTCGGCCACGACGGCCTCGGTGGTCAGGAACAGGCCGGCGATGCTCGCGGCGTTCTGCAGCGCCGAGCGGGTGACCTTGGCCGGGTCGATGATCCCGGCGCCGATCAGGTCGACGTACTCGCCGGTCGCGGCGTCCAGGCCGTGGTTGGCCGGCAGGTTGCGCACCTTCTCCGCGACGACCCCGCCCTCCAGGCCGGCGTTGATCGCGATCTGCTTCAGCGGTGCCTCGACCGCGATCTTCACGATGTTCGCGCCGGTGGCCTCGTCGCCGGTCACCTCCAGCTTCTCGAACGCCGTCCTGGAGGCCTGCAGCAGGGCCACGCCACCGCCGGCGACGATGCCCTCCTCGACCGCGGCCTTGGCGTTGCGGACGGCGTCCTCGATCCGGTGCTTGCGCTCCTTCAGCTCGACCTCGGTCGCCGCACCCGCCTTGATCACGGCGACGCCGCCGGCCAGCTTGGCCAGCCGCTCCTGCAGCTTCTCCTTGTCGTAGTCCGAGTCGCTCTTGTCGATCTCGGCACGGATCTGGTTGACCCGCCCCGCGATCTGGTCGGCGTCGCCCGCACCCTCGACGATCGTGGTCTCATCCTTGGTGACGACGACCTTACGGGCCCGGCCCAGCAGGTCCAGACCCGCGTTCTCCAGCTTCAGGCCGACCTCCTCGGAGATCACCTGACCACCGGTGAGGATCGCGATGTCCTGCAGCATCGCCTTCCGCCGGTCACCGAACCCGGGCGCCTTGACGGCGAGCGACTTGAACGTGCCCCGGATCTTGTTGACGACGAGGGTCGCCAGGGCCTCGCCCTCGACGTCCTCGGCGATGATCGCCAGCGGCTTGCCGGACTGGATGACCTTCTCCAGCAGCGGGAGCAGGTCCTTGACCGACGAGATCTTGCTGTTGACGATCAGGAGGTAGGGGTCCTCGAGCTCCGCCTCCTGCCGCTCCACGTCGGTGACGAAGTACGGCGAGATGTACCCCTTGTCGAAGCGCATGCCCTCGGTGAGCTCCAGCTCCAGCCCGAAGGTGTTGGACTCCTCGACGGTGATGACGCCTTCCTTGCCGACCTTGTCCATCGCCTCGGCGATCATCTCGCCGATCTGGCTGTCGGCGGCCGAGATCGAGGCGGTGGCAGCGATCTGCTCCTTGGTCTCGACCTCCTTGGCCTGCGTCAGCAGCTCGCTGCTGATCGCCTCCACGGCCTTCTCGATGCCCCGCTTCAGCGCCATCGGGTTCGCCCCGGCGGCCACGTTCCGCAGACCCTCCTTGACCAAGGCCTGGGCCAGCACGGTCGCCGTCGTCGTGCCGTCACCGGCGACGTCGTCGGTCTTCTTGGCGACCTCCTTGACCAGCTCGGCCCCGATCTTCTCGTAGGGGTCCTCGAGCTCGATCTCCTTGGCGATCGAGACCCCGTCGTTCGTGATCGTGGGAGCGCCCCACTTCTTCTCCAGAACAACGTTGCGGCCCTTCGGGCCGAGAGTGACCCGCACGGCGTCGGCGAGGGCGTTCAGGCCCCGCTCGAGACCACGCCGGGCCTCCTCGTCGAACGCGATGATCTTAGCCATCGTGTGGTTGATCCCTCCGCGGTACCGGGTGGGTTTGACGGACCGGACGGCGCCCGCGACGGACGGACCGGCCCCCAGCGGTCCTGTCCCGCCAGCGACCGACCCTCACCAGACCGGCCCGGGGACCGTGGTCCCCATACGTCTGCTGCCACTCTTCCTGTCACTCTCGGCAGGAGAGTGCTAGTGACATGATTAGCACTCGACCCTTCCGAGTGCAAACCGCAGCAGGCGTGATGGGCCGTTCGAGCAGCGGGGGCGCCCGGGTCAGCGGTCGGCGTCCGCACCTCGGCCGTCGACGGCCTGCCGGTGCACCCCGGTCCCAGCTGCCGAGGCACCGCACCGCGGGCCGCGCCCTAGTCGTCGAGCAGGGCCTCCAGGGCCGGTAGCGCGGCCCACAGGGCCGCCTGCCGCTCGGGCGGGAGCCGCACGAGCCGGGAGCGCAGGACGGCGGCCCGCGCCCGTGCGCTGTCGGTCACGACCCTCGCGCCGGGCGCGGTGGCGGACACCAGGACGGCGCGTCGGTCACGCTCGTCGGGGCACCGGGTGACCAGCCCCGCCTCCTCCATGGCAGCGACCATGCGGGTGAGGGTGGGCGGTGCGACGCCCTCCCTCGCGGCCAGATCACCCAACCGCATCGGCCCGCACCGGCTCAGCGTGGCCAGGGCGGCCAACGACCCGGGGCCGACCTCGGTCGGAGCCTGCCGCCGCAGGACGCGGACGAGATTGCCGACGATCGATGCCAGCCGGACCGCGGCGACGGTCAGCTCGTCGTCCGGGACCCCACCGGATGGTGTCTCGGTCATCCCCCAACCATCCCCGATCAGTGCCGACCCGCGGAGGGGCCGGTGAGGAACGAGGCGAGTGCCGCGACCACCATCATGACCGTGGCCGCCCCGAACACCACGACCAGACCGTCGTGGAACGGACCGGAGATCAAGGTGGGGAAGAACGACGTGCCGGTGAGCGCGCCGGCGTCCGCCCGGGGGAGCGACCCCAGGACGCCGGTCGGCTCCAGCAGCGACTCGATCGGGTTGTACCCGAGGAAGGCGGCGAACAGGCTACCGACGGGTGGTAGCCCGGCGATCCGGGACGCCACCGCCGCCGGGACGGCGTGGGCCTGCAACCCCTGGGCGAGCGTGCTGGGCAGCCGGGAGGCCAAGCCGATGATCATCAGTGAGAAGAACACGCCGATGGACAGTGACGACCCCGCGTTGAAGCAGGTCGCCCGCACCCCGGCGGCCGCGCCGCGTTCCGTCGCCGGCACCGCGTTCATGATCGCCGTCGCGTTCGGGGAGGCGAACATCCCGGAGCCCACACCGTTCAGGAAGGTGAGGACGGCGAAGGGCCAGTACGAGAAGTCGACCGGCAGCAGCAGCAGGCCGACGAATGTGGCAGCCACGAGCAGCAGGCCACCGGTGGCGAAGAACCGCGAGCCGAAGCGGTCCGAGAGCGCCCCGAAGACCGGCCCCGACACGATGAACCCGACCGTGAGCGGGAGCAGGTAGATACCGGCCCAGAGCGGGGTGGACTCGTAGGAGTACCCGTGCAGCGGCAGCCAGATGCCCTGCAGCCAAATGATCAACATGAACTGCAGCCCGCCACGCCCCATCGAGGCGAGCAGGCCGGCCAGGTTTCCGAACGCGAAGGCCCGGTCCCGGAACAGCGCCACCCGGAACATCGGGTCCGGCACCCGCTGTTCGATCAGGTAGAAGGCGATCAGCAGCGCGACGCCGCCGATGAGGCCGGCGCACACCCACGGGTTCGTCCAGCCGGTGGCGTGGCCACCATAGGGCTGGATGCCGTAGGTGATCCCCGCGAGCAGCGCCGACAACCCCACCGCGAACGTGGCGTTGCCCGCCCAGTCGACCCGGGAGGGCCGCCGCTCACCCACCTCGTCCAGCGAGTGGTAGCTCCAGAACGTGCCGATCACGCCTACCGGCACGCTCACCCAGAACACCCCCCGCCAGGACACCTCGGACAGCACCCCGCCGACGACCAACCCGAGGAACGATCCGGCGATCGCCGCCATCTGATTGACTCCCAGGGCCGTTCCGCGGCGTTCCGGTGGGAAGGCATCGGTGATGATCGCCGTGGAGTTGGCGAAGAGCATCGACCCGCCGACCGCCTGGACGACGCGCCAGCCGATGATCCACAGCGCGGGGAACGCGCCGCGCCCCGGGGTCAGCGCGAGCGCCACCGACGACGCACCGAAGACCGCGAAGCCCAGGTTGTACATCCGGACCCGGCCGAGACTGTCACCCAGCCGCCCGAGCGTCACCACGAGCACCGCGGACACCAGCAGGAAGCCCATGATCATCCAGAGCAGGTACCCGATGTTCTCAGGGGCGAGCGGGTTCAGCCCGATACCCCGGAAGATCGAAGGCAGGGAGATCAGCAGGATGGACGAGTTCAGGGTCGCCATCAGCATGCCCAGCGTGGTGTTGCTCAGGACCACCCAGCGGTAGTGCGGGTGGTCCCGGTCCCAGCGGCGCCGGCCCGGGCCGCCGGCCAACCCTGCCCGCTCGACGTCCGGGCCGCCCGCGCTCGCCAGATCCGTCACTGGGCCTCCCTCGGGTGACGCGGTGAGCCGATGACGGCGTCGGGGTCAGCACGAGGATACACAACTATTTGTGGTATGCGAACTAATGACGGCTCGGGTCGGACTCCTGCGGCAGGATGCGTGCGTGCGGATGTGCGTGACGGCGGACGAGGGCCGCTGGCGCTCGCGGCCCGTCGATGAAGCGGGCACGCCGTCCGGACCGGTGCCTGCGCCCGGAGCCTTTCCTGCGGCAGCGGCCAGCACCGACCGCGTCGTCTGGGCGGGCACGGCGGCGTGCTACCCGCCGCTTCGCGCGCAGGGCTTGCGGGTGGGTCGCTGTCATGACCTCACGCTGGCCGAAGGACTGATCCTGGGGCATGAGGGGCGCTGGGGTGCCGAGCGGTCGCCTGCGGCCGCCTGGGCCCGGCTGCGCGGCGACATGGGTCACGGCCCGCCGGAGGGGCGCCGGTCCGGGCCCGCGGAGTCCGACGGCGGGGTCGTCGGACCCGGCATCCGGGTCGCCGGGTCCGGCGGCTGGGGAGAGGGGGCGCAGCCGGCCCTGTTCGAGCCCGACGCGCCAGCGGGCGGGCTACCGGCCGGAGTCGATCCGCTGGAGGTGGTCGTCGCCGTCCACGCCGACCAGCAAGCCCGGATCACCACCGCCCGCGCCACCAGCCCGGGCTTCGGCCTGCTCGTGGCGGCGGAGTCGGCGGCCGCGCTGGCCGCCGTGGAGATGACCGAGGCCGGCCTGCCCTGGCGGGCCGACCTGCACGACCAGCTGCTCGAGGCGGCGCTCGGCCCGCGCCCGGTGCACGGCGGCCGGCCGCCCCGGATGCAGGCGCTCGCGGAGGAGATCGGCGCGATCCTCGGTCGTCCCCGGCTCAACCCGGACTCCCAGCCGGACCTGCTCGCGGCGCTGCGGCGCAACGGCGTCCCGGTGCGCAGCACCCGCCGGCACGAGCTGCGGGGCATCGACCACCCGGTCGTGGAGCCGCTGCTGAAGTACCGTGAGCTGGCCCGGCTGCACGCCGCGAACGGCTGGGCCTGGCGGGAGCAGTGGGTGCGCGACGGACGCTTCCGGCCCGAGTACGTGCCCGGGGGCGTCGTCACCGGCCGCTGGGCCAGCCGGGGCGGCGGCGCTCTGCAGATCCCGCGGGCCGTGCGCGCCGCCGTCGTCGCGGAACCCGGCCGGGTGCTGGTCGTCGCGGACGCCGGGCAACTCGAGCCGCGCGTCCTGGCGGCGATGTCCGGGGACCGCCACCTGATCGCCGCGACGCAGCAGGGCGACCTGTACGCCGCGTTGGCGGCGCAGGCGCTGGGCAGGCCGCAGGCGCGCGCGGAGGCGAAGCTCGGCATGCTGTCGGCGATGTACGGCGGGGGCGCCGGGTCGGTGGCCCTGACCGCGCTGCGCCGCCGGTTCCCCACCGCCCTGGACCTGCTCCAGACCGCCGCCCGCGCAGGGGAGGCCGGCGGGTCCGTGCGGTCCGTGCTGGGGCGGGTCTCGCCGCCGGCGGGCCACGGCTGGCTCGACGGGCTGCCGCCGGATCGCGCTGCCGCCCGGGCCCGCGCCTACGGGCGGTTCACCCGCAACTTCGTGGTCCAGGCGTCGGCCGCGGACTGGGCGTCCGTACTGCTGGCGGACCTGCGCACCCGATTGCACGCACTGCCCGGCGGCTGCGGGCCGGACCCCGCCCGGTTGGTGTTCTTCCAGCACGACGAGGTACTGGTCGAGGCGCCGGCAGAACTCGCCGAGGCGGTCGTGACGGCGATCCACGGGGCCGGGGCCGAGGCGACCCGGCTGGTGCTCGGGGACGTCGGGGTCCAGGTACCGCTGGACGCGGCCGCCGTCCGCTCCTACGCCGACAAGCACTCCGCGACCCGCGGTTGAGCGCGCCGACGCCACCCGCTCAACGAACAGCGGGCTGGTCACTCAGAGTCGCGGTCGCACCGCTCGGCCCGACCGGGGCGCGGCCCCGGGCCCGGGCCCGCAGCCGCTGCCAGCGGCTCGTCCGGACGGCGGCCGGCAACACCTCGTGCAATCGATGGTGGCGCAATCGCTCGACCAGCGTGTCGTCGAGCGGGGCCAGCTCGCCCACTGCGGTCGCCAGGAGCCGGTCGGCGAGCGCCGGGTTGAGGGCGAGCGCAGGCCCGTGCAGGTAGGTGCCGTACACGGCACCCTGGATCGCCCCCTCGGTGGCCCGCCCGTCGCCGTTGCCCACGCCGATCGCGACGTGGCCGAGCGGCCGGGCGTCCGGCCCGAGCACGGTCGCGCCGCCGTGGTTCTCGAAACCGATCAGCTCGGGCAGCCCGGAGCCGGCGAGCGGCCGGGCGAGCAGGTTG
>DATDMG010000477.1:0-3225 GCA_036518955.1 Kineosporiaceae bacterium | reverse complement strand
GCGGGCGAAGGGCGACGGCGAGGGATTCTCGACCTCGACAATCTTCATTCGGCGCTCGGCCAGCTCCCGCATCAGTGCGGTCAGCGCCGGCACGTCGAACACGTCCTGGAGGCACTCCCGCAGCGTCTCCAGGACGATCGGGAAGCTACCGAACCGACCTGCTACCTGCAGCAGTTGCGCGGCGCGTTGGCGCTGCTGCCACAATGGCTGGCGCTGTCCCGGTCGCCGTCGAGGCAGGAGCAGGGCTCTGCCGGCGCACTCGCGGAACCGGGAGGCGAACAGCGCGGAGCCGCCGAGCTCGGCCGTCACCAGGTCGTCGACCTCGTCGGGGTCGAGCAGGAGCAGGTCGGTGACGTCGGGCGCCCGCCCGTCGTCGGTCTCGACGTCGGGCAGGCGCAGCACCAGACCGTCGTCGCCGTGCATTGCCTGGACGTCGACCCCGAACCGCTCCCGGAACCGTGCCGTCACCGCGAGCGCCCATGGCGCGTGTACCTGCGCTCCGAAAGGTGAATGAACGACGACCCGCCAGTCCCCGAGCTCGTCGCGGAAGCGCTCGATCACCAACGTCCGGTCGTCGGGCACGTGCCGAGTCGCCTGCTGCTGCTCCCGTAGGTATGCCAGCAGGTTGTTCGCCGCCCAGTCATCGAGCCCGGCGGTCTGCGCCCGAGCGTGGGCTGCGTCGTCCGGTAGCCGGGACAGCTCCCGGACGAACGCCCCCACGGCGCGGCCCAGCTCCGCCGGGCGGCCGGGCGCGTCGCCGTGCCAGAACGGAAGCCGGCCGGGCTGCCCCGGGGCGGGGCTGACCAGAACCCGGTCGTGCGTGATCTCCTCGATCCGCCAGGACGACGACCCGAGCATGAAGACGTCGCCGACGCGGGACTCGTAGACCATCTCCTCGTCGAGCTCGCCGACGCGGCGCCCGGCTCCCCCCGTGCGGTCGTCACCTCCCGCGAGGAAGACCCCGAAGAGGCCGCGGTCGGGGATCGTGCCCCCGGAGGTGACGGCGAGGCGCTGCGCGCCGGGGCGGGCGGTGAGGACGCCGGTCAGCCGGTCCCAGACGATCCGCGGGCGCAACTCGGCGAACTCGTCGCTGGGGTAGCGCCCGGAGAGCATGTCCAGGACGGCCTCCAGGACTCCCCGCCCGAGGGCGGCGAACGGGGCCGCCCGGTGGACCAGCGCCTCCAGTTCGTCGACCTGCCACGCCTCCATCGCGACCATGGCGACGATCTGTTGCGCCAGGACGTCGAGCGGGTTCGCCGGCACCCGCAACGCCTCGATCCGCCCCTGTCGCATCCGCTCCACGACGACCGCGGTCTGGACCAGGTCGTTCCGGTACTTCGGAAAGATCACCCCGCGCGACACGGCGCCCACCTGGTGCCCGGCGCGCCCCACCCGTTGCAGGCCGCTGGCCACGCTCGGCGGGGATTCCACCTGGACCACCAGGTCGACGGCACCCATGTCGATGCCGAGCTCCAGGCTGGAGGTCGCCACCACCGCCGGCAACCGGCCCGCCTTGAGCTCCCCCTCGATCAGGGCACGCTGCTCCTTGCTGACTGATCCGTGGTGGGCCCGCGCGAGGACGGCGACGGCCCCCCGGGCGACGTCCGACTGGGCCATGATCTCGGCGGGCCGCGCCACGCCGACCTGCGGTAGCGGTTCGGCGGCCTCCTGCCGCTCGTGCCACACCTCGTTCAACCGGGCAGTCAGCCGCTCGGCCAGGCGTCGCGAGTTGGTGAACACCAGCGTCGAGCGATGCGAGGCGACCAGGTCGGCGACGCGTTCCTCGACGTGCGGCCAGATCGACGGGCGCGCCGGACCGCCCGCGGCCGGACCGGTGAGATCGGGCTCGGCGGCCCCGCCCGGCGGCGCGGCGCCGGGCGGAACCGCCGCCAGCGCGTCGAGTTCGCCCAGGTCGGGCACCGGGACGACGACCTGCAGGTCGAAGGTCTTGCTCGACGGTGGCTGGACCATGTGCACCGGCCGGGTGCCCGAACCGCCGAGCCAGCGGGCGACGTCCTCGACGGGCCGCACGGTCGCCGACAGCCCCACTCGCTGGGCAGGTTCGCAGAGCAGCGCGTCGAGGCGCTCCAGACTGATGCTGAGGTGCGCCCCGCGCTTGCTGCCCGCCAGGGCGTGCACCTCGTCGACGACGACCGTCTCGACTCCGGTCAGCATCTCCCTCGCCCGCGAGGTGAGCAGCAGGAACAACGACTCCGGGGTGGTGATCAGGACGTCGGGCGGGGTGCGGCTGAACGCGCGCCTCTCCTCTGCGGGCGTGTCGCCCGAGCGGACCGCGACGCGGACGTCGGGTACGGGCAGACCGAGACGGGTGGCGGCCTGCCGGATGCCGGCGAGCGGGCTACGGAGGTTGCGCTCGACGTCGACCGCGAGGGCCTTGAGCGGGCTCACGTACAGGACGCGGCAGCGCCGCGCAGCCTGGGCGGGGGGCGGGGTGGAAGCCAGCCGGTCGAGCGCCCAGAGGAACGCGGCCAGGGTCTTGCCCGAGCCGGTGGGCGCGACCACCAGCGCATGATCACCCCCGGTCACCGCGGCCCAGGCTCCGAGCTGGGCCGCGGTCGGTGCGGCGAAGGCTCCGGTGAACCATGCCCTGGTCGCTGCCGAGAACCGGCCCAACAACTCCGCCGCTCCGGGTTCGGCGGCGTGCGGGGCCCGGCCGGGTGGCGTCGAACCAGGTGGCATCGAACCTCTCTCCGGTGGCTGGAGGGGGCCGGCGGGTGGTCGGCCGGAGGGTCGGGATGGCACGTGCCCAGTCTGCCGACCACCACCGACAATGTCGCCGTCGCTCCGGTCGTGCCCCCGGTCGCACCGCTCCGAACAGCTCCGACGTCCGCGGGATGCGATCCTGCCAGGGTGCGGATGAGTGACTTCTGGATCCTCGTCAATGACGAGTTCGGCTCGGCGCAGGGCCGGGTCCTGGTGCGTGACCACGTGATCGGTGCCCTCGGCCACCGCACCGCCGCGCAGGCGCTGGAGGCCGGCGAGGAGCCCCGGGACGTGTGGTTCGCCCTGTGCGACGACCTGCGGGTGCCGGCCGAGCGGCGCTTGGGGGCGCAGGACCACCCCGGCGCACGCAGGGGTGGGCGAAACCGCGGCTGAGTGCGTCGATCCGCCGCCCGGACGTTCCGGCGCGTCCGGCACTTCGGCGTGTCGGCTGCGTCGAACAGATGTTCGTCCTACTGTCGTCCACAGAGCGAGTTCGTCGTA
>DATDMG010000476.1:0-3378 GCA_036518955.1 Kineosporiaceae bacterium | reverse complement strand
GTCATGATGTTGATAGCGAACAAGGCACCCCAGGCGAGCGGGGGCAGCTGGGTGACGGAGATCCCGCCCACCAGGTAGATGGCGCTGAGCACTACTCCGATCACCCAGGAGATCGCTGTGGTCGGGTAGTGGGCCTGGAGCCCGAAGAAGGCTAGTCGTTGCCTGCGCTGGGGTAGCTTCGGGAACAAGGTGGGTGAGTGCTGGCGGGCGATCTGCCAGATTCCGTACGCCCACCGCTTCTGCTGGCTGAAGAAGTCCGAATAGGTCGCCGGTCCCTCCCCGACGGCGACGATGTCGGGGGTGTAGACGCCTTTCCAGTGGGCGTTCGTCGTCGGGTTGACCGCCCCGTAGATCACCATTGAGGTGAGGTGATCCTCGATAATGGAATCCTGATACCCGTCGATCTGATGGAAGGCGGCCGGACGGTAGAGGTGGTTCGTTCCGATCAGGAGAGGTGCGCCGTGACCGTTTCCGCCTCGCTGCAGGATCCCGTGGAACATGTAGGCGAGCTGGGCCGCTCCGCGGGCCACGAACGACTCCGTCAAGTTGGCGTAGACCTGAGGGGCGACGACGAACGCGGTGTCCGGGTCGGTGAAGTAGCCCAGCGTCCGCTCCAGGAAGTTCGGGTACGGGACATGGTCGGGGTCCATCTGGGCCACCACGTCGTAGTCGCTCTCGTGGGCGGCCCGCCAGGCGTTGTGGTTCCCGTGCTTGGTCTTCGCGCGGAACGGGCCGCTGGGCTGGTTCCACGTGGGCTGACCCTTGCGGCTGAAGTGGCGCACGCCGATGGCCTCGCACCGGCGGCGGACGTCGTCGTCGTCGCCCTCGTCGAGCAGCCAGACGTCGAGCTGCCCGTCGTGGCGAATCCGTTTCATCGCCCGCAGGGTCGTCATGACCAGCTCCACGGGCTCCTTGCCGGGCACGATCGTGGTCAGGACCGCCACCCGCCATCCCGACGGCGGTCTCATCGGGATCGGATCGCGGACCTGGGCGGCGAAGTAGGTGAGGATCCAGCTCCGCGTCCCGACGATGAGCTGCAGTATGACCATGAGGATCACGCCGAGGACCATGACGGTGTTCCCGACGTAGTCCCCGGGCCTCAGCCGGGGCAGGTGGTCGGGCAGCAGCAGGTACACCGCGAGCGCGATGGCGACCGCCACCTGCAGCCCGCCCAGGCAGACCATGGCCCGATGCTGACGTCGGCTGAGCACCTTCCGGTACCGGACCTGGTTGCCGGGCGACTGCAGTGGCCCGGTGATCTCTGTCGCCGTCCGGCCGTAGAGCCGTCCCGGAACGCGCCGCTCCGGCAATCCTGCGCGGATCGTGTCCTCGCTCATGCTCGGCACATCCGGACAGCCCGCTCCGGCATCGGTGATGGCACAGCGCGGGGGGACGGGCGGCGCCTCGGTCCGGCCTGGGTGGGGTCCACGCTCGCACCATCGGTTCCCCGGTGGGTGCCCTTGACATTCCAAGGGCGGGGTCTTCTCGACCGGGTGCGACGTGGACGGGAGCGACGTGGGACCGCCCCGGCCTCATCGTGCCGTGATCACGAGGGGGTTTCCCCGGGCGAACGCCTGTCCACGGGCGACGGGCTGGCAGACCCCACTCGACCAGCGCGGCACCGGCTACTCGCAGGGACGATGCCAGCCGCCGTGCCGCATGGCGCGAGCCGCCTGAGGGTACGGTCCTACAGACCGTCCCCTCGCGACCCGCCGCCTCGTCGTGGATGTCGTCGGGCTCAGTCCGGCGTGCAGTTACCGTTCGTGTCACCCGTTAACCAGACGTCCCGCCGGTCGACCACCCAGCAGTGGCCGTCTGCATCTTTGGCGGTGTAGTGAAAGGGGCGAGCGATTGGCTGGTCCCCGTTGTCTGCAACGATGGTGCCGTCGATGTAACCAGCACCAATAGTGTACCACAAGGTTTCCTTGTAGTTCTGAATGTGGTCCTTGTGCCAGGTGTAGACCGTCCGGCCATCCTTGTCGTGCAAGGCCATGTCGAGAGTCCAGCCCCCGTTGTACTTCGAGATGACCTGAACGAACTGGTGATGTCCGTTCGGGCCGTCGAAGGCCGACGCGGGGCCCATGGTTGTGAGCGCCGTCACCAGGGCGCCGACGGTCAAAAGCGCGGCCACGGCCGGCGCCCTACGACCCGGGCGCGTGTGCAAGAATTTGGGGGAGTTCATGTGGAGCCATCCATTCCATCGGATCATCGTCGATTCCTGTGCCAGGCGCGACCACGGGTGCTGGCTGGGGTCCGGAGGCTGGATCGCTGGATTCCGAACAGCGCCTCGCCAATTCAGGCTCTATGGCCCGGCGAGGATGTGCAAGCGCTATTCATGCCCAAACGACGACGTGTCTGGAAATGGACAGGCCTGAGATGAGTCTGAGATGCGGGACACGCCCGACCCTGGCTCAGATCGAGACCTTCGTCGAGGTCGTCTACTTTCGTCGCCCAAGAGAATAAGCACACCTTCTCCTACGAGGAGGTCACGGTCTTCGACAGCTGCCACCGACGGAGAAAGAACCTCCGCGACGGCCCGGGCGGACCGGCGACGGCGTAGGTGCCGCCACGGTCGGTGCTACCGGTCCCCCGGCCATGAGAGAACGGCCCTCACGAATTCGCGAGCGGGGTGATCGTCGGGGAGCGACGTCCCGGCGTCCTCGACCACGGTGGAGCCCGTGGTTGCGGTGCCCCTCGCAGCGCCCTGGGCAGCGATCAGCATGTACGCAGCTATGGGGAGCGCGGAGGCGGGGCGGGAGCAGGCGTCGGTGCCCTCGACAATCGTCTCGACGCTCTTGGTCGGGAGCGCCCACCGACCGCCCGGAAGGACGTCGTGGGTCCTCACGGTCGGCTTCGGGTCGCCCAACCTGGCCCGGGCGAGAGCCAGACCCGCTGCCGCCCACAGGTCGGTGGAATTCCCGGGATCAAGGACCCGCCGAGCACGGTCCACCGTGTCCTCGCCCAGTTGTCGGGCCGTTTCCAGTTCGCTTCGCCCGCCCACCTCGACCAGGGCCAAGGTCAGCAGGCCGGCTACGTAGAGGGTCACCGGGTGGTCGTGGCCGAGCCCCTGCCGGGCGCGGTCCACGGTGTCCTGACCCAGGCGGCAAGCCTCCCGTGCTTCGCCCAGTCTGATCAGGGCGAGGGTCAGCGCGGCGGCCGTGTACAGGGTCACCCAGTGGTCGGGGCCGAGCACCTGCCGGGCCCGGACCATCGTCTCCTGGCCCAGTCTTCGAGCCGTCTCCTGGGCCTCCCGGTCCCCGACATAGGCCCTCACGATTGTCAGGCCGGTGGCAGTCCACAGGGTCACCCAGTGGTCGGGGCCGAGCACCTGCCGGGCACGGCTCACCGCTTCCCGACCCTTCTCGAGCAGCGAGGCGA
>DATDMG010000475.1:0-5433 GCA_036518955.1 Kineosporiaceae bacterium | reverse complement strand
GGTCTTCTCATCGATGCAGACCACGATCGATCCGGGCGGCGGGTTCAGGTACAGGTCACACACCGCGGCCGCCTTGAGGAAGAAGTCCGGGCAGGCCCGGCGGGTCAGCCAGCCACGGACCCGGTGGGGTTTGAGGTCCAGGTCGGCCAGGATCCGCCCGATCTGGGAGGCGGAGATCCCGTCGTCGGCCAACTCTTCGGCCAGCAGACGGTGCGACCACTGGGAGTCGGCCTCGGGCAGTTCACTGGTGACCGCAGCCACGATCCGCAGGTGCACGTCCGGGCCGTACACCACGGGCCGTCCGGGCCGGGGCAGGTCATCCAGGCCGGCCATCCCGTGCTCGGCGAACCGGTCCCGCCACGTCCGGACCGTGTTCACCCGGATCGACAGTGCCCGCCCGATGGCGGCATTCGACATCCCGTCCGCGGCCAACAGCACGATCCGGGCCCGCTGGACGTCGCGCACCGACGCGGTACGGGACCGCACCACCGTCTCCAACCGACGGCGCTGTTCCTCGTCGATCACCACGGCCCGCGCCGACGGCACCATCCATACCTCCCCGAACGGGCCGGGAAGGGACACTCCCGGCCACCTCGCGGAGATCTTGGCTGCTGCCGTGGACTTGACCTGCCCGACACGCCGAGACCAGGCACCATGACGGTCATGACCCGTCCGCCGGACTCCGTCAAGACCGCCCTGCAACAGCGGCTGGACACCCACCAACGCGCCCGCTGGCCCCAGCTGACCCGCCTTCAGGTGCGCTTCCGCGGCGACTACGCGTACATCGACGCCGACGAGGACGGCGACGTCTGGCCGCTGTGCCGGCTGAGGTACACCGGCGCGATCGAGGGCTGGGAGTTCGCCATCCACCTGGCCAGCCGCAACGGCTACGAAGACTCCGTCCTACCCCACGGTCAGCACACCGGCACCCCCGAACAGGCCCTCGACTGCGCCTGCGGCCTCTACCTCAACGACCCCACCGCCTGGACCGACGCACCCCTCAAGGACTAACGCGGACCAGCACTAGCGAGACCGCGGGCAGCACCCGGCTCTCGTCCTGGATCTCCGACGACAGCATGAGCGCGCTGTACGAGCGATTCCTGCGGGAGTACTACGTCTTCCGCCATCCGGAGCTGTCGCCGGGCGCACCGACCGTCCCCTGGGACCTCGACCAACCAAACCCCTTCAGCGGGCAGCTGCCCGAGATGCGCACCGACGTCACACTCCGCAGCGGCGGCCGCACGCTCATCATCGACGCGAAGTACTACGGGCAGACGATGCAAGTAGGCCGATGGGGCAAGGCAACGATTCACTCCGGGAATCTGTACCAGGTCCTGACCTACGTGAAGAACGAAGACCGCGCCCGCGACGGGTCCGTCAGCGGCCTGCTCCTCTATGCACGGACCGACGCTGAAGCGCAGCCCGACCTCGACGTCGTCGTCCAAGGCAACCGTATCGGCGCTCGGACCCTCGACCTCAACCAGTCGTGGGAGCAGATCGCCGGACAACTCGAAGACGTACGGCGATGGCTTGAGCCCTGAGCCGGAACGCCGGAACTGGGTCGCGAGCTGCGGATCTACGACACGACCCACTTCCCGTGCTCCTCATCGAGAACCTGGTCTCGCGCAAGTGGGCTGACCGAAGTCGTCTCGGTCGAGGAGACCTCCACCCAGGTCGAGCTGGCATTCACCCAGGCGCTGGACGGCGAGGGCCTCATGGACGCCGTCAAGGCCCGCCACGACGACGGGCGCATCGACCTGACGACGGACGACGAGCAGCGCCCGATCCTGCTGGCAGTCTCCGACAACGGGCCGCAGATGACCTCGGGCTCGACCCGGGAGTTCCTGGCCCTGTGCGCGGAGGAGGATCTGGCGAGCGATGGCCGCATCGTGGGACGTCGGACGCTCCCGGGCGGGCATGTGACGACGGTGGCAACCCAGCGCTGCCTTCCGCAGTGATTGGCGACTCGCCCGCTACAGCGCCCACCGAGTGCGACCTCCTCAAGGCCCTCGTTAGCCTGTCGCTATCGGTAACCAGCCGGGCTCATAAGGAGGGCGCTGACGGCGGCATGTCCGCGTGTTGCCTCTGGCATCGATCCCGTCAGTGAACACTGCGGAGACGCGGGCCCCAACCCGTCCACGTGCTCAGAAGCCGCCGAAGCAGCAGTGAGCGCCAAGAAGCCGCGCTGACGCCGGTCGACGTGGCCGTCACAAAGGTTCCATTGTTGTGGGACTCGACACCGACCTGCACCGAGCCTTGGGATGGATCTCCGGGCAGTAGGCTCATGAGGTGGCCAATCCAGCGGTGACGGCGCGACAGGTGTGGCGCGCTGTTCGAACGCCGATCGCTATCGGAGTGAACGGACTTGGCCTGGCCCTGTTCGTGGTGGTCGTTGAACGTATGGGCTTCCTTGACCTGCACGTGCACCGAGCAGCGGGGTGGAAGATCATGCCTGGGATGTGGCTTCTTGGCTGCCTGTTGCTTTCTACGGCTGCAGTGTTCCACCTGCGCAAGGCCGTGGTGATTAAGAATCGCGGGGATCACGGCATAGCCCTGGGGCTGGCGCGCACAGCGCGTACTCTCTTCTATATGTCAGCGATTGTGGCGGTCATGCCGGTTGTGTTCCTCGCAGTCATAGTGTTGCTTCCCATCCCACGGCTGAACTGAGCCCGGATTCACACGCATCCAGTAGCCTGGGAGCGTGACTTGAAAGGTGCGAGTACACGCCAAGGATGCTGAACGTCGTGGATGACCTGCCCGGCGAGTGGGCGGGCGATAGCTCGTCGGGGTGCATGCTCACCCGCGTGAGCATCAGACCCACACACCCCAAGCCGCAACAGGGTTCCGGGGCGACCCGACCGCTACCCCATGTCACGATTCCCGGCGAATTCGATCACCAGGCGGGACCCTGCTCGCGGCAGAACCGGGCGGCCGCGCAGCGTGGAACAGTGTCACGCTTGGCGGCAGGTCCGGACGGGGACCGACCCGTGCTCGGCCATGTCCTCCACCAGCAGAGTTGACCGGCTGGGAACGGGAGTTAAAGAAGTTCATCGCGACACGTACGCCACCCCTCCCAGACCCGGGGATATCACCCTCGGACACGCCGTGGCAACACCGTCTCCGCGGTCAGGAGCCGTTGTTGTTCTTGCAGTCCCCCGACGCTCTGTCAGGATTGGAGACGTTTCAACTCCTGGGCAGGGATAAGTGCGCGCATCTTCGGCAGCTTAAGGTGGCTTCGGGCGATCTGTTGCCTGTGGCGGGTGTTCTGCGTGCAGCGCCACACATCTTTGTCTCCCCAAGAGCCGAATACTAGTGGGGCGTTGCATGTGCGGCAGGTGATGACGCCGTCGGTCAAGGGGGGCTGGCCGATGTTGCGGGTGTGGCAGTGGTCGGTGAGGCATCGCCAGTAGAAGGGGTCCCCGGGGCCTTCAGCGGCGACGATCGGTTGTCCGCAGATGGGGCAGGAGCTCTCCTTCTCCTGGTGGCCTGCCAGTAGGTCGTCCAGGCGGAGCGTCTTGGCATAGTCGTCGGCCACGGCACGGCTTCGCCGGCGTTCCATGACCTCCTGGGTGTTGGAGTAGCTCAAGGGGTTGAGGGATCCGGTCCACAGGATGTCGTGGTCGATGAACACCAGTTTCTCGTGCATGTTCCGCTTCGGCACGACCGTGACGCCCCAGTCCTCCAGGTGGCGTTGCAGGTCCTGGTAGGTGGACCGGTCGCGTGCGGAGCGGTCCTGCAGTGGCTTGGTTACCACGAATACCGGTACGCCTCGGTCGATGGTGGCTGTCAGTGGCGGGTGGAGTTCGGTGAGCCGGTTGGTGGTGATGAAGGGCGAGTAGATGACGACGCGTTGACGGGCCGTGTTGAGGTCGCTGACCAGGAGAGGGAAGAAGCGGTCCTGCGTGACGATAAGGCGTTCATGGTTGGCCTCGACGAGACCGCCGACGCCGGTCGAGCGGGCGGCAGCGACGCGTGCGGACAGGTGGGCGGGGACGATGTCGAGGGCGTTGACGCGTTCGGCGTTTTCCAGCAGGGCGGGGATGAACTGGCTTCCGAGGAACGCCCGTGCCGACTGCTTGCGGATGTAGTCGATGTCGCCCACGACGATGAGGCGGCAGCGTGCGCGGGTGAGTGCGACGGTGAGCAGGCGTCGGGTCGTCTCGTCCCGCTTGGGGTTGAACATGCCGACTTTCCAGTGCGGTTCGTCGTTGACCAGGTCGAGGATGACGACGTCGGCTTCGGAGCCTTGGAAGGCGTGCGCGGTGCCGGCGACGGCCTCTCCGACGAGGTGGTCGTCGCGGATGAGGAGTTCGGTGAGCCGGGCGTGTGGTCGGTAGGGGCTGATCAGCAGCATTCGGGGTGGGTCGCCGGGAGGCAAGGGAAGCCGCTCGGGGCGCAGCATCGCGCGGGCGAGGTCCAGGCACACGGCCGCGGACAGGAAGTTGAGACGACTGGGGTGGGAACCACGGACCACGCTGGTCACCCAGGCGTCGGCAGGGCCGGTGTCGATGACCTGCACGGGGGCGTCGCCTCGCCACCAGCCGTGGTTGAACCATTCGGGGTCGGGCGTCTGCTGGGTCGTGGCGGGGTCGTCGATCAGCCGGCCGCCGTAGACGAGTCGATTGACGATGGCGCTGATCTGTGGGTGCATGCGGTACTGCCGCAGCAGGTCGATCCGGTGCGGCAGGGTGGCGGGGTCCTTCGCGCCGGCGGCCTCGAAGATGTCGCGTCCGAGCCATCGTTCTGCCAGTTCGTGGTTCGACAGGGCGATGGGTGGGAGCTGCTTCCAGTCGCCCACAGCGACGGCGGCGCGGTCGGCCCTGCTGGCGACCGCCCATAGCGCGGGGATTGGCGCCATCGAGGCCTCGTCCAGGACGACGGTGTCGAATCGGCGAGCCCACAGGCTGTCGCGCAGATAGGAGCGTGTCAGTGTCGTGCCGATGACCAGAGCATCGGCGATCACTTGGTCTTCCACCTGGGACAATGCCTGTTCGAGTTCCTCGATCTCTGCCTCGAGGCCCGCGATTGTCGCATTGAGGTCGTCGCAGCGAGCCCGCAGCGCCTGCGCGGTCTGGCCCGACGTCACCGTCATGGCGACGTCCGCGGCCGCGGACACGGCTCGGAGGGCCTCTTCCGCCTTGGCGGCCCGCGCTGTGGTCAACTTCCACTGCCGCAGCAGAGAGATCCGTTCGGACAGGTCGCGTTCCAGCTCTTCGCGTCGTGCCCGGGCCTGCTGCGCCGTAGAGCGCGCCTGTTCCAGCGCGCGGTCGCAGGCGTCCAGGTGGGCGACGCTGCGCCGGTACAGCTCGGCTGGGTCGTCGTTACCGTGGATCTCGGCGAACGCGCGCAGACTGCGGCTGGCACCGTCCAGGTGCTCGAGCAGTTGCTCGCGCCGGCGCTGGCTGCGTTCGGCGGCCTCCGTCGCGCGGCGGG
>DATDMG010000474.1:0-2356 GCA_036518955.1 Kineosporiaceae bacterium | reverse complement strand
TCGCTGTCCAACCGACCCGACCACGTCGACAAAGGCAAGCGGGCCTTCCTGTGGGGCATGGGCGGCGTCATCGCCTCCGCCGTCGCGATCCCCATGGTGAACACCGTCTTCAGCGCAGCCGGCTGACCACCCCGCCTTCCAGCCGCAGCCGCAGTCGTCGCGTCGACCAGCCCGAGGAAGGAGAACGGCGTGAGTGCCGCGAACGGCAACGCCTTCCTGACACCGCGACACGGACACCGGCCGGCGCCGACGGCCAATGTGCTCGTGGTCGTGGCACTGGTCGTCGCCGGTCTGGGGTTCGCAACGCTTCGGTCCGGGCCCGCCACCGGCACGTCCACCAGCGATGTTCGCGTCACGGCGGCGGCGACGTCCACGTCTTCGGCTGCTGATCCGGCGACCGGCTCAAAGCCAGCTGACTCGGGTCAGGTGGTGGCCGACTGGTGGACCGCCTCGGACGTCACGCAGGACCTGCCAGCCGGGACCGGCCCCGTCGCCCTGCCGCGGGGCAGCCAGCGGGTGGACGGCTACTGGCTGGGCTACCCGCACTCGCTCACCGGGGCGGTGGCAGCGGCGGTCGAGTACGCACGGCACTCCCAGTGCCTCGACCTGGCCTGCGTGGACGCCAACCACCGGATGATCATCTCTCCGGACTGGCCGCAGGGCAGGGCCAGGTCCCTGGAGGGCATGAAGCTCAACCGGAAGACGATCGGTCTGCCGGACGGCGTAGCCGTGCCCGCCGGCGCCAGCGTCGCGGTGTCCCCTATGGCCTTCCGGCTCGACGCTGACGTCTCTGGCCCAGACCTTGGGGCTCAGACGCCGCAGGTGCGGGTGATGCTGCTCGTCTACCAGAACCTCGCCGGACCGACGATCAGACCCACCAACCGCGTGCTGGTCCTACCGGTCCCGCTGCACTGGGACGGACACCGGTGGGTCATCGTGCACGGCGACCGCAACTACCACCAGTACGGGGCGATGCCCGGAACGCCGAAGGCCCAGTCCCTGGGCTGGCGAGACATCGTTTCCTGACTCGCCGCAACCCCTGATCGTTCGAGCGCGCCCGTGATCTCGGGTGCGAGGAGGACCCATGCCCCTGCACCTGCTGCCCGCCGCCGCACCGGCCGTCACGCCGGTCCTGGCGCTGGCCGGGGTGCGCGCCGCACCCGACGGCTGCGGCGACATCACGGTCGTCTCCGACGTCTGCGGGGCGATCACCGACCCGGTGGGCACGGTGGCCTCCAGCGCGTGGGACGCGGTGTGCCAGTCCTTCGGGTCCGCGGCGGTCGACCTGTTGAAGGCGTTCGCCGACGCGTTCGCCGCGTTCCCCACGATCAACCCGACGGACGCCGGGATCCGCTCGGTCTACGCCATCTCCCTGGGCCTGGCCGGCGTGGTCGCCGCCCTGCTGGTCCTGCTGCAGATCGCCCGGACCGTCATCACCCACGACGGGACCGGCCTCGCTCACGCCGTCGTCGGCCTGGGCAAGTCGGTCCTGGCGTTCGGGCTGACCCTGACGGTGTCGGCCGCAGCGATCCAGGCGTCCAGCGACCTCACCCAGTTCATCATCACCAAGTCGTTCGAGAACACCGACGGCCTCAAGCAGCGGATCACCGCCGCTTTCGTGCTCGCCGCCATCTCCGGTGAGTCCGGCACCATCGTCCTGGTCCTGGCGGTCGTGGCGATCCTGTGCACCCTCGCCCTGTGGTTCGAGCTGCTACTGGCCAACGCCGCCATCGCCGTCCTGATCGGCACCTCCCCCATCGCCGCCGCCGGGCAGACCTCGACCATGACCGGCGGCTGGTGGCCGAAACTGGTCTCCGCGACCGTCCAGCTGATCATCCTCAAGCCGGTGATCGCGCTCGTGTTCTCCATCGGGTTCTCCCTGATGGGCAACAGTCAGGATCTCGCCGGCCTGATGTCCGGCGTCCTGGTTCTGGTGCTCGCCGTGTTCGCCTGGCCCGCGATCGGCAAGTTCTTCACCTTCGCCTCCGTGCAGCTCGGCGGCGCCACCGGCGTCGGCGCGATGCTCGGGTTCGCCGCCGGGCGGGTCAACGGCGGCCAGGCGCCCGTGCCGCCGGGGCAGGGCGTCGACGGCCTCGGCGACGGCGCAGGTGAGGACTTCGCCGCAGCCGCGACCCAGCGGTCCCTGGCCACCCATGCCGCCCGCACCGCCGGGACGGCTGGGGCCGCCGGTGGTGGTGCGGGGGCTCAGGCGGGCTTGGTCGGTGCCGGTACGGCGGCGGGCGGCCCGGTCGGTGCCGCGATGGCTGCCGCGCTGCCCGCCATCCTGGACACCGCGCAACGTTCGGTGAACGCCCTGGCCGGGCGGATGGGCCAGACCGCCGGTCACGCCGGCCTC
>DATDMG010000473.1:0-32430 GCA_036518955.1 Kineosporiaceae bacterium | reverse complement strand
CGGTGGGCCTCTGACACCTCACCGGCCAGCTTCATCGCCCGCGTATCCACCTCCTCCACCCGGGCCCGCGCATCCCGCAACGCGGTCTCCAACGCGTGGACCCGGTCGTCGACCTGCGACTTGTCGTATCCACGCATGACGGTGGTGAACGTGTTCTCGTTCAGCCCGGTTGCCATTCGTGAGCCTCCAGCTCCGCCCAGGACCCAGCCGGGGTCGGGCGCTCCAGGCGCTGTACCCGTGCAACTCCCGAACTGGTGGATCCCAAACTAGCCGGACGCGAGTCCCCGTCACTACCTGCTGTTGAAATCTGCCCAAGACTCGACTCTTGGCACTTGATCAAGCACAAAGCGTTATCTTCACGGGATGATCTCGGTGATCTCCACGCGTTCGGCCAGTTCATGGGCGGTGCCGGCGTCGAGGACGCCGGCGCCCGGCGTCAGCGCGTTGGCCGCGCCCGCGCCCATCGCCAGCCGGGCCGCGGCGGCCACGTCGCCGGGGGCCCGGGCCAGACCGGTGAGCAGCCCGCCGAGGAAGCTGTCGCCACTTCCGATCGGGTAGTCCCCGCGGACGTCGAGGTGCATCCGCAGGCCCGTGCCGTCGCGCCCGGCAAGCACCACGCCGTCCGCCCCGGCCGTCACGATCGCGATCTCGGTCCCCGGGGACGCCGCGAGGAGCTTGCCCGCGAGCGCCGTCGGGTCGAGCGCCGGCCGGGTGCCCGGACGACGGCGGGCGGGCCCGTCGCCGTCCTCGGGGCCGGTGGCACCCGGGCTGGACCAGCCGGTCCCGGGGCCCAGCCCGAGCACGGCCGCAGCCTCCTCGACGTTGACCTTCACCAGGTCGGCGCCGGCGCCGACCGCGGCGGCGAGCGCGGTCGAGTGGGTGTCGACCGCGACCCGGGCGCCGGCGCCCTGGGCGGCCTCGACCAGGTCCACGATGGCCTCGGGCACCGGCCCGGGTGGCAGGGATCCGGACAGCGACACCCACGAGGGGTTCTCCTCGCAGATCTTGACGACGGTGGCGAGCAGCTCGGCCCAGGCCCGCGGGGTGATCGGCGGCGCGGGCTCGTAGAACTCGGTGAGCTGACCGGTCGCCCGATCGGCCACCGACACGCAGGTGCGGGTCGGCTGCGCCCCCTTGACCGAGGCCATCCGGATCCCGGTGCGGGAGAGCATGGTGACCATCCACGCCCCGGTGTCGCCGCCGAGGACTCCGGTGGCGACGACGGTCGCGCCCAGGGTGTGCGCCGCCCGCGCGACGTTGAACCCCTTGCCGCCGGCCACCCGGTACACCTGGGGCGGTCGGTGGATCGTCCCGGGCACCAGGGCCGGGACGACGTAGGTGACGTCGATGCTCGGGCTGAGCGCGACGCACACCAGTTGCGCGGGCGGCCGTTCGGCCGCTCGGCGTCGCAGGGCTCCGGCCGGCTCGTTCATGCTCGTCTTCATACCACCCCACCGGTCGGCCGCCGGCACGTCGACCCGGTTCCCGCCGGCCCCGGTGAGCGGCCCCGGATGCCGGGCGGGCCGGGCGACGTGGAAGACTGGCGCGGCCCCAGTCCCCACGACGTCGAGGGTCCCGTGCCTCGCCTCTCGCACACCGCTCGCCCCGCCGGCCCGGCCGCCGAGTCGCCTCGGCCCGACCGAGCCTGGCCGAAGGCCGCGGGCCCGGCGGCGGCCGCCCTGGTGGTGTCGGCGGCGGCCGCGCTCGTGCCGCTGGTGGGCCCGGCGTCGGTCGGCTCGCCGTCGGCGGTGAGCGCTTCCGCGCCCGGCCCCCCGGGCGCTGGTCGTGCCCCCGGTGCCGGCACCCGGGTGAGCGGGCCCTCGGCCCTGCCGGGCGCCGCCGCCGACGCCGTCCCGGCGTCCCGCGCCGTACTGTTCATCGGGCCGGCGGCCGTGCTGCGACCTCGCGCGGGTGCCGCCCGGTCGTTCCCCTGCCGGGCGGCGGCGTCGCTCGGCTGGGGCTGCTCGGTGCGGACGGCGACCGGTGCCGGCGCAGTGCCTGCCGGTACCCGGGCGGACGTGGTCGTCCTGGTGATGACCACGCAGGACGACGTGGGCGGTCTGGCGCGTACCCTGGACGGTCTGCCGGCCTCGGTCGATCGCGCCCGGCGGGTGATCCTGGCGCCGATCGCGGTGACGGCGCCGAAGGCCCTCGCGCCGCGCCTTCCGGCGATCCGGGAGCTCGCCGCGGCGCGGGGTGTCGACCTGATCGATCCGGTGGCCCGGCACTGGGTCACGGCGGCGACCCGGCGGACCTACCTCGGGGCGGACGGCCTGCAGCCCACCGCCGCGGGCCTGGACTGGTTCGCCGGCAAGCTGGCCGGGGCGCTGGCGGAGGTCAGGGTCTAGCCGGTTGCGGATCGGGCTGGAACCGGTACCCCATTCCCGGTTCGGTGAGCAGGAACCGTGGCCGGGACGGATCCGGTTCGAGCTTGCGCCGCAGCTGCGTCATGTACAACCGCAGGTTGGCGGGTTGGTTGACGTACGCCGCCCCCCACACCTCGGTCAACAGGTAGCGCTGGCTCAGCAGCTTGCCCGGCTGCCGGGCGAGCACCTCCAGCAGGTGCCACTCGGTCGGGGTGAGCCGAACCGGCTGCGGCGGCCCGCCGTCCGCCGGGTCGCGGAGCACCTGGCGGGCGGCCAGGTCGATCGTGACGTCGCTGAGCCGCACCAGCGGGGCCGAGGCGATGTCACCCGGACCGATCCGGCGCGTGATCGCGCGCATCCGGGCCAGCAGCTCCTCCATCCCGAAGGGCTTGGTGACGTAGTCGTCGGCGCCGGCGTCCAGAGCCTGGACCTTGTCCGCGCTGCCCGACCGCCCGGACAGCACGATGATCGGGACGTCGGTCCAGCCGCGCAGCCCGTGGATCACCTCGACGCCGTCCAGGTCCGGCAGGCCGAGGTCCAGGACGACGAGGTCCGGGGGGTGCGCGGACGCCGCCCGGAGGGCATCCGACCCGCCGGCCGCGACGTCCACCTCGTAGCCGCGGGCCCGAAGGTTGATCCGGAGCGCGCGCAGCAGTTGCGGCTCGTCGTCGACGACGAGGATGCGGGTCATTCCGGTCCCTCCGTCAGCTCCAGGGCGTCCGGCCGTGCCTCGGCCGGCTCGGCGGCCGCCGGAAGGTCGAGGACCATGGTCAGGCCGCCGCCGGGGGTGTCCTCCGGTTCCAGGACGCCGTCCATCGCCTCCGCCAGTCCCCGGGACAGGGCCAGCCCGAGCCCGAGCCCGACGCCGTTGTCCGTGTCGCCGAGGCGCTGGAAGGGGGTGAAGATCCGCTCCCGGTCCTGGCTCGGGACCCCCGGGCCGTGATCGATGACCCGGACCTGGACACGGTCCCCGCCCGCGCTCGCCGTGACGGCGGGCGGCACCCCCGCCGGGGAGTGCCGGAGCGCGTTGGCGAGCACGTTGACCAGCACCCGCGTCAGCAGGGCGGGATCGGCGAGGACGGGTGGGGCGTCCTCGGCGATCCGCAGGTCCACGGCTCGGGCGGGATCGCCCAGCTCGTCGAGGGCGGGCGGGATCACCTCGTCGAGCCACACCACGGACGGGGTCACGGTCAGCACACCGGCCCGCAGCCGGGACAGGTCCAGCAGATCGGCGACGAGCCGGGCCAGGCGCTGCAGGGATTCCTCCGCGGTGGCCAGCAGTTCCTGGCCCTCGGCCGCGGACCAGGCGATGTCGCCGGCCCGCAGGCTGCTCACCGCGGCTGTCGCCGAGGCGAGCGGTGTCCGCAGGTCGTGGCCGACCGCGGCCAGCAGGGCGTCCCGCAGGCGCTCGGTCGCCTCCAGCCTCGCCGCGACGGCCGCCGCCCGCGCCAGCCGGTCGCGCTCCAGCAGACCCTCCGCCTGCGCGGCGAAGGCGCGCAGCAGGGCTCGGTCGGTGGCGGCCAGGGTCCGGCCGCTCAGTCCCAGCACCAGGTTCTCGCCCGCGCGGACCGTGACGTCGGCCTCGGCCGGCGTGCGGGGCGGCAGCGGTCCGCGGGCGTGCAGCAGGTGCCAGCTGCCGCCGGCTCGCTCGAGCAGCGCGGCCGAGGTCATCCCGAACGCGCTGCGGACGTGCTCCAGCAGCGTGGGCAGGGCCTCGTCGCCACGCAGCACGGCGCCCGCCATCACGGCGAGGGCGCGGGCCTCGGCGGAGGCCCGCGCGGCTCGGGTCGCCAGGGTCGCCGCCCGGTGGACGACGGCGCTCACCAGCACGGCCACCAGCACGAAGACGATCAGCGTGATCACGTTGTGCGGCTCCGCCACCCGGAAGGTCCGGACCGGCGGAATGAACCAGTAGTTCAGCAGCGTCGACCCGACGACGGCGCTGATGATCGCGGGAACCAGGCCGCCGACGAGCGCGGTGACGACCACCGCGAGCAGGAACAGCAGGCTGACGCCGGGGAGCCCGACCCAGGGGTCGGCCGTGCGGAGGCCGACGGTCAGCAGCGCAGGCAGCGCCCCGGAGAGCACGAACCCGCCCACCTGTCGCCACCGCGGCAGGCCGGGCCGGGACCGGGGCATCGCGCCGGACCCGGAGCCCGACGCCGTGCACACCACGTGCACGTCGAGACCTTCGGCCGGCCCCGCCGCCAGGGTGACGAGGCGCGCGGCGGTGCCCGGCCCCCGACGCAGCCGCCGGCCCCCGGCGACGACCGTCCCCCAGGCCCGTGCCGCCGTCCGCCCCGGGGGGCCGCCGCGTTGCGGTGTCCGGGCGGCCGGCGCGACCGGCTGGTCGGCGCCGACCAGGACCTGGGTGCCGTGCTCGGCCTCGGCGACCGCGAGGAGCGCCGCCGCGACGTCGGTGCCGATCACCTGCTGGTAGGTCGCGCCCACGGACACCGCCAGGTCGCGAAGCCGGTTGGCGTCGGGCTCGACGCCGACCACGGGCCGCTGCCCGGTGAGCACGTGGACGGCGTGGAGCTCCGCTCCCGGGATCCGGGCCGCCAGCCGTGCGGCGCGGTGGAGCAGCGGTTCGGTCTCCGGTCCGCCGGAGAGGCCGACGATCAGGCGCTCGCGCACCTGGGCGACCGGTGCGCCGTGGTCCACGGTGCGCCGGACCGCCACCGCGCCGGCCGTCCAGAGCAGGGCGAGCTCGCGCAGCGCGCAGAGTGCCGCGGGCTGCAGGGTGGCCGCGGTCTCGGCGTCCAGCTCCTCGGCGGGGCAGAGGCCGCCGTGGGCGAGCCTGCGGCGCAGCGTGTGGGGGTCGATGTCGACGAGCTGGAGCTGGTCGGCCTCGGCGAGCACCCGGTCCGGGACGACGCCGATCGGTCGTGACCCCGTGATCGAGGCGACGACGTCCGCGAGGGAGGCGATGCGCCGGACGTCGAGGGCCGTGATCACGTCGATCCCGGCGTCGAGCAGTTCCTCGACGTCCTCCCAGCGGTGGTCGTGCCGGGCACTCCCCGCCTCGTGCAGGTCATCGACCACGACGGTGGTCGGCCGCCGGGCGAGCAGCTCCTCGACCTCCACCGCCGTGCCGTCACCCACCCGCTCGAGCCCGGTGCTCGCCTGGTCGAGCCCGGGCCGGCGCCGGGTACCGATCGTGGCGATCACCACGTCTCCGCCGCCGGCCACCCGGCGACGCGCCTCGTCCAGGAGGGCGTGCGTCGTGCCCGCGCCGGGGGCGACGCCCAGGTAGACGCGCAGCCGACCTCGCGGCATCCGATCCTCCTCGCCGCCAGCCTATCGACCGGACGCCGGGCGGTGCCGTCCCGGCCTCGGCCGCGGTCGCCGGTGGCGACCCTCCACGGCGCCGACCTCCGCCGATCGGGTCGTCCGGACTCGGTCGTTCGGGGGAATTCCCAGGATCGACGCGCGGTCCGCCGAGGTGTGACGCACCATGGTCTGGCACGTCGCGGCGACCCCCCGAGCGCCGCGACGTGCTTCACGTTTGCCGCCCTCGTCGCCACCCCGGCGACCCGCCAGCTGTGATCATGCGCCTGGTCGTGATGACCGCCGGACGGTCTGACCGCCGATCTGGGGTGTTGCGCCGCCCGTCGGGCGTCGGGGGCACCAGGATGGGCTCGTGCCCGGAGTCCTCCACGTCTGCACCGCCAACCGGTGCCGTTCGGCCATGGCCGAACGGATGCTTCGCGCTGCCCTTCCCGGCGACATGGCGGTGACCAGCGCGGGTACCCGGGCGCGCAGGGGTGAGGAGATCTGGCCGGAGGCGGCGGACCAGCTGGCGCGGCGGGGGATCTCCCCGCTGGGCTTCGACTCCCACCCGCTGACCCCCGCGCTGCTGGCCGGGGCGGACCTGGTGCTGACCGCCACCCGGGCTCATCGCGACGAGGTGGTCTCCGGCTTCCCCGCGGCGCTGCGCCGCACCTTCACCTGGCGGGAGCTCGCCTGGCTGATCGGCGGCCTCCGGCGGGTGGACCTTCCCGGCGGCACGGCCGCTGAGCGACTGGCCGGGCTGGCCGCGGTGGCGACCCGTCGCCGCGGGTCCCTGACGCCTCCTCCTCCGCATCTGCTCGACATTCTGGATCCGGTGGGGGGTCCACCCGGTGCGGTGGAGGTTTCCGCCCGTGAGATCGAGGTGGCGCTGTGGCCGCTCGTCGAGGTCTTGGTCTGAGCTCGGGCTGAGCGCCCCCGGGGTCGGCGAGAAAGGGGTGGCTGTCGCTGATCCGAATGGCGGAGTTCGTCATCGGCCGCCCGGCGGGTGCTGGTCAGGAGTCCGGCTAATCCCCCGTCGGCGCCCGATGGGGCCGCGTAGAGTCCAGCTCGCGGCGGTCGGGGCCGTTCGGTCATTTGCGGAAATGTCGGATGGCCCGCTGGTCGGGCCGGGCGATCGCGTCCGCCGGGCCGGCCCATTTCTGGCCGGCGGTGTCGTGATGATGCTGTGGTGGTGTTCGGACGGCTGCTGGTTCCCTTGCGGGGCGGCACATTCAGGGGAGATTGCCGATCAAGATGGATTGCAGTGATTTCCCGGGGGTGGTCCCGCCTCGGACGCCGCCGGCGTCCGGCCCCTCGTTGCGTACTGTCGTCCGGCGCCCGGCGCGGGTGGACGTGGACGGCCTGCGCCTGGAACCGCTGTCCCTGACGCCGCCGGCTGTCGCGGGGTCGGGCCCTGGAGTTCCTCCGGCTCCCGCGCCCCCCGCGCTGCGCACCGGACCGATCGCGCTCGACGATGCGCCCGCGGTCGTCGCGTCGAGGTGGCAGCCCCGCTACATCGCCGTCCTGGTGGTCCTGGACGCCACCGCTCTCCTGCTCGGCGGCCTCTTCGGCAGTCTCGCGCGTTTCGCCGAACTGGCCGGCACCATCCACGGGGTCGCCTACGTCAACGCGCTGGTGGCCGCGACGCCGGCCTGGCTGCTGGTGCTGGCGGCGTCCCGTGCCTACGAGGGGCGGTGCCTCGGGCTGGGCAGCGAGGAGTTCCGCCGGGTGGGCAACGCCGCGGCGAGGTTCACCGCCGTGGTCGCGATCGTCGTGTTCCTGCTCAAGACGGACCTCGCCCGAGGGCTCATCGTCGCGGCTCTGCCGGCGACGGCGATCCTGGCGTTGGTACTGCGGTACCTGGCGCGCCAGGTGCTGCACCGGGTGCGAGCGCTCGGACGCGCCTCGCACCGGGTGCTCGTCGTCGGTGACGGTACCGCCCGGGACGTGCTGGCAGCCAAGCTGCAGGCGAGTCCGCAGTCCGGGCTGCGGGTCGTCGGCGTGTGCCGGCCCGCGTTGCGCGCAGGGCCGGGGGAGGCCACGGTCGAGCACGTGCGGCAGGTGGTCGAGTCCGTGGGCGCCGACACGGTGGCCGTCGCCCATTCCGAGGGACTGACGCCGGAGGTGCTGCGCCAGATCGCCTGGACCCTGGAGGGCACCGGCGTCGACCTGCTCGTCGCGCCGGCGCTGACCGATGTCGCCGGCCCGCGGATCCAGGTGCGGCCGGTGTCCGGGCTGCCCCTGCTGCAGATCGCCGAACCGGAGTTCACCGGCGCACGACGCGTGGTCAAGGGGACCATCGACCTGATCGGCGCGTTGCTGCTGCTGATCCTGCTGAGCCCCGTGCTGCTGCTCGCCGGCGTCCTGGTGCGCCTGACCAGCCCCGGACCGGTGTTCTTTCGGCAGACGCGGGTGGGGCGCGATGGCGTGTCATTCCGGATGTGGAAATTCCGGTCCATGGTGGTGGATGCCGAACACCGGCTGCCGGACCTCCAGCGGTTCAACGACCACAGCCAGGGCGTGCTGTTCAAGATGCGCGAGGATCCGCGGGTGACCGGCGTCGGCCGGATGCTGCGACGCTTCTCGATGGACGAGCTGCCGCAATTGTTCAACGTCCTGGCGGGCCAGATGTCACTCGTCGGTCCCCGGCCTCCGCTGCCCTCCGAAGTCGCCCGTTACGAGCGGCACGTGCACCGTCGGCTCCTGGTCAAGCCGGGCCTGACCGGGCTCTGGCAGGTGAGCGGACGTTCCGACCTGGACTGGGCGGAGACCGTGCGTCTCGACCTCTACTACGTCGAGAACTGGTCCGTGGCCCTGGACGCCGAGATCCTCTGGAAGACGCTGGCCGCCGTGCTGCGGGGCTCGGGTGCTCGATAGCACCGTCTCGAGGGTCAGCCAGGGGCCGAGCGGGGGCTGCCCGGCAGGGGGATAGGCGTACCCCTCGTGGTAGGCGGACCGCCGGCCCGGCGTCCGGGTCAGGACGACGCCGAGCAGGCCGGCACCGACCGTCCGCAGGCTGTCCGCCGCCGCGCTCACGTGGTCCGCGCGGGTGGCGCCCGCCCGCACGACGAGCAGGGCTCCGTCGGTGAGGTGGGCGAGCACGGCGGCATCCGTGACCGGCAGCAGCGGCGGCGAGTCCACGATCACGGTTCGCCCGGCCGAGACGTACGCCTGGATCAGGCCACCCATCCGCTCCGACGACAGCAGCTCGCTCGGGTTCGGGGGCAGCGGGCCGGCGGTGAGGATCTCCAGCGGCAGGTCGGCGCGCCAGCCGTGGACGGCTGCCTCCGGCGGCAGGTCACCGATCAGGACGCTGGTGAGCCCGACCCCGCCCGGAAGCCCGAACAGGTCGGCGAGGCTGGGCCGCCGAAGGTCCGCGTCCACCAACAGCACCGGCTCGCCACCCTGGGCCAGCGCGATCGCGAGGTTGGCGGCCGTCGTCGTCTTGCCCTCTCCCGGCACCGATCCGGTGACGACGAGGCTGCCGACGCGCCGGTCGACCGAGAGGAACCGGATGTTCGTCCGGAGCTGCCGGTAGGCCTCTGCCCGGGGCGAGAAGCCGTCCGCCGTGATCAGGGGTGCCGGCCCGGCCGTGGTGTCGTCGGGGATGGCACCGAGCACCGGGGCCGCGGTCAGCGCGGCGGCCTCGGCACGGCCGGTGACCGTGTTGTCGAGGTGGTGGCCCAGGACCGCCGTCCCGATGCCCAGGCCGAGCCCGACCAGGAGGCCCAGCGCCAGGTCGAGGGCCGGTCGGGGGGTGACCGGCCGGTCGGGAGTGACGGCGGGCCGGGTGAGCGAGACGCTGACCGGCGACGGCTCCCGGCTGCTCGTGGCCTCCAGCCGGTCGACCAGGCGCGGGAACTGCAGGGCCACCGCGTTGGCGATGTCCCGCGCTCGCCGAGCGGACGCGTCCCGGACCGTGATGTCGACGAGCACGGTGTCGAGCGGGCTGCTGGCCCGGACCGCGTCGGCCAGGTCGGCGGGCGTCGTCCGCAGGTCGAGTGCCTGGATCACGGGTCCCAGGACGGCCGGGCTGTCCACCAGGTCGGTGTAGGACTTGACCCGCTGCTGCGCGAAGCTGCCGGCCTGGCTGAGCTGCCCGAGATCGGTGCCCGTCCCGGCCGATACGAAGAGCTGGCTGCGCGCCTCGTACACCGGGGCCTGCAGCCGGACGACGCCTGCGGCGGCCAGGACGCCTAGCGCCGCCAGCAGGGCCACCGTTGTCCAGCGGGTGCGCAGCAGCCTCAGGTAGTCGGCGATCGTCACCGCGGAGCCTTCCCCTCACCCGTCAATGTGTTTGCACTACGTTATCAACTGACTACAAAGAGTGTTCAGTGGTGGGCTTGTCATCGGGGGACGTCGGTGCAGCCAGGCCGGCTCGATGACGTCGCGACGTGCCGGACGACGAGCACCTCCGCACCGATGCACAGGCAGCCCCCGGGGAACGAGCGGACGACCGGTGTCCTTGATCGGCCGGGACCGCTCTCCGAGCGGGTGGCAGCAGCGTGTCGCCGGACGGTCGAGGCGCGGCGCGCGTCGTACGATGCCGCCCGCGGCCGTGCGCGGGCGGCCGCGGCGCGGGATGTCCGCCGAGGGGGCGCACCCGCGGACGCACCCCGCCGGGGGGCGGCCCGAGCGGCGCCGACAGTGAGGGGTGGATCGTGATGGAGCCGGTGCGCTGGGGGGTCCTGTCCACGGCGGGGATCGTCCGCAAGGTTCTGGCGGGGGCGCGCCGCTCCGATGACGTCGAGGTCGTGGCGGTGGCGAGCCGGGACGGCGCACGGGCGGCCGCCTGTGCCGCGGAGCACGGGATCCCCCGCTGGCATGCCGGGTACCAGGCTCTGCTGGCGGATCCGGACGTCGAGGCGGTCTACCTCCCGCTGCCGAACGCGCTGCACCACGAGTGGACGGTCGCCGCCCTGGCCGCCGGCAAGCACGTGCTGTGCGAGAAGCCGTACAGCCGCCGTCCGGAGGAGGTCGTCGAGGCCTTCCGGTCGGCGAGGAGCCGAGGGCTGGTACTCAGCGAGGCCTTCATGTTCCGGTACAGCCCGCAGATCCGGCGGCTGGCGGACCTGGTCGTCGACGGCTCGATCGGCGAGCTGCGGCTGGTCAACGCCTCGTTCAGCCACCCGATGCCCGACGCCGACGACATCCGGGCCTCGGCGGTGCTGGACGGGGGCTCGCTGATGGACGTCGGCTGCTACTGCGTGAGTGCCTCCCGGCTGCTCGCGGGGGAGCCTGACCAGGTGACGGCGCAGGCCCTCACCGGGCCGACCGGTGTGGACCTCGGCCTGGTGGCGACGTTGAGTTTCCCGGACGGCGTCCTGGCCCATCTCGACTCGGCGTTCCGGGTGCCGAACCGGAGCCTGCTCGAGGTTGTCGGCACGACCGGGGTGCTGCGCGTCAACGATCCCTGGCACGGGCTGGCCCCCGGACTGGAACTGACCGGGCCGGACGGCGTCCGGGTGCCGGTGCCGGTCGAATCGGCGAACTCCTACCAGCTGGAACTGGAGGAGTTCGGGGCTGCTGTGCGCGGCCTGCCGAACACCCTGCTCGGGGAGGCGGACGCCGTGGGTCAGGCGCGCACGATCGAGGCGCTCTACCGGTCGGCGGCGGGCGGCGGCGCGGTCCCGGTCGGGCAGGCGACCAACTCGACCTCGTAACCGTCGGTGTTCTCCAGATAGCCGGCGTAGTGCTCGGGTCCGCCCGCGTGGGGGTGGCGGTCGGCGAAGAGCAGCCGCCAGCCGTGCTCCGGGGCCACCGCGACGAGGGAGTCGACCCGCGCCGGGTCGCCCGCATGGAAGGCGAGATGGTTCAGGCCCGGCCGGCGGCGCTGATGCCGGTGACCGTCCTGGTCGGGGGACTGCTCGACGACGAGATACGTCGGACCGAGCCGCCAGCTGCGGCCGGTCGACCAGCGCTGGTGCTCGGTGTGGCCGAGCTCGCCGAGCAGCCAGCCCCACTCGGCCACGCTTCGTGGCAGATCGGGGACCCAGAGCTCCACGTGATGCAGCATCCCGGGGAGCGGTGAGCCTGCCTCGCCCACGAGCACGTCCTCCTCCCTGGCACGTTCGCCGGGCGCGTTCTCGCCGGGCGCTCTCGACCTCGCGCGCCCGGCGCCGTGACCGACGCCCCGGTCAGGTCTCCGCCGTCGCCGCAGCCTCCCCGGCGACGGCGGCCACCGCCTTGACGATGCCGTCGTACCCGGTGCATCGGCACAGATTGCCGCTCAGTGCTACCCGGATCTCGTCCGTCGTGGGGTGGGGCGACCGGCGAAGCAGCGCCGTCGCCGACACCAGCATGCCCGGGGTGCAGAAGCCGCACTGGACACCCCCGTGATCCAGAAATGCTTGCTGCAGTGCGCTCAGGCCGGCGTCGTCGGCGAGCCCCTCGACGGTCGTGATCGACGTCCCGTCGGCCTGGACGGCCAGGTAGGAGCAGGAATTCGTCGGTCGTCCGTCGACGAGCACCATGCACGCACCGCATTCGGAGTCGTCGCAGCCCTCCTTGGTGCCGGTCAGCCCGGCGTCGTCGCGGACGGCGTGGAGCAGGCTCCGGTGAGGATCGACCTCGAGCGGGTAGACCTGCCCGTTGATCGTCAGTGTGATGGGGTGGCGCACGGTCAGCTCCCGAAGGTGGTGTCGCTGGCAGGGACCGGGACGCGGCCGCCGGTCGCGCGGAGGACGGCGGTGATCACTGCTCGCCGGGTGACCACGATCGCCATCGCCCGGCGGTACTCGGCGGACGCCCGGACGTCCGAGACGGGCCGGGCCGCGCGGGCGGCCAGCCGGGCGGCGGTCTCGATGTCGGCAGCCCCTCGGGGATCACGACCGTCTGCGCCCACCACCGCCCCGGTGAGCGCCTCCTCGGACATCGGCACCCGGCGGATCGTCGGAGCGAGCGCAGTGATCGCGATCCGGGCCTGCTGGATCTCGCCCTGCGCCACGCCCACGGTCGCCGCGGCGCCCACGATCGCGATCTCCATCTGTCGCCGGTACTGCAACCGGACGTAGGCGCTGGCGGTCACCAGGCCCCCCTCGCCCGGCGGGGGCGGCAGCTCGATGGAGACAAGCAGTTCGTCGGGGCTCGCCGACGACTGTCCGGGCGCCGTCCACAGTTCGTCGAGGCGGATCCGGCGGACCTCCCGGGGCCCGTGCAGCACGGCGAGCGCGCCATGGCACACCAGGGGCGCACCCGTGTCCATCGCGGGGGAGGCGTTCATGACGTTGCCGCCGAGGGTTCCGTTGACCCGGGTGGCGTGAGATCCGACGATCGCACAGGCATCGGCGAGGCCGGTGTAGGCCGTGAGCACGGCAGGATGACTCATGATCGTTTCGTGGTTGACCCCAGCACCTATCCGCAGGCCGCGTGCGTCCGGTCCATCGATCGAGGACAGCTCGGGCAGGCGGTGGATCCCGACCAACGCGGGCGGCAACCCGGCGCTGCCCTGGCGGGCCCTCACCACCAGGTCCGTCCCGCCGGCCACCGGACGTGCTCCGGCCGCCATCGCCGCCACCGCCTCCTCGACGGTGGTCGCCGCCAGGTACCTCGCGGTCATCGGACGGCCTGGCCGGTCGTGGCGTCACCGTCGGCCTGGCCGTGGCCGTCGGGGGGCCGGCCGTCGGGGGGCCGGCCGTCGGCCTGCGCCGCTTCCCACACCCGCTCGGGCGTCATCGGGAGCAGGGCCACGTGGCGCCCGATCACGCGCGCGATCGCGTTGCCGACGGCGCCGGGCGTCGGCACGCTCGGCGGCTCCCCGACGCCCTTGGAGCCCTTGGGGCCGGCGCCGGGAGTGTCGATCTCGATCCAGCGGACGTCGATGGGCGGGGCGTCGGAGGCGGTCTGCAGCTTGTAGTCGAGCAGACCTGGGTTGCGCTGGCGCCCGGTCGGGTCGAACCACGTCGCCTCCGAGAGCGCCTGCCCGATGCCCATCAGGACGCCGCCGTAGACCTGGCCATCGGCGCCGATCCGGTTGATGATCCGACCGGAGTCGTGAGCCGCCGCGAACCGCAGGACACGGACCACGCCGGTGTCGCGGTCGACCTTGACGTGGGCGGCGTGAGTGATCAGCTGCGGGGCCAGGAACGACTCCATCCCGAGCCGACCCACGCAGGCTGAGGCGTCGACCGGCGGGGACTCGGGCGGCCGGCCGGAGCCCTTGCCGATCAACACCTTCCCGATGCCGGCGAGCTCGGCGATGGTCACCTGCGTGCCCGGGGCGCCCACCACACGGACGACACCGTCGACCAGCTCCAGGTCCGCGCGGTCGACCTCCAGCTGGTCGGCGGCCAGATCGAGGAGCTGTCCGCGCACCTCGGTGGCCGCGGCGATCACCGCTCGCCCGTTGTTGAACGTGGTCTGCGAGCCCGTCGAGCCGAGGTCCCACGGGCCGGTCTCGGTGTCCTGGGCGCGGACGGAGAAGTCCTCCGGGCGCATCCCCAGCACCTCGGCGGCCAGCAGGGGCAGGGCCATCACCGCGCCGGTCCCGGACTCCAGCGCGCCGGTGACGATCGTCGCGGTGCCGTCGCCGTTGAGCTTGACGTAGGCACCGGACGGGCTGGCGAACGACGGCCACCAGCCGCAGGCGATCCCGATCGCCTCGTCGTCGGGCAGCTCCTTGCCGTACCCGATCATCTCCAGCGCGGCGTCGAGCGTCTGCTTGGCCCCGATCGCCTCGTAGACCTGACCGGTGGGGCCGACGGAGCCGTTCTCGATCAGCGTTCGGCGGCGCAACTCGGCCGGGTCGAGGGCGAGCGCCGCCGCCACCTCGTCGAGGTGCTGCTCGAGGGCCCAGCAGGTCTGGGGAGCCGTCGGTGCGCGGATCGAGCTCGACGGTTGGTTCGTGGAGTACACCAGCAGGGCCTCGACCGAGACGTTCTCGATGACGTACGGCCCGCACGCATGCATCGCCGCCATCTGGGCGAAGAACCCACCTTCTCCGCAGTAGGCGCCCCCGTCGAGCACGAGCCGCGCCCGGCGGGCGACCAGCCGACCGTCGCGGGTCGCTCCCGTCTCCAGCTCGATCAGCATGCCTTCGCGGCGGTGGTCGGGGGCGATGAACTCCTCCCGGCGCGAGAACACCAGCTTGACCGGCCGACGGGTGGCCCGGGCAAGGGCGGCCACGTGCGCCTCGAAGTGGAAGTCGCACTTGCTGCCGAATCCCCCGCCGAGCAGAGGCACGACGACGCGGACCCGGGACTCCGGCAGCTCCAGGGCGCGCGCCACCCCGGAGCGGGCGGCGAAGGGCACCTGGGTGGAGCTCCAGATCGTCACGCCGTCGCCGGCCCACTCGGCGAGGATGGCCCGAGGTTCGATCGGGGCGCCCTGGCAGGCCTCGGCGACGTACCGGCCGCGGATCACGACGTCGGCCGTGGCCATCGCGGAGTCGGCGTCGCCCTTCACGACGGTCGAGCGACCGAGCACGTTGCCGTGACGGCCGAGGTTCGCGTCCGCCTCGTAGGACGCCCAGTCCTCGTGCACGAGCGGGGTGCCCGGGAGCAGGTTGGCGACGTAGTCCGAGCGCGGTTCGAGCACCTCGTACCGAACCTCGATCGCCGCCGCGGCCTGCCGCGCCTGTTCGGGGGTGCGCGCGGCAACGGCCGCCACCACGTCGCCCTCCCAGCGCACCTTCTCCTTGGCGAAGAGTCGCCGATCCTGGGCCAGCCCGCCGTAGCGCACGTCGGGCACGTCGGCGTGGGTGAGGACGGCGTGCACCCCGGGCATGGCCCGGGCCACGGCCGTGTCGATCTCGAGAATCCGGGCGTGCGGATGATCGGCGTAACGGAACGCCGCGTGCAGCTGCCCGGTCGCGGTGAGATCTGCGGCGTACCGGCCGAGCCCCGTCACCTTCTCCCGGCCGTCGGGCCGGATGAACGGTCCCGGCGGGACGGTCGGTGCTGCGTGTCGACTCACTCTTCTGCCACCTCGGCTCGGCGCGGGTGCCCGCGGTCTGGAAGGCGTCGGAAGGAACACTGCCAGCCGGGTCCGACACACCGGAAGGCACGGCCGGGAGCAGGGCGGCCACCGCTGATCATGCCGAGCCCGGGTGACGATCCGTCAGCTTGCGCAGCAGTTCGACGAGGAGTTGCCGCTCGACCGGGGAGAGCGGAGCGAGCAGATCCTCCTGCGCGGTGGCGATCAGCTGGTCGAGGTCGTGCAGGTGGTTCCGCCCGGCCTCGGTGATCCGGACCACGTTGCGTCGCCGGTCGCCCGGATCGGTCTGCCGGTCGAGCATTCCGCGGTCCTGCAGCTCACCGACCGCCGGGGTGACGTCGCTCCGGTCCAGCCCGCACCGGCGACCGAGCTCGGCCTGGCTGAGCGGCCCGAATTCGTCGAGCGCTGCGAGCAGCGCGAAGTGGTACCGGTGCTCGGCGAGCGTGGCCAGGCGCTCGGTGACGAGGCTCCTGGCGGTGAGCGAACTCTCGTTGAGCAGCCAGCTGGGCAGTGAGCGCAACCGGGTCGGCGCCAACCGCGAATCCATCGCACCTGTCCTCTTGACCATGGGAGAGGCCAACTCTAGAGTGGGCAACGCCAACGTTGGCATTGCCGATAGATTACTGATCCTACGGGATCACCTTCCCGTCCACCACACCCCTTCGTCCACCAAGGATTCGTCCGGCACCGATTGGTCCGGCACCGTTTCGTCCGCTACCGGAGGCTGCGCATGGTTGCCGTCGCGCTCACGTACCACGTCCTTGCCCACCCCGGCGCGTGTCCCCGGGGGCGCCCAGGCGGCTGCGGGTCACGGGCGTGGGCTCGACACCCCCCGATGGCGGCGCAACGTGACCGCCGTGACAAGGCTCTGTTGGTCCGGGGGCTCGGCGAACGTGGCGACGACGTCACAGCTGAACGGTGCATCGGGCACCACGACCCGGTAGGCGATGCGGTGCGGGCGGCCGAACCCCAGCCGCCGCAGCGGCAAGCCGGGGCCCATGGCGTCCTCGAGAGTCGCCCGATGGATCGTCGGCCTCGTGAACGTCATGCTCAGCGACTGGAACTGCCCTTCGGTGAGCGCCAACTCGCAGCGCGTCGTCCCCGCCGGCGGTGGCTGGATCCGCCCGACGCCCCTGACGTGGGCGGCCGGTGCCGCGCCGACCCGCAGCGCGGTCACCACTTCGAGCGGTTCGGTCGCGGGCAATCGGCAGAGGCGTTCGCTCCATTCCCGGAGCTGGAGAAGGTCGACCATCGTGGCCATCGCGCGGCCTCCCGGTCGCAGTGCCATTCCTTGCACTGTAGGTGAGCTCTGGGGCGCTCGTCATCCCGTAGGGTGGTCGGCCGTGACCGAGGGCTCGGGCGTGGTGGAGATCTATACGGACGGCGCGTGCAGCGGCAATCCCGGCCCGGGAGGGTGGGGGGCCCTGCTTCGTTACGGCTCGCACGTCAAGGAACTCTCCGGTGGCGATGTCGGGCCCACGACGAACAACCGGATGGAACTCACCGCGGCGATCGAAGCCCTCGAGACCTTGACCCGTCCGTCCACCGTCCGACTCCACACGGACAGCACCTACGTCCGTGGGGGGATCACCTCATGGTTGGTCGGCTGGAAGCGCAACGGCTGGCTCACCTCCGACAAGAAGCCGGTCAAGAACGCGGATCTGTGGCAGCGTCTGGACGCCGCGGCCGCCCGCCACCATGTCGAGTGGCGGTGGGTGAAAGGTCACGCCGGAGACCCCGGCAACGAGCGCGCCGACGCCCTGGCGAACCTGGGAATGGCGACGGCCCGTCGCTCAGGTGCTCCGCGCGCTCGTTGACCGCTCACCGTGCCGGTGCGCTCCGCCTGCCCCGGGGCCGCAGCGCGTGGTCGATGCGGACCCCGGCGTCCGGAGTCGCGTAGCCGGCGCTCGGCGGCCCGGCGAGGTGCTGCGGGTAGGCGCTCCGACCGACGTGCACGGGTGTGGGGCGCCCCGTGACGGAGGCGTCCCTCCGGTCGACCCGGTCGGTGGAAGCTCGTCGACCGGGCACGACGGCAGACGCGGACGGCGACCTCGGCGGAGGCGGCGCGGGGGTCGGTGCCCCCGAGGTGATGCGGCGCTGAGCTGTACTGCCCGAACGTCCCGTGCCTGTCAGCGGTCCCTCGGCAGTCAGTGGCAACGGGACGAACGAGTCGCTCCGGGTGCGGGACCCGTTCGCGGTGCGGGAGGCGCTCGGGGCGTTCGACGGGTGGGAACCGTAGTGCCCGCCGCCGGACGACGGCCTGCCCCGCCGGGGAACGCGGGTGAGGACCACACCCAAGATCGGAGATCCCGCCGTCCGGAGGGCCTCCACCGCGGTCGTGAGCTGATCCGCTCTGGTGTGGGTGAGCCGGGTGACGAGCAGCGCGCCGTCCGTGATCCGGGCGAGGATCGTGGCATCCGTCACGGGGAGCAGAGGTGGCGAGTCGACGACCACGGTCAGGCCACGTCCGGTGAGTTCGCGGACGAGTTCTGCCATCCGGGCGGAGCCGATCAGCTCGCTCGGGTTGGGTGGCAGGGGCCCGGCCGGGAGCACCTGGAGAGGCAGGTCGTCACGCCACTGCTGCAGCGCGGCGTCCACCGGGACGTCGCCTCTCAGCACGGTGGTCAGGCCGATGCCGCCGGGCAGGCCGAAGACGTCCGCGACGGCCGGACGGCGCAGGTCCGCGTCCACGAGGACGACCCGCTCGCCGTTCTGGGCCATGGCGACGGCCAGGTTCGCGGCGGTCGTCGTCTTGCCTTCCCCCTGGACCGACCCGGTCACCACCAGACTGCCGATCCGCTGATCCACCGACAGGAAGCGGATGTTCGTCCGCAGCTGGCGAAAGGCTTCGGCCCTGGCCGAGAATCCGTCTCGGATGATCAGTGGCGCCTGCGCGGTGCTCGGGTCGTCGGCCAGGCTGCCGAGCACGGGGGCGGCGGCGAGCCGGCTCGCCTGGGTCCGGCCGGAAACCGTCCGGTCCAGGCTGTCGCGCACGACGGCCAGACCGATTCCCAGCCCGAGCCCGACGAGCAGCCCGAGGGCCAGGTCGAGTCCCGGGCGGGGGGAGACCGGGGCCGGTGGCGCGACGGCAGCGCGGGTGACGGACACCCTGATCGGCGACCTGCTGCGCCGGTCAGGGGCTTCCAGCAGCTTCACCACGGCAGGGAATTGGGTCGCGATCGCGTTCGCGATGCCGGCGGCCCGGGACGGCGACGGGTCGGTGACGGCGATGTCGATGAGCACCGTTCCCAGCGGGGTGGTCGCGGTGACCTTGGTGGCGAGATCTGCTGCGGTCGTGTCGAGGAACAGCCTGCGGATCACGGGGTCGAGAACACGCGGGCTCGTCAGCAGCTCGCCGTAGGACTTGACCCGTGCCTGGGTGAAGGTGCTGCTCTGGGCGAGTTCACCGATGCCGCGGGTCCTGCTGCTCGTCGACACGAAGAGCTGGGCATGAGCCTGGTATTCCGGTGTCTGGCGCAGCGAGTACGCTGCCGCCCCGAGCGTGCCCAGCAGGGTGAGGAGCAGGACGGCGATCCACTGCTCCCGCAGCAGACGCAGGTACTGCGCGACGGTCACCGGCGTGCCCCTCCGTTGGCGCTCCCATTTCCTCCCCCGAGTGTCACGGCGTGCCACGGATCCATGGAGCCCGCTTGCCGGAGATCGTTCGAACAGGGGAGGGACTGCCCGCCGGCGAGGCAGCGCCGCGATCGCCGACCGTTCGGCACCGGCTCGACGAGGCCGTCACGAACGTCCTGCGCACCTGGCGGCGGCCCGCTGTCCCGGCGACCGGTGGGGGACGGGTCAGGGAGCCGGCTCGTAGAAGGCGTCGAGGGCGGTGGCCAGCAGGTCCTGGAGCTGGCCGGCACCCGCGGCCCCGGACCCTGCCAGCCCGTACAACGCCCCGCTCCGGGCGGAACCGGGCACCCGCCCGCGCGCGGCGGACACCGAGGCCGCGAGGTCGGCGACGAACCGGTCCGTCACTCCCGGGGCGGCATTCGGCAACGCCACGCAGAAGCGCAGGCCCGCGGGCCGCTGCAGCCCGTTGAGCCGCCAGCCGCGGGCGATGAGCTCGTCGTTGACGCAGAAGATGTCCAGGTCGTCGTCCGTGCTGGCGAACGCCACCAGGAAGGGCGACCGGCCGAGCAGCCGCAGGCCGTCGGTCGCCTCGACCCCGGTCCGGATCCGGTCGGCGGCGGCCAGGATCTCCCGGGCGGCCGCGAGGTAGCCGTCCTCACCGAGGGTCACCATGGCCGCCCAGGTCGACGCGATCAGGCCTCCCGACCGGCTGCCTGCCATGCCGGGGGAGATGTAGAGGCCGCCCTGCCAGTCGCCGGTGGCGAAGTACTGGTGCCGTCGCAGCTCCCGGGTCCGGTAGAGCAGCACGCTGGCGCCCTTCAACCCGTAACCGTACTTGTGCGTGTCGGCCGAGATCGACGTCACGCCCGGGACGACGAAGTCGAAGTCCGGCACGTCGTAACCCAGCCGCGCCGCCCACGGCAGGATGAACCCGCCCAGGCAGCCGTCGACGTGCAGCCCGATGCCGTGCCGCTGAGCGATCTCGCCGAGTTCGGCGATCGGGTCGATCACGCCGTGCGGATAGCTGCCGGCGGATCCGAACAGGGCGATCGTGTTGCGGCTCACGTGGTCGGCGACCCAGCCCACGTCCACGCTCAGGTCGTCCGACAGCGGGGCGCGCACGATGCGGACACCGAAGTAGTGGCCCGCCTTGTCGAGGGCGCAGTGCGCCGTCTCCGGCACGATCAGCTCCGGGTCGGTGACGCCGCGCTCCTGTCGGGCGTGATCGCGGTAGGTGAGCACCTGGGTGATCAGACTCTCGCTGCCGCCACCCGTGAGGACGCCGCACACGTCCGGTGCGGCGTCCCCGTGCAGCATCCCGGTCGTCATCGCGACGATCTCGGCCTCGAACTTGGTCGCCGACGGGTACATGTCGCGCTGCAGCACGTTGGCGTGCGCGAACGCCGCGAACGCCTGGTGGAGGACGGCGTAGTGCTCGGCGCCGCCGTGGTAGAGGGAACCCGAGACCTGCCCTCGATGCCCCTGCTCGTCCTCGGCCTCGGCCATCCAGGTGAGTTCGTCGAGCACGTCCTGCGCCGGGCGCCCCAGCGTCGGCAGCCGCCGGATCGTCTCGAAGCGGTTGCGGTACGGATAGAACTCGTCGATCAGGCGGGCCAGCTCATCCGGCGACTCGAACACGCGGTCAGCTCCTCGGGCAGGCAACAGCGGATGCCCTGAGATTCTGCCCAGCTGGTCCTGGGCGGGACGCGGCGGGTCGTCGACGTCCCGGACTCTGCCGGATCGTGGCCGGTACGACTGGTAGCGTCCGGCCGTGCGCGTCATCGCCTGGGGTGCTGTCGTCGTGCTGGCGGCCACCGGCGTGACCGGCGCGTCGGCGTGGGTCGATCAGGTGGACCGCGGGCCGTCGCCCGGACAACCGCCGGTGCCGACCGCCCTCCGGACGGACACCGTCGTCGACGCTCCGGCTGCCGAACCGCCGCCCCCCGGGGACGCCGCCGGCCCGGTCGACCCGTCAGGACCTGGACCGAGCGCGTCCGGGGCCGGGACGGTTCCGGCCGACCAGGCCGTCGCCGGGGTACCACCGGTCGACCAACCTCCGGCCGACACGCCCGCGCCGGCCGGCTACGGGCCCGAGTGACCGGCGTCCGGCGCGTGGAGCACGAGCCCCGGGGTATCAGTACCCCCGCCGGTGCGCCGGCACCGGTGCCGCCTTCGCGGCGTCCGGCTCTGCCGGGGCGGCGCCCTCGCGCGGCCGGCCGACGACGCGGCGCATCACCGCGGGATCGATGGCGGCGAGGCGGCGGCGCCCGGCGTTGACCTCGTCGGCCGGGGAGCCGGAACGGTCGGCTGGGGAGCCGGAACGGTCGGCTGGGGAGCCGGAACGGTCGGCTGGGGAGCCGGAACGGCGATGCGACGCACTCGGCATGATCTCTCCTTCACCCGGCGGTTCCTTGGCGGGTGGCATCGGCGTCGGGGGGCGAGGTCTTGAGCGATCGTGGCAGCTGGGCGCGTCGCCGTCAGGTCAGCCGCTCCGCCACCGTCACGCGGAAGTGGAACGTGCGGGTAAGGCCCACCACCACGACCAGGTAACTGTCCTCGTCGACCCGGAAGATGGTCCGGTCCTTGGGGCTGAACGGGTGCCGCGGCTGAAAGGTCCGGGCCAGGTGCAGCGCGGCCGCCCTCGCCTCCTCTCGGCTGTGGCCCGCCGGGATCGGCTCGGGGTCGACGCGCCAGGTCATGGAGTCCCCGCTCCCGGTCAGCTGCTCCACGATGGTGAAGTACCCGCGCCCCGGCACCAGGGGCTGCGGTTCCTCGGCGGCGGGTGTGCCCCAGGGCGGTGTCGCGGTCATGGTGGGCTTCTCCGGGTCCGGTGGCGTCAGGTAGGCGGACGAACCGTAGGTGATCTGCCGACAGATCACCCTGTCGGGCGTGGCCGCCGTCCTCCCCGTTCCCCCCCGGAGGCGTCCCGCGGGCGGGTCGTCCTCGTCACCGCCGGCGAGCCATCTCGACGATGCTGCTCTCGTTGAGGTCGCCCAGCCCGGCGGCCACCAGTTCGTCGAGCCCGGAGAGCGCCACCGCGCCGAACGGTGCCCGCAGGCCGAGCGCCGCGGCCAGGCGCATCCCGTAGTCGACGTCCTTGCGGCGCAGCCGCCCCGGGAACACCACGTTCCGGTCGTGATCGCTGTCTGCCATCCGCCGCGTGTTGCGGATCACTTGCGGGCTGGCGGCCTGGCCCGACGCGATCGCCCTGGCCACCTGGTACAGGTCGAGCCCGGCGCGCTCGGCGAGCGCCATACCCTCGGCGGCCGCGGCGATCTGGACGGCGCCCATCACGTTGATGATGAGCTTGTAGGCGGTCCCGGCGCCGACCGGACCGAAGTGCAGCAGGTCAGCGCACAGCGGCGCCAGCACGGGGCGGGCCCTGGCCAGGTCGTCGTCGTCCGCGCCGACCAGCAGGGTCAGTGTGCCGGCCGCGGCGGCGTCCGGGAGCCCGGTCACCGGGCAGTCCACGTAGCGCAGACCGGCGGTGCCCACGGCGGCGGCGAGGCGGGTGACGTGCTGGTGGGAGAGCGTCGAGCACTCGACCGCCAGGGCGTCCGGGGCCGGGCCGGACGACGCCCCGCCGGACAGGACGCCGTCCGGGCCCAGCCAGACGGCGCGCGACGCGTCGTCGTCGCTGACCATGACCACGACCAGGTCCGCGTCGCGAGCGGCCTCCGCCGGGCTGCGCGCGGCCCGGGCACCGCCGGCGACCAGCCCGCGCTCCGCCTCGCTGCCGGGAGTCCGGTTGTGCACCGTGACGTCGTTCCCGGCCGACACCAACCGGTGCGCCATGCCGCGGCCCATCCGGCCCAGCCCGATGACGGCGATACGTGCCACCCTGGCACTCTACGGGGCCGTCCGGGCCCCGCGGAGGTGCGCGGTCAGGCCTGGACGGACGCGCCCTGCGCCGGCTCGCCCTCGCGCAGCCGTGCGATGAGCTTCTCCAGCAGCGGGCCCGACAGGGCGCCGGCCTGGTTGACGACCACCTCGCCGTCCCGGAAGGCCATCAGCGTCGGGATCGCGCTGATCCCGAACTGGGCGCTCAGACCCTGCTCCGCGTCGGTGTCGACCTTCGCGAACGTGATGTCGGGGTGCGCCTCGGACGAACGCTCGAAGATGGGCCCGAACATCCGGCACGGCGGGCACCAGGTAGCCCAGAAGTCCACCAGAACGATGCCGGACTGGTTGACGGTCCCCGAGAACGTGGCCTCGGTGAGATTGATCGTCGACATGGCTGAGGGCCTCCTTCGTACCCGCAGGGGTAACTCCGTCGCCGGCCGGGGCATTCCCCGGCCGGCTGCCGGCGCCGCCGTCAGGCGTGGTCGTGACGGTAGGCGGCCGCCCGCAGGGTGAACAGGACGGCGTACGTGCCCTCGATCACCATCAGCTGCTGGTGGGTGCCGTGCTCGATGACCCGGCCGCCGTCCAGCACGTAGATCCGGTCGGCCGGCCGGACACTGGAGAAGCGGTGCGAGCTGAGCAGCCCGGTCCGCCCCGCCAGCAGGTCACGGATCCGCTCGAACAGATCGTGCTCGGCCCGCGGGTCCAGGGCCGAGGTCGGCTCGTCGAGGACGACGCAGGGCGCGTTCCGGAAGAACGCTCGGGCCAGCCGGCGACGTCGAATCACCCGACTCACCCGACGATCATTTGCTGGACCGGTCCGCTGCGTCGACCACCATCGCCAGCGGACCCAGCGGACCCAGCGGACCCAGCGGACCCAGCGGATGCCGACCGGCACGCTCAGCGCCGACGGTCCGCCGGCATGCGTAGGCAGCGGTTCGGCGTGACGACGGCGTCCACCGGGCGGTCGTGCGCCTCGGTGGGCACCGGCTCGATCGCCGCGTCGAGGACCTCGGTCTCGTACACCACGGCGAACACCGAGACGGTGCGCTCGATGGTCCGCAGGGTCCGGTCGTAGAAGCCGCCGCCGTGGCCGAGTCGGTTGCCGAGGGTGTCGACGGCGAGCGCGGGGACGATCACCACCTCCGCCTCGGCGATCCCGTCCTGTCGGAGCGGGGCGGAGTCGTCGCCGTCCACGGACCAGTCCAGCTGACCGTCGTCGAGGAGCACGGGCAGCAGGATCCGGACGCCGCTGGACCGCAGGGCCTGGCGCAGGGGCTGGGTCCCGGGGGCGTACGGGGTGGAGGCGTAGGCGCCGACGCACCGGGCCTGTGCGATCTCCGGCTGTTCCAGGGCGGTGGCCGCGAGGCTCCAGGCGTCCGCCTCCCGGGACTTCCGGTCACGGGTCTGGCGCTCGGCCCGGATCCGTTCTCGCATCGCGCGTTTCATGGCCGGTGCGTCGGGATGGATGGTGAGGAGGCCGCCGGCGGATGCCGGGGGTGCGACGAGACCGGATCTGTTCACGCGGTGAACCGCCTGTCTGTGTGGCTGAGGGCGGATGATACCAGATGCGTCCGCATCGGACGCATCGGCGCGGGCAGGGTCTGGGCTCGCGGACGTCAGGCCGCCACCGGGGCATGGGCAGCGCCTTGCCAGCGACCGGCTCCGGCAGCCCTCGTCGGCGAAACGCCGGCGCACGCTCGCGGTTCCATCGTCCTCGCGGAATCCGGGGGAGCGCAACCCCGCGTCGCGTTCGTCCGCCGGGTGCGGCCGCCGTCAGGGAGCGGCCCCAGGGAGGGCTGCCAGGGCGACGGCGGCTCAGGTGCCGCGCTCGGCCTGGTGGGCCAGGTACCACGCGTAGGTGGCTGCGATACCGTCGGCGAGCGGGACCGCGGCCTTCCAGCCGAGGCGGTCCAGGGCGCTGACGTCGAGCAGCTTGCGCGGCGTCCCGTCCGGCTTGGACGGGTCGAACGCCATCGTGCCCGACCAGCCGACGATCTCGGCGATGAGCTCGGCCAGCTCCCTGATCGACACGTCGCTGCCCGTGCCGACGTTGATCGCCACGTCGTCGTCGTAGTGGTCCAGGAGGTGGAGGCAGGCGGCGGCCAGGTCGTCGACGTGCAGGAACTCGCGGCGCGGTGTGCCGGTGCCCCAGATCGTCACGGTGCGGGCGCCGCTCGCGCGAGCGGTGTGGAAGCGGCGGATCATGGCGGGGAGTACGTGCGAGCGGGCGGGATCGAAGGTGTCGCCGGGCCCGTAGAGGTTGGTGGGCATCGCCGAGATCCACCGGTGCCCGTGCTGACGGCGCATCGCCGAGACGTGCAGCAGACCCGCGATCTTGGCGATCGCGTAGGCCTCGTTGGTGGGTTCGAGCGGGCCGCCCAGCAGCGCCGATTCCGGGATCGGCTGCGGTGCGAGCCGAGGGTAGATGCAGCTGGAGCCGAGGAAGAGCAGCCGCTCCACGTCGACGTCGTGCGCGGCGTCCAGCACGTTCGTCTGGATCCGCAGGTTGTCGCTGAGGAAGTCCGCCGGGTGGGTGGCGTTGGCCCAGATCCCGCCGACCCGGGCGGCCGCCAGCACCACGACCTGGGGGCGGTTCGCCTCGAAGAACCGCTGCACCGCCGTCCGGTCCCGCAGGTCGAGCTCCGACGACGGCACGCCGAGCAGCCGGGTGAACCCCTGTGCCGCCAGGTGGCGATGGATCGCCGACCCCACCAGCCCGCGGTGCCCGGCGATGTAGACGCGTGCCCCACGGTCCAACGGCGCGGGCGCCCGGCCCACCACCGATCCTGCCGTCGTCGCCTGCTGTTCGCCCTGCTGCATGACGTCCTTCCGGCTGGTGGCCGACCTCGCTCCGGCGCGATCACGCCCGATCGATCTCCGGCCTCAGTATGCGGCCCGGACGCCGGCACGCCGGCCTCCACCGCCGCGGCTCGTGCGTTCGCCCGAGGCGAACACCCCCCCGAACGGGCGACACCTCGGGTCGGGCCCGGCGGGGCCGCCCGCACCTCGGGTCGGGCCCGGCGGGGCCGCCCGCACCTCGGGTCAGCGACCCGGTTCGACGATCACCTTCAGGCCTTCCCGGGAGGCCGCGGTGCGGAAGGCCGCGTCGACGTCCTGGAGCGCGAACGTGTGCGTGACCATCGCACTCAGGTCGACCATGCCCCGCGAAGCCAGCGCGATGGTGCGCGGGTAGACCTCCTTCATCCGGCGTACGGTCACCAGGGTCAGTCCCTTGCGCCGGGCGACCGACGCGGCGAACCGGGTCTGGTCGCCCTCCGGGATGCCGGCGAGGACGACGCGGGCCCCCGGCATCGCGGCGGTGACGGCCAACCCGACCGCCTCGTCGGTGCCGGCTGCCTCGTACGCGACGTCGACGCCGCGCCCGCCGGTGAGATCGGCGAGCCCGCGCCCGAACGCCTCGGGCTCGGCCGGCAGGACGCTGTGGGCGCCGAGCCGGAGGGCGGCCTCCGCGCGGTGCGGCAACGGATCGACGGCGATCACGTGAACGGCTCCGGCGGCCCGTGCGAGCTGCACCACGCCCAGCCCGATCGGGCCGCAGCCGATGACGGCGACGCCGGCGGCCAGCCGCTGGTGGGCCAGGTCGACGGCGTGCAGACCGACGCCGAGCGGCTCCAGCATCGCGCCGTCCGCGTCGCTCAGGGTGTCCGGAAGCGGGTGCAGCAGGGGATCCGGCCAGGTGAGGTACTGGCGCAGGGCGCCGTCCGTCCCGCCGTGACCGCAGAAGGCGACCGAGGGGCACAGGTTGCGGTGACCGGCCCGGCAGAGCTCGCAGCGACCGCAGGGCAGCGCCGGATCGATCGCGACCCGCTCGCCGTCCCGGGGACCCCCCACGATCACGCCGGCCGCCTCGTGGCCGATCACGAGCGGGTGGGACAGCACCGCGTCGCCGATCCCGCCCTCGGTGTACCAGTGCAGGTCCGAACCGCAGATCCCGACCGCGGTCACCCGGACGAGCTGTTCCCCGGGCGAGGGCCGCGGCACGGGCTCCGTGACGGCCCGGATGTCACCGGCAGCGGTGAGGCGCGCGGCGCGATGGCAGTTCCTCGGCGGATCCGTCATGGCGAGCAGTATGACCGCGCCGAGCGCCCGGCCGGTCGTCACGGGCGGACGGTGGCCCGGACGAGGGTGTCGAACCGATCGACGAGCTGCTCCCAGGCCCGGGGGTTCACGGCGCGAGCAGGTCGTCGTAGTACCAGCCCTGGCCGATGTCGCAGCCGATCCGGCGGACCCACTCGTGCTGCGCCTGCGTCGCCACCTCCTCCGCCGTGACGGTGAGGCCCAGGGTGTGCGCCAGTTCGACGACCGTGCCCAGGATCGCGGCGTCCACCGGATCCGGCGGCCCGCCGTCCAGCAGGCCGTCCAGGAAGGTGCCGGCCAGCTTGAGCTCCCGCAGCGGCAAGCGGCGCAGGGCGGCCAGGTTGGAGTACCCGGTCCCGAAGTCGTCCATCACGATCCGGACGCCGTCGTCCGCCAGGGCACGCAGCGCCGCGAGCGGGCCGCCGTCGTCCAGGTGCATGATGACGCTCTCCGTCACCTCCAAGCGCAGCCGGGACGGCGCGACACCGGCCTCGGCGAGCCCTCGGCGCACCTCGTCGACGAAGGTGGGCACCAGGAGCTGGCGCACGCTGACGTTGATGTTCACCGCCGGCCAGTCCGCGGTCGCCAGGTCGGCGAGCGCCTGGCGCAGCACCCAGCGCCCGATCGGGACGATCAGCGACGTCTCCTCGGCGACCCCGACGAACAGCCGCGGGGCCAGCTCGCCCAGCCGCGGATGGTTCCAGCGCAGCAAGGCCTCCACACCATGCGGCTCGCCGGTGTCGAGCCGGGTGAGCTGCTGGTAGGCCAGACCCAGTTCGCCGCGCTCGACCACCCCGGGCAGGCTCGTGGCCACCGTGGAGCGGGACAGTTGCCGCGCCGTCCGCGACAGGTCGTGGGTGACCACCTGGCCTCGGCCGCTCTCCTTCGCCGCGTGCAGGGCCAGGTCGGCCGCCCGGAGCAGTTCCCGGGCGCTGCTGCGCTGCCGGTCCGACTCGGCCAGGCCGATGCTCGCCCGCACCGTGAGCGGGCGTTGACCCGCGACGTCGATCGGGCGCTCCAGGGCCGCCAGCATCAGCTCGGCCATCGCCGAGGGTCGCGCCCGGTCCACCCGTCCGGTGAGCAGGACGGCGAACTCGTCCCCCGCCATCCGGGCCAGCAGCGCGCCGTGGGCGCGGGCCACCTCGGCCAACCGGCTCGCCGCGGCGACCAGCACCTGGTCGCCGGCGGCGTGCCCGCGGGAGTCGTTGACGAACCTGAACCCGTCGAGGTCGACGAACATGGCCGTCACCCGGGTCCCGGTGTGGTGCTCGTCGACCGCGGCCTCGAGCCGCTGCAGGAACAGGCTGCGGTTCGGCAGGCCGGTGAGCGCGTCGTGGGTGGCGGTGTGCCGCAGCGCGGCTTCGAGCGCCTCCTCCCGGGTCCGGCCGAGCGACCGCGGCAGGACGTCGCCGCGGGCCCGTTCCGCCTCGTCCCGTGCGGCGAGCGCGGCGGAGTGCAGGGACTCCTGCTGCTCGAGCACCACCTGCAGCACGGCCGTCACGTGGGTGGCCGCCATGGAGGCGGTCAACCGGGCCGCGACACTGTGCCGGCCCACGTCGTCGATCGGATGGGGGCCGGGCTCTTCGCGGTCCGCGGGCACCCCGGCCCGGGCGTCGTCCCGGACCGACTGGGCCAGCACCAGGACGGCGTGCCGCAACGCGGACGGGCTGGTGAGGTGCTCGCGCACCAGCAGGTCGGCGATCTCGGAACCCCGCTGCTCGGCCTCCCTCGGGCCCGCCGTCCCGGCGGTCGTCAGCTCGGCCAGGCGTCGGGCGAGCGGCTCGAGGGACGCGGCGTCGGTCAGCGGGCCCGCGCTGGCCCGGATCGCCGTCAGCCACCCGTCGACGAGCCGGGACATGTCACCGACGTCCGGTGCGTCGTGCGGCTGACCCATCCTCGCTCCCTGGCCCGTCACAGCAAACCGGCGCGGGTACGCCGCGCCGGTACGCATACGCACGAATTGGGCGTTGGAGTCGTGAAGGTAGCAGTTGCACCGGGGCAAAGGCAGCCGGTCGGCCCAGCCCGTTGCCGGGACCGGTCAGCCGCCCGGTGACCAGGCCAGCAGGTAGAACCGCTCGGTGGTCTCCTGGCGTGCCCGGACTGGTCCGCGCAGGTACCACTCGATCGGCGCGAGCCCCGCCGCGGCCGCGGCGGCGGCGACGTCCCGGGGGTCGTGCAACACGACGTCCAGGGTTACCTCCTGCCCCAACCACGACGTCGTCCGGAGGACGTCGCGGCCCGCGTGGCCGGCGAGCAGGAGGACCCCGCCCGGCGCGAGCGGGCGGGCGAGTGCGGCGACGGCCCCCGGGAATTCCGAACCGGCCAGGTGGATGAGGGAATACCAGCCCAGGACGGCTCCCCAACCAGCGGCGTGCGGGGGCCGGATCAGCCGGGTCAGGTCCCCGACGTCGTAACGGATTCCGGGGAATCGTTCCCGCGCCTGCCGGATCATCTCAGGGCTGAGGTCGAGCCCGGAGGCGTCGGCGCCGGCGGCGGCCAGGTACGCGGTCACGTGGCCCGGCCCGCACCCGGCGTCCACCACCGGTCTGCCGGCGGCCTCGGCGACCACCCGGTCGAGCAGCCACCGTTCGAACGGCAGGTCCTCCAGCTCGGAGGCGAACCGATCGGCGTAGTCCGCGGCGACGGCGGCATAGGCGGCGCGGACTCCGTCGTCGCGTGCCTGAGCTCCCCCTGCGATCGGGCTCTCCCGGTCGACCTCGGGCTCGGCGAGGGTGTCGGACGTCGTCGGCGGCAGCGGTCCGAGCCGGTGCGCCCAGCGGTGGTCGTGCTGCCCCGGCCGGCGGTCCAGGCGGGTGACGAGCGGATCGGGACGGCGGGCGAGGCCTTCCAGGCACGTCTCGACGTCGTCCCGGTCGGTGAACGCGTGGAGCCGCTCGGCGCGGGTCTTCAGCTCGCCGGCGGTCTGCGGGCCGCGCAGCAGGAGCACGGTGAGCAGGGCCGACTCGTCCGCGTCGAGCTCGAGGACCTCCTGCAGGGTCTGGTGGTACTTCAGCACCCGGCGTCCGGTGTCGGCCCAGACGATCCGCAGCAGCCCGCGGTCGCGCAGGGCCCGTGCGGCGTCGTGCACGGTGCCCTCGTCGAGATCCATCACCGGGTCGCGGCTCGAGGTCTGGTTGCACGCTGCGCGCAGTGCGTTGAGCGTGAGCGGGTACGTGGCGGGAACGGTGACCTGCTTCTCCAGCAGGCACCCGAGCACCCGCTGCTCGACGGGGTCGAGGACGGGCAGATCGGTCATGGGTCAAGCGTAGGTGTCGCCCGGCAGGTGGCTCGCCGCCGGATAGCGGCAGGGCCCGGGGAGTCTGGTCGGCAGACTCGCCGGGCCCGGTGCGTCGGCGGATGCTGGTTCGCGTCAGGCCTTGCGCGCCCGGGTCGCCCGGGCCGGGGTCGGCGTCGGCGTGACAGCCTTCTTCGCGGCGGTCCGCGGCGCGGGCGCCGAGGTCGCCTTGGTGGTGGTCGCCTTGGTGGCGCGTGCCGAGGCCGCCTTGGCCGGAGCCGCCTTCGTGGCCGTCGCCTTCGTGGCCGTCGCCTTGCTGGCGGCGGCGGTCTTCGTCACGGTCGCCCTGGTGGCCGTAGCGGTCTTGGCGGGGGTGGGGGCGGGGGCGGGGGTCGCCTTGGTGGCCCGGGCCGGCGTGGCCTTGACGGCAGCGCTCTTCGCAGCGGGCGCCTTGGTGGGGGTGGGCGCGACCGCGGTGGCCTTGGTGACCGGGGCCTTCGCGGCGGTCTTCGTGGCGGCGGTCCTGACCGCGGTCTTCGCCGCGCTCTTGGTGGCTGTGGCCTTGACCGGCGTGGCGTCCGCGACCCTGGCGGCGCGAGCCGTGGCCTTGACCGGTGCCGCGCCGTTGGCGGTGGCCTTCACCGCGACGGCCTTCGCCGGCGCGGTTTTGGCGGCCTTGGCCGGTTTCGGCAGCGAGCGCGGATCAGCGACGAAGCCCTTGAATGCGGTGCCCGGGCGGAAACGCGGCACCGAGGTCTTCTTCACCTTCACCGTCTCGCCGGTGCGCGGGTTACGCCCCACCCGGGCGGCGCGGGCCACCTTCTCGAAGGTGCCGAAGCCGCTGATGGCCACCCGCTCGCCCTTGGCGACCTGGCGTTGGATGATTTCGAGGACGGCGTCGAGAGCGTCGGTCGCGGCACGCCGGCTCCCGAGTCGGCCCTCGAGCACTGCGATGAGTTCTGACTTGTTCACGGATTCCTCCGGCGTGTGCTGGGGCAGATCCAGATGTTGACGACTGAAAATAGGGCCTGAATCCTCTATAGTCCAATCGGAGTTGTCGCGCTAGCCCCGTGTGCAACGCCGGTGGGCACCGGCCTCGCCGTGCCGGACGCCTTGGGCGGCCAACCGATCTCGCAGTGCCTGGTGTGCCCCCCTGCTATCGGTCGCAGGGCTGCCGCCCTTGAGCGCACGATCCGGGAGGCAGGCCGGCAGCGCCCGGGAACCTTGACCGGATTGCCAATTCATGATCGAAGGATGCACTCGCCCTGCAGAACAAGGGAATCCGGGACGGGCGATGTCGTTCCGATCCCGGCCGCGGCTCCGGCGCAGGCCGATGGTGTCCGACATCACCGAGCGCCGCCGGGCCTGCGTCGACGGTGGCCGAACGTCTCTACCGGTGCCGGGCTCCGCGCCCACCCGCCGCCCGGGATCGTTGCCGGAGGGCGGATTCCTCGGTGCCTGGTCCACGTCGTCGAGGAACGGTGCGGTGCGGCGTCCGCCGTCCCCCGGTTCGCGGAAGGACCGCGCGTCGCCGCGCTCGACCGTGGTGACCCTGCCCGGCTCACCGGCGACCTGTCCTCGCTCCCCGGATCATCAGGCGCAGCTCGGGTTTGGGCATGCCGGGTTTCCCGGCAAGCGTTGGGGTGGGCTGCTCTACCTCGTCTACGTGGATACGACGGGGGGCCCACGAGGGTTACGAGCGTACGGACGCCTGGTCGTTGAAACTGAGTCCCCGGCGTACCCGCAGCCTCGCCCTGGTGACTCAGCCGCTCGCCGTCGTCTTCGGCGCCTCCCGGTGTTTGGCGCGCCGGCTGGAGTCAGCCGGCCCGGGCTCGGGCGGTGGGCTCCCGGGTGTCGCCCGGGTCGCCCGGGTACCGATCGCCCTCGTTCCGACATCTCCGAGAAACCATCAGGGGCGCGTCAGCGTCCGGCCGGCAACGGGCTTCTCATGCTGCGCAGACTTTCGCGGGAAAGGTGACCGGCGACCACCCCGAACCGCACCCGCTGATCCCCGCTGATCCCCGCGCTGCCGCGATGCCCTGGGAACGGACGGGGCCGGCGGCGAGAGCCGCCCGCGCCCGGGCCGGGCGCCGACGGCCGCAC
>DATDMG010000472.1:0-6747 GCA_036518955.1 Kineosporiaceae bacterium | reverse complement strand
CCCACGAGCACGGTCTGGATCCGGTGGGCCGGGAGCGGTACGCCCGGTTCGCCCGGCGCTGGTCCGGGGCGGATCTCGACCTCGACGAGGCGTACACCTGGGCGTGGGGCGAGCTCGCCCGCCTCGACGAGCAGCTGCGGGCCGAGGCCGAGCGGGTGCTTCCGGGCGCGGGCGTGCGCGCCGCGATGACCTACCTGGACACCGAGGGGCCTGCCGTCGAGGGCGTCGACGCCGTTCGCGAGTACCTGCAAGAGCTGCTCGACGGGGCGATCGTGGCGCTGGACGGCGTGCACGTCGAGCTGGCGGACCCGATCAAGCGGGTGGAGGCGATGATCGCGCCCGAGGGCAGCGCGGCGGCGCCCTACTACAGCCGGCCCTCGCTGGACTTCTCCCGCCCGGGCCGCACCTGGCTGCCGGTCATGGGCCGCACCCGGTTCCCGACCTGGGAGCTGGTGAGCACCTGGTACCACGAGGGCGTGCCGGGGCACCACCTGCAGCTGGCGCAGTGGGTGTACTGCGCCCGGGCGCTGTCGCGGTTCCAGACGACCCTCGGCGGGGTGAGCGCGAACCTCGAGGGCTGGGCCCTGTACGCCGAGCGGCTGATGGACGAGCTGGGCTTCCTCGCCGAACCCGGCAGCCGACTGGGGTACCTGGACGCCCAGCAGATGCGCGCGGTACGGGTGATCATCGACATCGGCATGCACCTGCAGCTGGAGATCCCCGACGACCAGGGCATGCCGGAGCCGTTCCATCCCGGCGAGCGGTGGACGCCCGCCCTGGCCCGGGAGTTCTTCGGACAGCACAGCGGGCGGCCCGCCGACTTCATCGACAGCGAGCTGGTGCGCTACCTCGGCATGCCCGGGCAGGCGATCGGCTACAAGCTGGGCGAGCGGGCGTGGCTGGCCGGGCGGGTCGCGGCCCGAGCGGCCCACCAGGCGCGCGGTGAGGCGTTCGACCTCAAGGCGTGGCACATGGCCGCGCTCTCGCAAGGCTCCCTCGGGCTCGACGACCTCGTCAACGAGCTGTCGGCGCTGCGAGTCGGTGCGGTGGCGCGCGAACGGGAGACCAGCGAGGGCGGCGTCCAGACCGTCACCGCGTCCGCGCGGGGGTGACACCGTGAGAGCGCTGCTGGTCGAGCGGTTCGGGGCGTCGCCACGGCCGGCCGAGGTCCCGGACCCGGCCTGCCCGCCGCACGGGGTCGTCGTCCGGGTCGAGGCGACCGGGCTGTGCCGCAGCGACTGGCATGCCGTGATGGGCCACGACCCGGACGTCGTCCTGCCGTACGTGCCGGGCCACGAGTTCGCCGGCGTGGTGGTCGAGGTGGGAGCGCAGGTGAGTGGCTGGGCGGTGGGGGCGCGGGTCACCGCACAGCGGTCGCCGGACGCGGTGGCCCTGGCCGTGCGCCGGGCGGTGGCGCGGGCGGGCGGTCCGACCGGCGTCCACGTCGCGCTCGACGCGCTCGGCAGCGAGGCGACCTGCCACGCCTCCATCGCCGGTCTGCTACCGGCCGGCCGGCACGTCCAGGTCGGGCTGCTGCCCTCGGCGTGGGGCCCGCGCGGGTGCCGATGCACCTGGTCGTGGCGGGCGAGCTGGCACTCCTGGGCAGCCACGGGATGCCGGCACACTCCTACCCTGCGATGCTCGGCCTGGTCGCGTCCGGGCGGCTGACCCCGGCGGATCTGGTCCGCCGCCGGGTCGGGCTCGAGGAGGCCGCGCCGCTGTTGATGGCGATGGGCTCGGCCGGCTGGCCGGCCGGGGTCACGGTCGCCTGCCCGTGACCCCCCGCGGGGCTCTGGCGCCGGAGGCGTCCAGCGTGGCGGCGGCCGTGGTGCCTTCGTGGCGGGCGGGGTCGGTGTCCGGCGGGTCCTCCAGCGGGGGCCGACCGGCGGCGAAGTCGTGTACCTCGTCGCCCTCGAGCATCCGGGCCCGGACGGCGCCCGAGGCCAGCCGGCGACCGAGCGCTGCCAGTGGGAGGTCGTCGTGCGACCCGAGCAGCACCACGTTCCCGTACCGACGCCCGTGGAACTGCGCCGGCTCGGCGATCAGCGCGACGTGGGCGAACACCGCGATCAGCGTGGCGGCCTCCGCGCGTGCCCGGGCGAGGGTGGCCGAGCCGTCGCCCATGTTGGCCGCGTACACGCCCCCGGGCGCCAGTACCCGGCTCACCTCGGTGAGGAATCCCCGGGTGGTCAGGTGGGTCGGGACCCGGTCGACCGCGAACGCGTCCCGGACGACGGCCTCGTACCGATGGTCCGGCAGGTCCGGCAGATCCTGCAGGACCTCGCGGGCGTCCCCCGTGCGCACCCGCAGCCGGCCGGTGGAGCGCACCCCGAAGGCGCTCCGGGCGAGCTCGACGACGTCCGGGTCGATCTCCACCACCAGCTGCCGGGAACCTGGCCGGCTCGCGGCCACGTACCGGGCCAGGCTGCAGCCCGCCCCGCCGAGGTGGAGGACACGCAGCCCCTCGCCGGCCGGCTGCATCACCTCCAGGACGTCGGCGATCCAGCGCAGGTACTCGAAGTCCAGGCGCAGCGGATCGTCCAGATCCAGGTGGCTCGAGGGGACCCCGTTGAGCATCAGGGTCCAGCCCCGGCGCCCGTCGCCGTCCGGGACCAGCGTGGCCTCACCGGTGGAGATCGGGTAGACACCGGCGCGCGGATCGGGCATGGCTCGAGGCACCATCCCACCAGCCTGACCCGGCTCCGACGGCGGTGTCCACGCCGCCACGCAATGTCCACGTCGCCGCGCGACCCGGCTGGTCTCGCTACCCTGGCTGGCTCGGGAGGATAGCTGTGATCTCTGCACGCCATCTGGAGAAGTCGTACGGTTCGGTGCACGCCGTCCGCGACCTGTCATTCGAGGTCCGGCCGGGGGTGGTCACCGGCTTCCTGGGGCCGAACGGCGCGGGCAAGTCCACCACGCTGCGACTCATGCTGGGCCTGGATTCCGGCGGCGGCACGACCACCTTCGGCGGTCGCCGCTACCTGGAGATCCGGCGTCCCCTGCACGTCGTCGGCGCGGTCCTGGACGCGTCGGCGTTCCACCCCACCCGGACCGCGCGCAACCACCTGCGCATGCTGGCCGCGTCCGCGGCGGTGCGGCCGGAGCGGGTCGAGGAGGTGCTGGGCCTCGTCGGCCTGGCGGACGCCGCGGACCGGCGACCCGGCGGCTTCTCGCTCGGCATGGGCCAGCGGCTCGCGCTGGCCGCCGCGCTGCTCGGGGACCCCCAGTACCTGATCCTGGACGAGCCGGCGAACGGCCTGGACCCGGAGGGGATCCACTGGCTTCGCCGGATGATTGCGCACCTGGCGGCGGAGGGCCGGTGCGTGCTGGTGTCCTCGCACCTCCTGGCGGAGATGGCCCAACTGGCGGACGAGCTGGTGGTGATCGGTCGGGGCTCGCTGGTGGCGGCCGGCCCGGTCAGCGACTTCGTCAGCCGGTTCACCCAGCGCCAGGCAGTGGTGCGCAGCCCGCAGTCCGGGTGGCTGGCGGGCCTGCTGCGCCAGGGCGGCGTCGGACCGGTGAGTCTGGAGCCGGACGGATCGCTGCTGGTGGCGGGGGCGGAGCTGGCCCAGATCGGCGAGATCGCCGGCCGGCACGGGGTGATCTTGCATGAGCTGTCCGAGCGCGTCGCGTCGCTCGAGGAGGCGTTCCTGGCGGCGACCGCCGGTGCCGCGGAGTACCGGGCCGGGCCGGGCCAGGCCGGGCCGGATCACCCCGCGCGGCCGGTGACCGGCGTGGCGCCGGTATGAGCGCGCCGCTCGCGGACGCCGTCCGGATGGAGGCCGTGCGACTGCGTACCGTGCGCTCCACCTATGTGCTGGTCACGCTCGCCACCGGCCTCGGCGCGCTGGTCGCCCTGCTGCTGGCGCTGCTGCTGCGAGTCGGCCCGATGTCCGGCGAGGACACCGCGGTGGTGCTCACCGACGGCGGCGACGCGGCACCGGTGTCCCTGGTCGGCGTGACGGTCGCCCTGCTCGGCGTCGTCACCGTGTCGCACGACTACCGGTACGGCCTGGTCCGGGCGGTGCTGCTCGCGCAGCCCCGACGGGTCGTGCTGGTCGCTGCCCGCCTGCTCGTGCTCTCGGCCGTCGCGGTGGGGGTCACCACGGTGGCCACCCTGCTCGCGGCGGGGGCTTGCCTGGCGTCCGGGCACGCCCCGACGCTGGACGGCGCGACCCTGCGGGTGCTCCTGCTGCACGCCGGGGTGGTGATCGGGTGGGCCTGGCTGGGGGCCGGCCTGACCTGGCTGCTGCGGCACGCCGCCGGGGTGGTGGCGGTGCTTCTCGCCTGCCCGCTCGCCCTGGAACCGGCCCTGCTGCTGGCCTCCCGGTTCGACCAGGCGGCTCTCCTGCGCCCCGTGGTCCGCTGGCTGCCGTTCTCAGCGGCCCGGCAGGCCCTGGCCCACGACCTCGCCGCGGACGGCGCCGCGGTCCTGCCGTCCGCGGCGACGTTCGCGGCCTTCGCGGTCGCCGCGGCGGGGCTGGCGGTCCTCCTGGTGCGTCACCGCGACGCGTGACCGGCCGGGACGCCGGACCGGCAGGTCGACGGTACCCCTCGACTCGTCCACAGACCGGCCCGTCGTCACGTCGTCCACAGGGCCGACAGGCCCGCCATCCCGGCCGCCGGGGCTCGACGCAGGCTTGGCGGCGTGGACACCACCGTCATGCGAGCCGGTACGGCCGACGTCATCGCCTACGTCTTCTACACCCTGGGCTACCGGCCTCGGGAGAGCCTGGTCCTGGTCGGGTTGCAGGGGCCACGGCGCCGCATCGGCATGTGCGTCCGGATGGACCTGCCGCCCAGCCGTGACGTCCGGCGGCCGCTGGAACAAGCCCTGACGGCGCTGCGGCAGCACGGCGACGACGCCGTGATCGTGCTGGTGGTCTCGGACCGGCAGGTCCGCGGCAAGGTCGACCCGTGCCGGCCACCGCACGCGTACCTGGCCCGCGACGTGCGGCGTCGACTGATGGCGGCCGGCGTCCGGGTGTGGGATGTGCTGGCGGTCGGCCCGTCGACCTATCGGTCCTACCTGTGCCCGGAGCCCAACTGCTGCCCCGCGGAGGGCAGGCCGCTCGCCGAGGCCACCGGCGGCGCCCTGGCCGCGTGGATGATCTCCCACGGGCGCTCGGTGGCTCCCGACGAGGCGTCGGTGCTCGAGTTCGTGGAGCCGACGGTCTCGCCCGATCCCCGGCAGGCGGGTCCCACCCTGCTGAGCGGGTCCGCGGAGGAGTCGCTGCGGCGCTGGCGGGCCCTGCTCCACGACGGCTCGCCGTCCTGGTCGTCGCCGGAGCCGGCCTCCCGTGGGGAGTTCCCCGACGTCCGTTGGCTCGCTGATGCGTTGCAGGACCACTGGTTCCGCGATGCCGTCCTGCTCACCCTCGTCCCCGACGCCGAGACGGTGGCCGACGAGGCTCTCTGCGGGGTCGACGCCGCGGCGATGGACGGCCTGTTCGACAAGCCGCCGGACGACGACTTGCTGCAGCGGGGGACGGCTCTCCTCGCGGCCGTCGCCCGCACCGCGCCGCCGGGTCAGCGTGCCGACGCCCTCGCGCTGCTGGCCTGGGCCTCCTGGTGGGCCGGTGAGGGTGCCCGTGGTCGCCTGCTGGCCGCCCGCGCCCTGGCCGACCAGCCGGCGCACACCCTGGCGGCGCTGGTCGACCAGCTGCTGTTCGTCGGCGTACCTCCCGGTTGGGCCAGCCGGCGCAGCCGCGCCGGCTGAGGGTGCGGGTGGGCGACGTGCTCCGGGTGGGTGAGGGCAGGCCGCCCGCATCCGGATCGTGAGACGTCGCCCTCACGACAATGATCCTGGCGTACGATCCCCCTAGGTCATGAGCGTCAGCGCCAAGCCCCGGCTCGCTGGCCGGCAACCCTCCAACCGCGGTGGGGTGCCCCGGGTGATGACCTGGCTGTCCGCCGAGGTGGCGGAGGCAAGCGCGGGCCCGCGGTGGCCCCGGTGATGAGGAGTGCACCGTGAGCAGCTGTCGCTGTCGTCGGTCAGCCGATCCCACGTCCTGACGTCGATCGGGCCCGCGAGCCACGAGGGGGGCCGAAGGCCTACCCACTGTGTCCGTATCAATCCCTTCCGCAACCACCTGTAGTTGCCCGCTGCGGCGTAGCCGGATCGACCTGTACGCCGCCTACCCCAGGAGAACTCGTGACCGACGGCTGGTCCTTCGAGACGCGCCAGATCCATGCCGGCCAGGTTCCGGATCCCGTCACCGGTGCCCGGGCGCTCCCCATCTACCAGACGACGTCGTACGTCTTCCGCGATGCCGACCACGCCGCGAACCTGTTCGCGCTGAAGGAACTCGGCAACATCTACACGCGGATCATGAACCCCACCCAGGACGTCGTCGAGCAGCGGATCGCCAATCTCGAGGGCGGCGTCGGCGCCCTCCTGGTCGCCAGCGGGCAGGCGGCGGAGACGCTCGCCGTCCTGAACGTGGCGGAGCACGGCGATCATGTCGTCAGCAGCCCGAGCCTCTACGGCGGCACGTACAACCTGTTCCACTACACCCTGCCGAAGCTGGGGATCGAGGTGTCGTTCGTGGCGGACCCCGACGACCTCGACTGCTGGCGCGCCGCGGTCCGGCCCAACACCAAGGCCTTCTTCGGGGAGACGATCTCCAATCCGAAGCAGGACCTGCTCGACGTCGAAGGCGTCGCGACCCTGGCGCACGAGGTGGGAGCGCCGCTCATCGTCGACAACACCGTGCCCACGCCGTACCTGGTCCGCCCCTTCGA
>DATDMG010000471.1:0-16475 GCA_036518955.1 Kineosporiaceae bacterium | reverse complement strand
TGGAGCGAGTACATCCGCCCGGCGTCCGGGTGCTGGTGTGCTCCGACGGCCACGTGTTCGCCGACCTGATCGGCGTGACCGACGAGGACGTCGACGCCTACGTCGACGCCCTCCGGGGCATGATCCGTGCCGAAGGGCTGTTCCGGATCGGCACCTTCGACCTGCGTGACGTCTTCGTCCTGCACCACCCCGACGGGCGCGTCGAGCTGATGCCGCACCACCAGGCTCGCGCCCGCGGCGAGCTCGTCGAGGTCGACGGGCGCCCGGACCACTACCGTGCTGACCCGCTCGCCGGCTGACCCACCTCACCGCAAGAGGCTGAGTGGGCACCTCACCGGCGGCCTCAGCACCCGGGACCAGGAGCTGGCCGGAACAGGCCCCCGGGGCTGCTCACCCGGCATCGACGTCGCGGTCCCCGTGCGCCATCGCGCGGATCATGTCCTCGCGGGCCCTGGCCACGCGGGACCGCACGGTGCCGACCGGGCACCCGCAGATCTGCGCCACCTCGGCGTAGGACAGCCCCAGCACCTGAGTCAGCACCAGCACCTCCCGCCGGGCGGGATCCAGCCCCTCCAACAGCAGGTGAAGCCCCACCACGTCCTCCGGGCCCGGGGAAAGACCCGCCCGCAGGCGCTGCCTGTCCGCCGCGACCGCCACGTCCGTCCCGGCCGACGTGCGAGGGCGGCAGGCGAGGGAACGGAAGTGGTCGACGACCGCCCGACGGGCGATCGCCAGCAGCCAGGCCCGGGCCGAGGACCGCCCGACGAAGCCCGGCAGAGAGACCAGGGCCCTGGCGTACGTCTCCTGGGCCAGGTCGTCAGCCACGTCCGCACCACCCAGATGGCGGACCAGCCGCCACACGTCTGCCTGGGTGGCCCGGATGAACTCCTCCAGCGCGTCGGGGTTCCCCCGACCGGCCTCCAAGGCCAGGGCCGTCACTCGCGTGTCGCGAGCCTCGCGAACGGTCACCCCAGCACACTAGCTCCGACTCGGACTGCCGTGATCTCGGCCGTGTTCGAGGCGTGTCAATAGTCCCGTGCCAGGACTTGAGAGGTGGCCGGTCAGGGGTAGCTGGTTGAGCGGGACCCGGGCTCGACGACGGTGCACCTGGAGGAACCGGCTCCGCGCGCGCATCCGTGCCGCGAATCCTCCGACCGGCCGCGCTTCGGCGCCTTAAACTCCTGAACACCGGGGCGTTGGTCCAGGACGGACGCCATACCTTGCGTCAGGGATCACGGAGGACTGGGGTCATGGAAGAAGTGCCAAGACACCTGGCACGTGAGGACGCTCGAGTGGACTGCCGGACCTGCCGGGAGGCACTGTCAGCGCGGCTCGACGGCGAACCCGAGCCGATGGCGTCGCGACTCGTCGACGCGCACCGGTCCGGCTGCCCTGCCTGCCGCAGCTGGCAGGCGGAGGCCACCGCGGTGAGCAGGCGCCTGAGGGTCGGCCCCGTCATGCCCGGGCCCGACTTCACCCACCTCGCCCGCGAGCTGGGCGCCCGGCAGGAGTCGGCCGCGGACCCCACCCGAGGCGGCCCCCGAGCCCGGGTGAGCTCACCGCCGGACGACTCCCGTGCACCCGAGGCGGGCCACGCCGTGGCGTAGCCGTTGCCCGCCCCGGCGGGCTCACCCTCGAACGGAGCCAGGGCCAGGTGCGGGACGCCGGTGAGGGGGTGCGTGCCCAGGTGAGCGCGGACGCCGAACACCTCGGCGATCAGCGAAGGGGTGAGCACGTCCGGCGGCCGGCCGGCGGCGACGAGCCGCCCGGCTGTCCCGGATCGGCAGGGCGCGCTGGGGCACCCGCGAAGCGAACTCCGGACCATCGTCCCAGAACACCTCATTCCGGCGGCGAGCCTTCGTTCGGGTCCAGTACCTGCCGACGACGCCGGTCCCCTGGGCAGGACGCCGGCCCCCGGCCAGTCGGTCCGGGGGGGCTCTGGCCCGATTCAGCGACGCCGCGCGGCACGCACCGGCAGCCACACCGCCAACGCCATGATCGCCATGGCGAGCGGGATGTGGACGACGGTCAGGGCGTCCTTTCCGGCGTCGGCGATCAGGCCGCCGAGGTAGGCCTCGAGGATCAGGAGAACGGTGAGGACGGCGCCGCCGATCCACAGATCGCGCCGCGCCCGGAGTCGGAACACGGCGTAGGCGGTGGCGAGAACGGCCAGCACGATCGCCACTTCACCACCTCGCGCATGGACCTCGATCCAGTTCCCCGCGGCGTCGCGCTGGCCGTCGTGCTGGAGGAAGATCCCGGCCCACAGACCCTGTAGCAGGACCGTGAGGGCAACGAGGCCGGTCAGGGCCGAGAAGGCACGGTCCAGGACCGGGGCGGCGGCCGTGCGGGGTGCGGGGCGACGTCCGCCGTCCGGATTGTTCACGACTTTCTCCCGTACAAGCGCCGGTTCATTGACCCGGGCCGCGGCCCGTGCCGGGGACCGTACCCGGGGAGGCTCCGCCTCAACCGATCACGCGCCAAGGGAGAGGTGGATCACCAGGTGAACGCGACCACGTCTGTCACTCTGGTCCCGTCAGTCCCCGGCCGGCGACCTCCAGCCCCGGGCACCCTGCGGGCCGGGCCGCGCGACGACGAAACGGCCGTCCGGCTGCACTCCCCAGGTCACGGTTCCGCCGCAGCTGGACACCCTTTCCCGCATCCCGACGAGGCCGTGGCCGGTGGACCGCGGGCCGCGGCGCTGGGGCGCGACGTGGTTGGTCACTTCGACGTGCACCTGTCCGGCACGCCGGCCCAGCAGGACCCGTACCGGTTGACCGTGGTCGGCGTACCGGACGGCATTCGTCAGGCCTCCTGAATCACACGGTAGGTGACCACCCCGACCTCCCGGTCATCGAGCTGCACCAGGCCGTGGTCTTCGAGCCTGACATCAAGACCTGCCGTTCGAGCTCGCTCGACCAGGGCGGCGATGTCCTCCCATCCGGGAAGGACCGGGCCGGCCTGGTGGCCCGGCCCCCTGGACGGTGACCCGAGCAGGCGGAGCAGATGATGCAGTTCGACCACCGCCGTCTCGCCCAGCGCGTCGACCTGCTTCAGCGCGGCCTGCGCACCCGCAGGGTCCTGGTCGACCAGGCGAGCGGCCACCCCCGCATGCAGCACCATCAGGGTCACCGAGTGCGCCACCAGGTCGTGCATGTCCACGGCGATCGCCCGCCGCTCCTGTTCGACCGCCTCGGTTGCCGCGTGCTCGGCGACGAGCCACCGCTGCCTGACGCTCCAACGGACCCACCGCCCGACGCCGACGACCGCCAGACAGATCCCGGGGCCCCACCATCGCGAGCGTCCCTCCCGCAGCGGCCGCCCGACCGCACCGGGCGGCGACCGTGTAGAGCGCCAGCCACAGGCCGAGGGTTGGCTGGTAACCGGGGACGAGGACTCCCGCCGCCATGGTGTGCACCCAGATGATGGCCAGTACCCCGGGGGGCCATCGGCGTCGGACCAGCAGGGGCAGGTAGCCCGCCGACGCGTGGCACGCCGTCAGGAGAAGCGACCGAGCCTGGGGATCGGCACGGTCGAAGGAGATCATCAGGTCCAGCACCCACAGCCCACCGGCGATCGCACCGCCGACGACGGGCCCGGCGCCCGCAGATCAGCGCGATCCTCCAGCACCCGAACACGTGCTCGACCCGCCAGTCACAAGGCCGCTCCAGCAGGTAGTCCCCAACCGTTCAGTGACCGAACGGTTGCACCTGGCCGTCAGAGTCTCTCAGCGCGGAGTGGAACGCCGCCGCGTCCTTGCTGTCCGCGTAGGCGGCCACCGCATCGTAGAACGTGCGCTGGAAGTCCGGGGACGTGGCCTCTCCGTGTGTGATGGACAGCAGCACGTTGCCGTTCCGGAAGGCTTTCGCGGCGGCCTGTTGGTAGGGCGGTAGTGAGGACACGTCGACGTCGACCCGGATCGGTGTCGAACCCTTCACCTTGTTGAAGGCCAACTGCGTCTCCTTGCCGCCGATCGTGGCAAGGAATGTGACCGCGCTCGCCCGGTCCCGCACGTTCGCGGCGATGACGAAGGTGTCCACCACGGTGAGAAAAGCGTCATCGGTCCCGGGGAAGGCGACGTACCCGAAGTCGGTGCCCTCCTTGGCTCCTGTCTTGACGAGCTCGCCGTACGCCGAGTCGTTCACGCCCTCGAAGGCGCACCCACCGGCGGCAAGCTTCTTGGTGGCCCGGTCCCAGGTCAACGCGGCGGCCTCGGGATCGCTGTAACCGAGCATCGTGCCGAACGAGTTCAGAGCCTGGTCGACCTGCGCGCCGTCCCACCGGAAGTCGTCGGCGGCCAGCGCGGTCCAGCCCTTGGCGCCGACCACGCTCAGCAGGGTGTTCTCGAAGAGCTCCGAGGTCGCGAACGGGTCCTTGCCGCCTCGGCACAGCGGGACGATACCGGCGGCGTGGACCCTGCGGAGGTCGGTGAGGAACGCCTCGATCGTGTAGTCGCCCACCGGTGGGCTCACCCCGGCCCTCGCCAGCAGTTTCTTGTTGAACCACAGGACGTTGACGCGGTGCGCGCCGGTGGATACCCCGTACTCCTTACCACCCACCGAGACGCCGGCGCGCATCTGCTTCGGGACCGCCGAGGAGAGGTTGTCCTGCTGGTAGACCGAGCTCACATCGGCCAGGAGTCCAGCATTGTAGTAGGCGCGGAGGGACCCGCCGGGATGGGTCTGCCAGACGTCCGGCGGGTCGTTCGATGCGAGGCGGTTCGCGAGCACGACCTGCGCATTGCTGCCCCCGCCACCGACGACGGCGGCGTTGACGATGTCGACACCCGGGTCGCTCTTCGTGAAGTTGTCGAAGATGACGTCGAGAGCCGCGCGTTCCGAGCCGGAAGTCCACCAGGAGACGACCTCGAGCTTGTTGCCGCCGGGACTCCCGCTCGCCGGGGGCGTCGCCCTGCCGCCACTGCTGCACGCGGCGAGGAGCAGCACGAGGCCCGCGGCGCCGGCCACCAGAACCCTGAGAGTGCGGTCCACGATCGTTGTCCTCCTCGAGCTTGTGCCGATCGATGCGGCGCATCAGGCGTGGGCGTGGGTGGGCTGCTCCATGGCACCAGGCAGGTGCGGCTGCGCGCGGAGGTCGAAGAGGGCGTACGCCATCACGATGGCGTAGCAGATCGCGGGCACGATGTACGAGAAGGCCGGGCTCACGGCGTCGATGACCTTCCCCTGAACCAGGGGTTCGACAGCGCCGCCGACGATCGCCATGACCAATCCCGCGGCACCGAACTTCGAATCCGGGCCCAGCCCGCGAAGCGCCACCCCATAGATCGTCGGGAACATGAGCGACAGGCAGAACGACAGCGAGACGACCGCGATGACGCCTGTGATGTTCGGGCTGAACATCGCGAAGAGACAGAGCAGAACGGCCAGGCCACCGAGGACCGCCAGCAGCACGGTCGCGCGGACATACCCCATCAGCCATACCATCACGAAGCGCGAGATGAGGAAGATGATGAGGCTGACCTGGAGGACGTAGCCACCCTTCTGCAGGCTGCCGCCCAGCGCCTGCTGCACGTACTGGATGGTGAACGTCCAGGTCCCGACCTGGGCCGCGATGTTGAAGAACTGCGCGATGACCCCGTAGCGGTAGCGGCGGTTGGCGAACAGGCGGCCGATCGTCGACTCTCGACGCGGCCCCGCGACGTCCGTCGGGAACTCCTCGCGGATCTGCGGCGCCCTCTGCAAGAGGATCGCCACCCAGATGAACAGGAGCAGGAGGGCCAGTCCGATGTACGGCACCATGACCGCGCGCAACTCCGCCGCCTGGATCGCACGCAACTGGTCGGGCGCGATCGACGCACGGTCTACCGGTGACTGCAGCTTGGGCAGGATGAGTGTCGCGGCGAGGAAGACCCCGATGTTGGTGCCCACCGGATTGAACGCCTGGGCGAAGTTGAGCCGCCGCGTCGCGTTGCTCTCCGGACCCATCGAGATGACGAACGGGTTGGCCGACGTCTCCAGGATCGACAGCCCCGCCGCCAGTACGAACAGGGCCGCGAGGAAGACGACGTACGTCATGATCCTGCTGGCGGGGAAGAAGCCGAACGCCCCGAGCGAGGCCAGACCGAGGCCTGCCAGGATGCCGGCCTTGTAGCCGAACTTCTTGTTGATGAACGCCGCGGGCAGCGCGAGCAGGAAGTAGGCGCCGTAGTAGGCGAACTGCACGAGCGAGGCCTGGAAGGTGCTCATCTCGAAGATGCGCTTGAACGCCGCGACGAGCGGCGCGGTCATGTCCGCCGCAATTCCCCAGGCGAGGAAGCAGGACACGAGCGCGATGAACAGCAGGAGCATGCTCCGGTAGACGAACGGTTCCCTTGCCGGCGCCGGCTCGCCCGGCTGCTCGCGAGTCTCCGCCGCGGTGGTCACGTGCTGCCACTTTGCCAAGGCGCCGAAACGAACGTCGCAGGTGTCATCCGGACCATCCCCTCGGGTGTCGGCTCGACCTAGGTTCATGGTGCCCCGGCGTCCGGCTCACGCCAGACGACCAACTCGCCACCACCGGGCATGGGAAGCACTCTTCGGTGAACAGGCCTCGGCCTCGCTTCTCGTCGAGCAGCCGCAGGTCCGACGGTTCGCGGAGAAGGCCCTCGAGGATGGGGTTGCCCTCGATGTTGTACGGCTGCTGCATGCACTCGTCCCAGGCCGCCTGCCACCGGAACACTCTCGAGCATCACCCAGGAGCCCGGGGCATCCTGCGGCTGCGTCAGCGATGACGGCAGCAACCGGAGTCAAGAGCGCAGATTCCCGAGGACGGCGTCGACCTCGCCGCGCATCGGAGGGTCGGCGCCAGGGCGAGAACATGTTATCGCCGCGACCACCGCCGCCATGTCCACGATGCTGATGAGCGTCGACTCATCGGTGTTGCGCAGCGCTTCCCGACGCTCGCCGCCGATCAGGTCGGCACGGCGCAGCCCGTCGAGCAGACCGGAGGTGAAGGCGTCCCCAGCACCGACCGTGTCCACCAGGTCCACGGGCACCGCGTCACGCCATACTTCGAGCGTCGGTGTTGTCGCGAAGACACCCTCGCCACCGCGGGTCACCACAACCAGACCGGGCCCAGATGTCAGCCAGCGGCGCGCGATGACCTGATCCCCGTCATGCGGATAGAGCCACCGAAGGTCCTCGTTGCTCACCTTGACCACATCGGACTGCGCCACGATCTCCTCGACGCCCGGTCGCGCGCGGACCGGGTCGCCCGACAGCGCGGGCCGCACGTTGGGGTCGTAGGACACAGTCACCCGAGCGCGTTCCCGTTCCCGTCGGATGAGATCGACGACCGCTTTGTCGCCGGGCGGGAGTACGGTCGCCAACGAACCGGTATGCAGGCAACGGGCCTCGATGGGCAGCGGTGCCAGCCAGTCGACATCCCAGTCGATGCGGAAGTCGTACGACGCGACCCCCGCGGCGAGAGTGGCAATGGCGATGCTGGTGCCGCCTCGTGTATCGGGGCCCGGGTCGACAACTACGCCGCTGGCCTCCAGATGAGACGTAACCATCTGTCCGAACGCGTCACGGCCCAACCGCGTGATGAGGGTTACCGCGGCGCCAAGCCGGGCCAGTCCGAGCGCGACATTCGCCGGGCTGCCCCCTGGGTACGCCTGAAGGGTCCGCTCTCCGCGCTGACCCACCAGATCGACCAGCGCTTCGCCCACGACGACGAACATCGTCATCACCCACCGCCCCATGATGCCTGCGTGGGATCCGCACATCGAGGGCCGACCTGGTTCCTAGGCCGAACCGGACTTGAGTATAGGGTCCACCTGTGCGGACGCCAGCCGACGCGGATCGTTCACTGCCAGGGGCTGGCCCTGCTCGACCAGGAACTGGACACGGTCCGGGCCGCCCTGGACGCGGCGATCGACGCCGCGACGGGTTGGCCCGGGCGTGGGCGCTGCACGCCACCCCGGCACACCCCTCGGGCAACCTGTGCGCCACGCTGGCGGAGCTGGACCGTTCCCAGGCGCGTCTGGGCGACCACGAGAGGGCGGACGCCGACGTGGCAGCCACGCGACAACCCGAACGGCCTCAGCACCGGCGGGCGCGGCTTTGTAGTGATCATGATGTTGCGAAACTCCATGATCGGCACCAAGGTCGCGCCCGCTTCGGCACCTCGCCCGACGTGTCGCGAACCAGATCGGTCCAGGGAAGACCCCCCTCAGCCACGACTTCGGATTCCTGACACACCCTTCCACCTCATGAGTCAATCACGTCAACCGGGCGCGTCGCCTTCGTCATGGAGGCCTCTCTGTTCGTGTCAGGAGCGAAGCATGTACCCGATCAAGACCGACGACCCACACAGAATCGCCAGGACGCCGGCGCCTCGCTCTCACCGGTAGACGGGACGTCGGCATGAGCGGGCTGCGCAACAGCGGTGTCAAACCCTTGCAGGCGCCTACCCGGACACCTTCGGCGTCGATGCGGGCTACAACTCAGGGCCGGAGACCAGCTTCTCGAATCGGCGGACAGCTTCGTACCGGGTTCGCCCGCCGACCTTGGCAAGAACCGCTGAGACGTGGTGGCTGACCGTCTTGCGGGTGATGTAGAGCCGGGCCGCGATCTCGGCATCTGACAAATTCTCGCGAAGCAACGCGAGGATCTCCATCTCCCGACTGGTCAACAGGCATGGATTCGTCCGGGTCTCCGCTCTCGGACCACTTGCAGCTTGACGGACACCGAGCACCCTCAGACGGGCACGCGCGCGGGCAGCAGCCGGCCGGGCCTCCATCGCCGTAAACGTCGCCAAAGCCTTTCGTAATGCCGAGACATCGCCGTCCAGCCGTACCAGGGCGGCGTCATAGTCGCATCCGGCCTCCTCCCAGGCAGCCGTGGCCTTCTGCCAATCCCCGCCGATCTCCCAGGCGAGGACGTCGGGCATCGGGACATCCGGCGGAGTTCCCCCGGTGCGGTGAACCCATCGGGCCAGCCCTCCGACCAACCACGTGCTCCCGGACGGTCCGGCCGCCGCCAGCCCACGGTGGACCTCCGCGACCGCTCCGGCGTCTTCGCCTTTCAGCCAGGCAGCCTCCGCACGTGCTTCCAGCACCAGGCCCGACTGCAGAGGACAGGCCCGTTCGCTGAGGCTCAGCGCCTCGTCCAGAACCGACCATTGCTCGGGGTCGCCGCGCCGGGCCCGTACCAGGCCGAGCACCGTCAGGGGCAGGATGCGGCTGACCGACGGCAGGTTGGCCCGGGCGAGCACCGCATTCGCCGCATCCACGGCCTGGCCCCACAGCCCACGGTGGAGCATCCCCACGGCGGCGATGCCGCGGACCCACGCCGCGAACGTCGTCAGGTCGTGCTCGAGGCAGTAGGCCAGAGCCTGCTCCGTGGCAGGGATCGCCCGGTCGAAGTCGCGGTTCAGCATCGCGAGGAGGCACAGGAGCGTGGCGAACACGGCTGACTGCTCCTTCAGGTTCTTCTCGACCGCCTCGCGCAGGAACTCCTCCAGTTCCTCCCATCCCCGGCCGGTGTGGATCAATCCGGCAAGGCTTCGATGGAAACGAGCCGAGAGAACGACCCCCGGTTCGTCGAGCCGTTCGCCGAGAATGATCGCCGAGTGGGCGTGCGCTGCTACCGAGTCGACGTCCTGCGTGTAGGCGGCGAGTTGGCACATGTTCGCATACGCCCAGGCCAACTCCCGGCCGGGCTCGAGAGTCGCCAGCACACTCACGGCCTGCCGGCCGCTCTCGACGGCTTGGCCCATGTCGCCGGTGAGCCACAACATGGTGGAGATCCAGCGCAGGTTGTCCCCCTCACGCAGGCTATCTCCGTGATCCCTGCACATCCGGACGGCCTCTTGCCAGGAGGCGATGGCCTCGACGACGTCGCCGGCGAGATAGCACTCGTGGGCTCGGCTCGCCAGCACATCGGCTCGCTCGTCCCACCGCAGCGAAGCCGCGTGCCGGAGAGCGCGGTCGTGCTGCTCCACGGCTTCGCGGTGGGCGCCACCTGCCGAGGCGTGGCGCGCCGCCGCCAAGGCGTAGGTCAGGGCGGCAGCACTGTTCTCGGCCTCCTCGGCGTGGTACGCCAGATGGGTCAGGTCTTCTCCGTTGGGCGAGGACTCCAGCGCCTCCAGCACCAAGGCATGCAACTGGATGCGCCGATAGTCCGGAATCGCCTCTACCACGGCCATCCGCGCCAATTCGTTGTTGAAGCTCACATCGCGCCCCGAGGCGAGAAGGACGCCCGCCGAGAGCGCCTCGCTCACCGCATCGTCAGGCTCCAGGACCATCGCGGAGATCAACCGCAGCGGTGCGGGTGTGCCGATCAGCGCCACGGCCTCCACCACGGCATAGGCCTTCTTCGAGAGCCGTGCCAGCCGACCGAGCACGGTCTGGCGCACGGAGGCGGGGATCTCGCGACCGCCCGTCGTGAGCACCTCGGTGACGAAGAACGGGTTCCCCTTGGTGACCTCGTACAGCCTGTCGACGTCGATCGGTCGGCCGGCCGCAAGCTGGGCCACCGCCTGCCTGCTCAACGGAGGGATCTTGTAGGGGTGTACCCACGGACATGTCGCCAACTGGCCGAGGAGCGCCGTGAGCGGATGCCTGCGCCCCACCTGGTCGTCCCGATACGTCGCCACGAGCAGTACTGGAGTGTTCTCGATCCGCCGCCCGAGGTAGCACAGCAGATCCAAGGTGTCGTCGTCCGCCCAATGCACGTCCTCGAACGTCAACAGCATCGGCCGTTGCGCCTCCGGCGATCCACCGGCCCGGCCCGACGCACCGAGACTCTCCAGGAGGCACCGGAAGACGTCGCCGGGGCCTCCGGCGGCACTCAGGACGTCGGCCACGGCCCGTACCACCCTGTCCCCCAGATCCGGGGCGATGTCGACCAACGAACCGAACGGGCGCGGTGTCGTGAGCGGGTCGCAACTCCCGATGAGCGTACGGGTCGAAGACGCCACCAGCTCGGTGAGGCGGCGGATCACGGTGGACCTACCCACGCCGGCCTCGCCGTGCAGCAGCACCAGCTGACCGCGCCCCCGCCCGGCCTGCTCCAGATGTCCGAGCAGGCTCCCGAGTATCCGCTCCCGTTCCAGCACCTGCATCCGCGACGCCATCGGCTCGACGTCGGGCAGCTCATCAACGGCTTCGAGCGCCGGTGCGCCGACGTGGCCGGAGATGTCCGTGCGGAGAAGGCGAACGGGAGACCTCGGCTTACCTGACCGTGCTCGTACCGCATTTCCCCCGACCCACGGTTCCGTGATCGACACGGCTTCTCCCACTGTTCGCCGCCAACATCATCTTACGTCGCCCGTGTCCCGAGAACACAACCCTCGGCCGCAGACCGACGATCCGAGGCCGAACAACGGCCGCTGCCCCCGGCCTCCGTCCACCCCCCCGATGTGTTGTACAGGCCATCCACCGGCCAGCTCAGGCAATAGCCGATGACCCCACAGGATGACCTTGACAGCACCCCTTACCATTATCATGGGGTGTCTTGCTCCGCATGGTTCGTTCACCTGCGGAACGGCAATCCCTTCACACCCGGCGGTAACTGTCAACGAAACTTCCGCAGGTGCGAAGGCATACGTGGTCCTCGATCACAAGCACCAGCAGAAGCTATTGAGGCGGACCGGCATTCCGCTCGACCGCACTGCAACAGTCTCGCGCGCGCCGCGGCCCGAGCGATCCGAGAACCGAGCCCAACTCACCCCGACATGACGAGCGGATCGCATCACAGCGTGAAGTGCCTCGCACCTGGCCAAGAAGGAACGGGCACGACCAGGCGCAAAGCGTTGTCAGGTCAAGCGCAAGGCACCTCAACCAATGAGGCTTGGGCGACCCCTGACCGCATCAGCGCGTCGAGAATTCCCACAGTCAGCCATCCATGCCCTCCTCTCCATGGCACCGGGCCCGGCCGCCCCCCCGATGGGCGATCACGACTATAGGGGACATATGGGGCTCCCGTGGCTGAACTGGCGAACTAAGGTCGCACTAACTGCACGTTAAGTCCCGGTACCGGAGGTTCCGTGCCCTGGCACACGTCACCACCGAACGCCGACAGGCCGCAGCCCGAGTCGCCGAACTCCAGGCCACACACGAGCCACCCCCCGGAGACCGGGGCCGGCAGGTGGCCAGGCAGCCTGCACCGTCCAGACCAGCCGGCAGCGTCACCGCCGCGGCAGCGGGTGGGGACGGTGCCGCGCTCGATCGCCGCCACGAGTTCTCGGCAGGACCATGATCAGCGGATACCCGAGGACCGTGAGGAAGCCGCCGAGCAGGCGCGGCACCTCCACCGCTCCCGGCAGGGGCCGCCCGACCTCGAACGTCACCGGGTCGAACCGGTGCCACCGGACGTAGGCCGGGGGCCCGGAACGACAGGGGCTGGATCGGGTTTCGGCTCAGCCACCTCACGGACGAGCCCCGCAGCTACGATCACGCCGCCAACGGTCGGGGGTGCTGGGCCACGATCTCGACCCGCTGATACCCGTCGCCCAGTGTCCGACGCAACAGCCCGGCCAGACCACCCGCGCCAGCGACTACCCGGGCTATTCCTGCCTCGTCCGCCGACAATGCCTGGAGAATTGCCCGGTAGGAGCGCTGGTGGTAGGCGACGGCGAGGAGGGAGGGGTGGCGGTGGGGGTCTGCTCCGGCGGCGAGGTCGGCAGAGAGGTCGACGGCCAGCCACGGAGTGACCTGCAGATCCTGGACCAATCCCTGCAGGGTTTCCAGCGCTCCGGGGAGAAAGGTCGCGTCATCGTGCAGGACGAGGACGCTCGACCAGTTCTCTTTGACGGCGCGGACGACGATCTCGCGGTGAGACACCGCCGACGCCACCTCGTTCAGGTGCTCGGCGGAGGGACCGTCCGCGGAAGGGGGCTGCGCGTCGGCGGAACCCGCCGTCGGCCTGATCCGGCGCAGCCGTTGCTCGACGTTGAACGGAGAGACCTGCTCGTGCAGCCGGCTCCAGGACCGGTCGTCCCGTCCCGGGTTCAATCCCGCGATCACGGTGAAGAAGGACAAGGGGCTTTCCTTCTCCCACGTCCAGATTCGTTCCACAGCATTTGTGGCGACCGGCCCGTAGACGTTCCGGAAGTATTCCAGTACCTCGTCGACGGGACGGCCCAGCTCCTCCCACCCGATGAGGAAGTTGCGGATGCGGTCGCCCCGGGTCAGTCGGTACGGTGGGCCCCCCGGTCGGGTGAAGCGATGCTGCCAGGCGAGGAAGGGCAAGCAGATGGTGCGCCGACCAAGCGCCTTGAACTTCGCATGAATGTACCCTTCCTCGCCGCCATGCCCCCTGAAGAGAGGGTTGAATCCGGGCCAGGCGTCCCGGCGGCAGGCGAACAAGCCCATCCCCTGCATCTCGATCTCGAACGGCTCGCTGTCCGGATCGGGCAGACCGGGTACGGCATCCTCGAATGACCAGCGGCCGAAGGCCTCGCGGCACCATTCGGGTTCTTGCTGCGGCAAGTACCCGTGAGGGGTGAGCAGAGGTCCTTGCAGCAGGTCGGGGCATTGGGGATGATCCTCGATGAACTGCAGCAGACGCGCGATCGCGCCAGGGGCGAGCAGGACGTGGGAGTCCAGGCACAGCACCCAGTCCGACGTGGCCTCGCGGAAGACGCGGTCCTTGACGGCCGGGGATTGGATGTCGTCCACCGGAAAGTAGCGCAACCCCGGCACCTCCGCCTCCAGCTGCTTCAAGGCGTGGGCGCCGGCCCCCTGCGGGTGGTTGTCCACGACAAGGATGTCGAACTGGTCCGCCACCTCACGGTGGTACATCCTCAAGGAGGACGCGGTGAAGTACACACCGTCGTAGTCGTCATAGGTCGCCATCCCGATCGTCAGCCTCCGCGGCGGGCGCACCGGCCCGGGCGCAGGTGCGGATCTCGGCGCCGAGTTCAGCTCGTCCATGGTGACCTCCAGTTCCACTATCGGCGATGAGGCCTTCGGCCACGGCTGGCGTCGCCAAACCCCGGCGGGGAGACACCGACGACCCACGTCGCGGGGTATCGCCGCCGAGACTTGACGGTTACCCTCGTTCAGCCAATTCTGCTGAGACCAACTATGCCGGTGGAACGGGGTACAATAATGGATCCCCCAGCGCCGCCGACCAGGGCCGCGAGCTCCTCGGCCGTGAGTTTGCGAGGGTCGATGTTCTCCATGGCTACCACCCTTTCTCGATCTGCTTCTGCGGCAAGCGCCATCGGACGCAACGCCACGGAGCGCGGTTTCGCGCCGAGCATTACCATGCCCGGTCCGTCGCTCCCGGCGCACTGGCACCCAGCCCAGACCTGGCCTTGCGGGGAGCCAGGAGGACTGGTGTCGAGCACAATGAACCCGCTCGAATGCGTGCACGGCTCCGCCCAGAGGCGCGGTGGACATCGCGTCCGCAGCGTGGATTCCAGGTCGCCACGGCACCGAGTGGAGCACCACACGGGCCCGTCCGGTTCTCGTCCTCGTCCAGCTCACGCGCCGACGACCAGCGCCGCCGCGCGTCGATGATCTCCTGGACACCAGGGGAACCGATCGCGGACGATGGCAGCCAGGGCGGCCAGGGGCTGGTCCGGTACGAGTCCGAAGTCACCCGCGGCCTGCCGCCTGCGGCTGGGTCTGGACGCCGTCAGCCGAGCACCTGCGCATTCGCCCACAGGCCTGACCGCCGTCGCGTCGGATCCGGTCAGGCCGTCGGCGAGCGCAGCGCCGCGCGGATCATCGGGATCTGCAGCGGCAGCCGGGCCCACACCGCGAGCTTGGCCGGCAGGGAGCTGCGTGTGGAGCGCTGGACATTCACCGCGTGCTGGCCGTTGCCCGGCCAGACCGCGAGCAGCAGCGCGGCCGACGCGAGGGGTGCCCAGCGTCTGCGCTGCACCAGGCCGGCTGCGCAGACCAGTTCGGCGACGCCGCTGACGTACACCAGGGCGCGCGGCGCTGGCAGCGCGGGCGGGACGAGCGGCTCGAACACCTGGGGGCGCACTAGATGGACGACCCCGCTCACGACGAAGCTCGTCGCCAACGCCCGCGTCCCGATCGGAAGGGAGATGCCCATCGCCTCAGTTAACCTCAGTGCGCTTCCGCACCTGCCTCGACCCGCGGAAGGGCATCGTCGACCGCGCCGCGGCGCAACGGGTGGCGGCTGGAGGCCGCCTGCCGGGCCGTCACCAGACGCGAAGGGTCAGAACGACCACAGTCCCAGTCGGTGAGCTGTGCTCATCGTTGATGCGCATCCAGGCGACCCTGCGCTTGGACGTTACGAAGCAGTACTGCGAGGCCGGAGACGCCGACGCCTCCGCCGTATGCGGTGAGTGCTCGAGAGTGGTCTGGCAGCCCTCGGCCGTCGGCAGGGCCTGGGAGCTGGAGTAGAAGAGGTCGCCGCCGTTGACGCGAATCAGTCCAGCGCCGAAGTAGATGTCGATCGGACCGTCCGGGCCGACGGCCTTCACCGCCGCGGCATTGCTGCTGTCCAGATCTGCGCCTTGCCCCGGTGACAGGGAGATCTCGGTGTCCAGCAGAGGACGAGGGCCCGAGGACAGGGCGGCAGCGCCGCCGGAGACTCCCCGCGCGGTATCCGCCGTCTCCACCGTGGCTGAGCCACCGCCCGACAGGACACTCCCCTGTGCGGCGCCTCGGCCGGAGACGCCTGGTGACGCCTCTCCGCCGACTACGGTGCTGGACGGTCCTGCCATCGCGTGGCCGGCCGGGGAGACGGACGGCCCGGGATCGGGAGTGGGCGCGGTGGAAGGCAGCGCCAGGTACCCCAGGACCACGGTAACCGCGGTCAAGAGTCCGGAAATCCCAGCCCACCACGGGCGGGACAGGAACGTGCCAGGGCTCGCCGTGACCATGGGTGCCGGGCCTTTCCCCTGTTCGCGTCGTGTCCGGCAGCGGCAACTGGCTACTGGCCGGTCGCAGCGCGGGCCAGTTCGTGGAGGACCTCGTGCTGGCTGACGCCCTCGGCGAGCAGTTGCCGGGCGGTCTGCCAGACCTGCGGTGGGTCGTCATGCCAGAGCTGGTCGCTGGCCTGCATGACGGCGTTCAGGACGGCGGCCGGGGACATTCCTTCAGGCGGGTCGCAGTCACCGTACTCGTCCCGGATCAGGGCACGGCGCTCGGCCGGGTCGGCGACGTCGATGAGGCGTCGGGCGCTGTCACCGGTGCGGGCATCGGGCGTGGGCACGGCGATCGAGCGGCGGGCCAGGACGGCCGCCCGGGCGGTGGCGTCCGTGGCCGTTGCCGGCAGGTCGCGCAGATAGGAGCGGTGCTGGACGTTGTCCGGGTCGTCGTAGGCGGCATCGAACCGGGCCAGCACGGTGGGTAGCTGGGACCGGAGGTGGTCGGCGGCTGCGGCGTCCAGTTCCTGGATATCGGCGGCCCAGCTCGCCCAGGCGCTGACCGCGTCGGGCATCCCACGACGCTGTGCCGGGGTGAGTTCCACCATGGTGGGGACGTAGCCGAGCAGGACGTGCGCGAGGCGTAGGGGGCCCACCCTCGTCGGTGGGGTGCCGGGGAC
>DATDMG010000470.1:0-20073 GCA_036518955.1 Kineosporiaceae bacterium | reverse complement strand
CGACCGGCGCGGAATCGGCGACCGGGATGGGCCCGAACAACACGAGCGTGAGCGCCGCCGCCACGGTGAGCCCGGACGTCGCGGCGACGGCCGCCCGGACGCGAGCCAGCACGCCGGTCAGCCGGTTCAGGAGCCGGCCGGTCAACTCCATCAGCACGCGTCCACCCTAGGCCCGCATCGGGGGACCCGAGCACTGGCGTGTCGTGACCTTGGTCCGGCGTCCAGATGCCAGGACGCCGGACGCGACGGCCGGACGCGACGGCCGGACGGGTCACATCCCGCAGGAGCCGCGGTCGACCGGGAAGTACCGCGTGGTGAACCATTGGCATGCCCGCATGCCGACGGTGATGCCCGCGATGGTGACCAGTGCCGGTAGGTAGCCGCTGGCCACCTGGACGATCGGGATCGCCGGGCAACCGCCGGAGATCGCCCAGCCGGCCCCGAAGAGGACGGCGCCGGGGACGATCCCGGCGTGGACCGGGGTGCGCGGCGGCCGCCGGCGCAACGTCACTCCCAGCACGACGGCCGCGAACCCGACGCCACCGGCGAACGCGAAGAACATGCGCAGGTCCTGGAAGGTGAACATGCGGTGCAACTCGGCGTAGTCACCGAAGCCGATGTTGCTCACCGTGAATCCCAGCGCCGCCCCGAACAGCGCGCAGGCCAGCAGCATGGACCCCCTCGATCGCATCAGATCACCCTCCCCAGGAGCAACGAGACGGCCACGGCCGTCCCGAAGAAGATGGCGGTGGCGAGAATGCTCGCCGGCTGCAGGCGGCTGCACCCGCTCAGCCCGTGACCCGAGCTGCACCCGCCGGCCAGGCGGGTGCCGAACCCGACGAGGACGCCGCCGCCGAACAGCAGCAGCAGCATCACCACCGGGTTGGCGGTGACGATCGTGGCGAACCCGGCCCCCATGTCCAGCCGCCAGCGGAATCGTCCGGACGTGACCGCCGCCAGCAGACCGCCCAGGTAGATCGCGACAAGGAGGACGGCCGAGCAGAGCACCGGCAACGGCCGCCGGGCAGCCGCGTGTGCCGCCGAGGTGCCGGCGGCCGACCCCGTCGGTGGCGGGACCAGTTCGCTCCAGGGCGGCACCCCGCGTGCCGGCCCGCCCGCTGCCGGCAGGCCGTCCGGCGCCACCGCGCCCCGGCCCTGCGGCCAGGCCTCGGGCGGAGCGGCGACCTCGCCGAACTCCTCCCGGCCCGCCATCACCAGGGCGGCCACCAGGTCCTCGTCGTCCACTGCCGAGTCCCGCTCGACCTCGCGCTCGCTCCGCCAGCGGAGCACGCGCTCCCAGGCACCGGAGACACCCAGGGTGCGCCCGGTCCACAGCGGGTACGCGACGGCGATCAGGCCGAGACCGAGCGCTCCTGCCCACCACGGCCAGTACCCGGTCATGCCGGCTCCGCCAGCCAACGCAGCACGCGTCTCCACCACCGTTCTCCTTCTCGGCTCCTGTCCACCTTCGGACTCCTGCTCGCCCGACCCGGGCCGACGTGCGTCCGACGGCCCACCGGCGCCGCCCGTACGCGGGGCCGCTTCAGCGCCCGCGAGGTCTCCCGCCCGCGCGACCTGTCCGCCGGGTCTGTCGCCGCCGCCCGCCCCGGCGCCGCCCGGCCGGGGGCCGCGGACTCCGGCCCCCCTGGGTCGGCGGCCACCCCTGGGTCGGCGGCCACCCCTGGGTCGGCACCCGGCGGGCAGGGGACCGATGCGACCCATTCCGTCTGGGTGCCGTCCGAGCGGGCCTGGGAGAGCAGCGCTTGCGCATTCCGGCCATTGGGGAGCAAAGTGATCGGAACCGGACGCCCAGTCGCCGCCAATTGATTTCGCGCACAGTTCGCCCCATGGCTGGCATTGTTGCAATATGCCATGATCCAGTCCGGCAAAGTGGCATTCAGCATCGGAAACAGCGGGCAGCTCTCGATATGGCTGCAGGGCATGCAAACCTCCCGCAGGACAGCACGGCAGGAAAAACTCTGCGACACCCTGCCCGTCGCCCGGCTGATCTGACGTGCGAAGAACGTGAGCATTGGTACTACTGAGAATACCCAAAATCAACCGGACGCTCCATGCAAGCCTCGACCGGACGGTCGAGGCTTGGTACGGGCGCGCCCATTCGCGGGTTGACGACCGGCATGGCGTACGTCGTGGCGTGATGGGTTCGGGGGGGGTGCGGGTGGGCGCCCTGCGGGTCGCGCCCCCCACCTCGACCCCGAGCGGGCGGCCGGCTCAGCGCAGGCGCCGGTCGGCGAGTACCGGGAACCGCGCGCGCCAGTGGTCCACGTCCGCCAGGTCGAGGTCCGCGACCAGCACCTCCTCGCCGGTACCCGCCTGGGCGACGACGTCCCCACCCGCGGAGACGATCTGGCTGCGGCCGCCCATCACGACACCCGCGTGCGCCCCTGCGGTGTTGCACTGGACCACGACGAACTGGTCCTCGATCGCCCGCGCCCGGCCGAGCAGCGTCCAGGCCTCGACCCGTGCCGCCGGCCAGGCCGCCGGGATCAGGACCAGCCGGGCCCCGGCGTCCACCAAACGCCGGAAGAGTTCCGGGAACCGCAGGTCGTAGCAGGTCGCCAGCCCCGCGACCGTGCCGTCGGGGAGGCGCGCCGTGACGACGTCCGCACCGGCTTCGAGGAGCTTCGGCTCGCCTTCGCCGAAACCGAACCGGTGGATCTTCCGATACCCGGCCAGCACGGATCCGTCCGGGCCCAGCAGCACGGAGGTGTTCCACAGCCCACGCCCCTCCGGCCCCAGCTCGGCGCCGGCTGCGGCCCGCTCGAGGATGCTCCCGGCATGGACGACGGCACCGATCGCCCGGGCGGCGACGGCGATCGCACCCACGGTGGGACCGTCCAGACCCTCGGCCCGTTCCGCCCAGCGGCGGTAGCTGAACCCGCCCGCCGACCACAGCTCCGGCAGGACGACGAGGTCGGCACCCGCCTGGGCCGCCACCATCCCGGCGACGCGACGGATGCGGTCCGCCACCGACTCGTCGTCACCGTAGGCGACCTGGAGCACGTGGATGCGCATGCAGCAAGTCTGGCAGCGGCGGCCCGACACCGATCGGGCGGGGTGAATGTGCCGTACAAGAAGTTGTGTGGTACACCTACATGCATGTCCCACCCCGCAGGAGTGCCGCCCGCGGAGCACTGCGACGAGCTGGTCACCGAGCTGACCCGGCATGCCCGGCTGCTCCACGTGTTCAAGGTCCGGCACGCCGGGCGCATCCCCGGTCTCGACGGAGCGGCTTTCGGCGTCTTGGCGCTCCTGGTCCGGCGCGGGCCACAGCGGCAGGGGGAACTCGCGGAGGCGGCCGTCCTCGACCCCTCGACGGTCAGCCGCTATGTCGCGCAGCTGGTGCGGTCGGGCCTCGTCACCCGCCGTCCGCATCCGGCCGACGGGCGCGCCGTGCACCTGGTCGCCACCCCCGAGGGTATCGCCCTCGCCGACGCGGCTCTGGCCCAGCGCCAGAAGGTGCTGGCCGAGTTGCTCGCCGGCTGGTCGGCGGACGACACCGCGACACTGGTCCGGCTCCTGCGCCGGCTCAACGACGGCATGGAAGCCCAGCGGGACGGAACGGAGCACGCAGGACGGCCCGTCGGCAGCTGAGGCAGGCCCCACCACCACGGCCCTCACCGCGGCTGCGCGGCCGGGGCGAACGGAACGAAGGTCAGGAGACGCATGTCTGCCGCACAACCCCGGTCGAGGTCCACGGTCTCGTCGGTCCAGTTCACCCATCGACAGATCACCATCGTCCTCGCCGGGTTGATGTCCGGCATGTTCCTGGCGGCGCTCGACCAGACGATCGTCGCGACCGCCATCCGCACGATTGCGGACGATCTGAACGGGCTCAGCCTGCAGGCATGGGCGACGACGGCCTACCTGATCACCTCGACGATCGCCACACCGCTGTACGGCAAACTCTCCGACCTCTACGGGCGCCGGCCGTTCTTCATCGCGTCGATCACCATCTTCGTGATCGGCAGTGCGCTGGCCGGCCTGTCGCAGTCGATGTACCAGCTCGCCGGGTACCGGGCAGTGCAGGGCGTCGGCGCCGGCGGCCTGTTCTCCCTGGCACTGACGATCATCGGCGACATCGTGCCGCCCCGGGAGCGGGCGCGGTACCAGGGGTACTTCCTGGCGGTCTTCGGGACGTCGAGCGTGCTGGGACCGGTCGTGGGCGGGTTCCTCGCCGGGCAGAGCAGCATTCTGGGGATCACCGGGTGGCGGTGGGTGTTCCTGGTGAACGTGCCCGTCGGGCTCGTCTCCCTCGCCCTGGTGCTGCGCACGCTGCACCTGCCGCACACCCGGCGGGAGCACCGGATCGACTACCCGGGTGCCACCGCGCTCGTGGTCGCCCTGGTTCCGCTGCTGATCGTCGCCGAGCAGGGCCGGGAGTGGGGCTGGGCCAGCACCCGTTCGGTCGCCTGCTACCTCATCGGCCTGGTCGGCGTCGCGTTCTTCCTGCTCGCGGAGCGGGCCTACGGCGACGAGGCACTGCTGCCGCTGCGGCTCTTCGCGCGGCGCACGTTCGGCGTGGGTTCGTTGCTCAACTTCATCATGGGCATGGGCATGTTCGGAGCCCTGGCGGCCCTCCCGCTGTACCTGCAGATCGTGAAGGGCAAGTCGCCCACCCAGGCCGGCCTGCTGCTGCTGCCACTGGTACTGGGCATCATGGCCGGGTCGGTCACGTCCGGGCAGGCGATCGCCCGCACCGGCCGTTACCGGATCTTCCCGATCGTCGGAGTCACCCTGCTGGTGCTCGGCTGCTACCTGCTGTCCCACATCACCGCGGACACCGGCATGGTCGAGATCGACGCCTACGCCTTCATGTTCGGGCTCGGGCTCGGGCTCAACATGCAGACGCTCGTGCTCGCCATCCAGAATGCGGTACCGCCTCAGGACATGGGCGTCGCCACCGCCTCCGCCACCTTCTTCCGCCAGATGGGCGGCACCCTGGGGACGGCGGTGTTCCTGTCCGCACTCTTCAACGGCCTGCCGGGCAAGATTGCGACCGCGTTCCGGGCGGTGGCCCCCACCCCGCAGTTCCAGGCTGCGCTGCATGACCCGGCCGTGCTCTCGAACTCGGCGAACGGGCCCGTCCTGAAGATGATCCACAGCGGCGGCCCGGCCGCCGCAGGATCGACCAGCCCGCTCAACGACTCGTCGTTCATCAACCATCTGGACCCGCGCCTGGCCCGGCCGTTCCTGGTCGGGTTCGCCGACGCCATCGACGGGGTGTTCCTGCTCGCCGCCGGCGTGCTGGTGGTCGCATGGCTGATCGTCTGGTTCCTGCCCGAGGACACGCTGGGCACGGTCTCCGGCCTTCAGGCGCAGCGGGAGAGCGGGCACGCCGTGGCAGAGACCCCCGTGGTGACCGAGAACCCCGAGGCCGCCGCGACGGCGGGGGCGGACCCCGGACCGGAACGCAGCCAGTCCCTGGCCTGACCCACGGGAACGAGGGACGGGGCCCGGCGTCCGCGTCCCGGGGCGGCGGGGCCCGCCCCGCCGCCCGTCAGCCGGGTGCCAGCAGCCCGCGCAACGTGGTCCGGCCGTGGTTGATCCGGGACTTCACCGTGCCGACCGGAACCTGCAGTCGCTCGGCGATCTCGGCATAGTCCAGCCCCATCAGGTCGCGGAGAACGACCGCCTCGACGACGTGCGGCTGCTCGGCGCGAAGCTTCTCCAGAGCCTCGACGACATCCAGGCGGGTACCCGCCAGCACGCTGACGCGGCGGGGGTCCGGCGGCTCGGGGCCCTGGTCGAGCCCGGTGTCCAGAGCGGTGCGGCGCATCCGGCGGTAGGTGGCGAAGGCGCTGTTCGCGACCACCGGGTACAGCCAGGTGGTGAACCGGCTGCGGCCGGCGAACCCGCCGATCCCGCGGGCGACGGCCAGCAGCGCCTCCTGGCAGGCGTCCTCGGCATCGCCGGAGTGCGGCAGGATCCGGGCGCAGCGGCGCAACACGTCCGGCCGGATCGCGGCGAGGAGCGCATCGAGCGCCGCGGCGTCGCCCGCGCCGGCGCGCCGCGCCAACTCCTCGACGTCCGTCACGGGGTCATCCTGGCATCCGGGCCCCGGCGGCTGTCCCCCGGGGGGCGCCCGTGCGGCATGATGGCGGACGTGTCCGTGCCGTCCGCCATCGGGCGCCTGCGCGTCGAGCGACGGCTCGGAGCCGGCGGTTTCGCCAGTGTCTGGCTGGCGCACGATCCGGAGCTGGACGCACCCGTGGCGGTCAAGGTCCTCGCCGACAACTGGGCCCAGGATGCCGACGTCCGGCGCCGGTTCACCGACGAGGCGCGGCTGCTGCGCCGGGTCGACTCCGACCACCTGGTGCGCGTCTACGACGTGGGGGAACTACCGGACGGCCGGCCGTACTTCGTGATGACGTACGCCGACCTCGGAACGCTCGCCGACCAGCTCGCCGCGCACCCAGCGCCGTGGCCCGCGGCGGAGGTGCTGCGCATCGTCGACGCGATCGCCACCGGGCTCGCCGTCCTGCACGGTCACGGCGTCGTGCACCGCGACCTCAAGCCCCGCAACGTCCTCCTGCGCAGCTCGCCCGACGGGCCGCCCCGCGTCCTGCTCGGCGATCTCGGCATCGCGAAGGATCTGCACTGGGCGTCCGGGATCACGATGCCTGCCGGCTCGGACGGGTACATGGCCCCGGAGCAGCGCGAGTACTCCGCCCAGGTCGGCCCGGCGAGCGACGTCCACGCCCTGGCGATGACGGCGGCCGAACTGCTCGCCGTCCCCGGGCCCCCGTGGCCCACGTCTGCCCTCGGGGCGACGCTGGCGACCGCCACCACGGCCGATCCCGGCGTGCGGACGTCGTCGGCGGCCGCCTTCGCCGACGACCTGCGCCGCGCGGTGCTGCCCCGGCTCGCGGGCGCGCCGGAGGTGCCGGGCGCGCCGGCGGTGCCCGACCCCCGCGGTGTGACCCAGGTGCTCCCCCGGGACGGCGGCACGCACGTGGAGCCGCGGCCGAGCTGGGCCGGCTCCCTGCCTCCCCGCGCCCAGGGACCGGCCGCCCCGGGAACGGCGCCGACGGCACCGGGCCACCCTGCCCCGTCCGCCGGCCCGGGCAGGGTGGCCGCCGACCCGGCGACCCCGGTACCGGGACGCCCGGGTGGCCGGCTCGGCCGGCGACGCGCGCTCGCGCTCGGCGCCGGCGCCGTCCTGGTCGCCGGCGCGGCCGTGGCCGGACGGCTCTGGCTGACCCGCGACCGCCCGCTGACCCCGTCCGGGGGGCACGTCCGGGTCGCGACGCCCGCCGACCTGACCCGGCAGGAACCCGTCGCCTTCCCCGGCGGGACCGACACCGCCGCGGGCGCCCGCGCCCGCTCCGCCGGGGACGCCCGGACGGTCGCCGTGGCGTGGTCGGGCACCGCCGAGGACCCCGGCACGGTGCTCGGCCGCACCATTCCGGCCGGATGCCGGCAGGAGTCGGTGCGGCAGGCGAACGTGGGTGGCTGGACAGGCCTCGCCGTCCACTACGTGGACTGCACGGACGGCAGCGCCGAGGACGACGTCGCGCTCAACGGCGGCAACGCGGCCACGCCGTGGACGGTGTGGGTGCAGGTCCGGTCCGTGGCCGGCCGACCGGCCCTGGCGACGACGCTGTCGTCGCTGGAGGTCACCGGGTAGCGTCGGAGGCCACCGCGGTGGGGTCGGCCGGCGAGCGCCGCCGCAGGTAGCGGAAGGTCTGCGCCGTTCGGGCGAACAGGTGCTCGCCCGCCACCACGCCGGGCAGCTGCTGCCGGTCCGGCGCGACGAACCGCGTCAACGGCTCGACCTGGGTGTGGTAGTCGACGGTGCAGAACAGCGGGAACGCCCAGTGCTCGGTGGTGAACGCCCGGACCCGGTGGGTGGTGGCGATGAACTCGCCGTTGCTCCAGCGCTGCAGCAGGTCGCCGATGGTGACGGCGTACGCGCCCGGGACGGGCGGCGCGTCCACCCAGACGCCGCGGGCGTCGAGCACCTCCAGGCCGGGCCCCGTCGAGCGCAGCAGGGTGAAGCACTCGTCGTCGGTGTGGGCGCTGTTCCCCGGCCGGTCGGCGGTGTCCGGGTCGGCCGGGTAGTGCAGCAGCCGCAGCTGGCTCGGTGGCTTGGTCAGGTAGGGCTCGAAGAAGTCGGACTCCTCCCCGAGCGCGAGGGCGAACCCACGGAACATGGCCCGGGCCACCGTGATCGTGTGGTCGTAGTACGCGGTCACCGCCTCCCGGAAGCCGGGCACGTCCGGCCAGGTGTTCGGCCCGAGCACGGGGACGCCGACCAGGTGGTCGGGATCGTCGGCGGGCAGGTCGACCGAGACGTCGAAGGCCTCCTTGCGGTCCGGCGTCCCGCCCGCGAGAACCTCCTCGCTCTCCGGGACGTACCCGCGGTGACAGGTGGAGAGGCCGATGTAGGACCTCAGCTTCACCGCTTCGGGGAGGTCGAAGAACTTCTTCGTGGCGGCCAGCATCCGGTCGAACACGCCGACCGGCGGCGCGCAGCCGGTCACGTGCAGGAAGCCGATCTCGGTCGCCGCCTCGCGCAGCTGGTCGGCGATCACGGGGTGCGCCTCTCGCGGCCCGTACAGCAGCGGACCGATGTCCACGATCGGAATGCGGTCGAAGGCGGTCAACGTCATCAACGACTCCCGAGATCGAGGACGGCGGCGACAGCTGCGGCTGCCCGCCCTGCGGGCGGCGGCGACGACGCTCACCGGTGTCGGCACGGGGTCGACGCTAGGAGCGGTTGACAACGCCGACATGGCCGCCCGATGTCGATTTTGTGACGGACCGCCGGGACATCGGCCGGCCGGGCGGGCGATCAGGGCCCGGTGGCTCCCGCCACGCGGCGTGATCACCGCCCGGCCGCCACCAGCACCCTGGGCTCAGCCGCGCCAGGCCTCCCACCAGGAGAGGCGTCCCGACGTCCGCAGCACGTTGCGCTCGTAGAACCGCGCGGCCACCAGGACCATCCCGGCCGTGGTCGCCACCACGATCCCGGCCGACAGCAGCGCGTCCCACCAGGCCGCGTCGCCGATCATGAGCCGTTGTGGCATCGACAGCGGCGCGGTGAAGGGCACGTAGGACAGCACGCGCATCCAGACGCCGGGGTCGTGCACCCACAGGGCCGCGAAGAACGGCAGGTACAGCAGCAGCTGCAGCGGGATGGTGGTGCCGTTCAGGTCCTCCAGCCGACTGGCGATCGCCCCGCTGGCCGCCCACAACGACGCCAGCATGGTGAAACCGAGCACGAAGAACAGCAGGAACCAGCCGCCCACCCGCAGGATCAGCCCGATCAGCGTGGTCTGCCCGACCAGCCCGGCCGCGGTGGTCCCGACCGCGGCGAGCAGCAACGTCTGTCCCAGCGCCAGCACGGTATTCGCGATCACCTTGCCCGCGAGCAGGGCGCGCACCGGGACGGCGGCGACCAGGATCTCGACGACCCGACTCTGCTTCTCCTCCACCACGCTCTGCGCGATCGACATCCCGAACAGGATGCTCGCCATGAAGAAGATCCCCGCGAACGCCGTCGCCAGCCCGACGGAGACGGCTCGGTCGGTGGCCGGCGGGTGCAGCAGCCGCTGCCCCGGCGCGGACGACGCGGCCGCGGCGAGCGCCCGGTCCGCGCCACCGCCGTCCAGGCCCGCGGCGCGCAGCGCATCGTGCAGAGCCTGATCCCGGGCCGCCGCGTTCACGAGCGTTGCGAGCTGGTCCGGGACCCCGGTGTCGGCGACGATCTCGAGTCCACCGACCGCCGCGTCGCCGGGGGCCAGGGCGGCGTCCACGGTCCCCTTGCGGACGGCGTCCAGGGCGGCCGCGGCGTCGGGGAAGAACCGGACGTCGAGCCGGGCGGCCGGGAGTTCGGCCGCAGTGGTCCGGGCGATCTGGTCGGCCGGCCCGGCTGCCAGGTGACCGAGCCGGGCGGCCTCCGCGGCGACGGCGGCAGCGCGGGCCCCGACCGTCCCGACGGAGATGCGCGGGTTGTCCCGGTTCAGCGCAACCGGTAGCAGGATCGACAGCGAGACCGCGACCAGGAGGAACGCCGTCGAGCCGAGGAAGGTCTTGTCCCGCAGCTTGGCCAGCAGCTCACGCTGGGTGATCACCCCGATAAGGGCCGGCAGGCCGGCCTCCGACGGCTCCGCGGAGGCGTCCGGGGCGCCGTCCCCGAGCGACGACCCGGGCACGGCGCGAGTGGGGGCGGTCACCGAGCCACCTCCCGGAAGATCTCGGCCAGGGTGGGGACGACGGGGGCGAAGGCGCGCACCGGGCCGCGGTCCAGGGCGGTGGCGAGCAGCTGCTGGTCGTCGGCGTCCGGGGCCAGCTCGACCAGGGCGTGGGGACCCTCGATGTCCAGCACCGCGACCCCCGGCACGCCGCGCAGCCAGCCGGCGTCCTCGCCCAGGTCCAGCCGGTAGCGGGCCGGGGCGTGGGCGGCGCGTAGCTCCTCCGCGGAACCGGCGGCGACCACCCGGCCGGAGTGGATCAGGACGACGTCGTCGCAGATCCGCTCGACCAGGTCGAGCTGGTGGCTGGAGAACAGCACCGGCACCCCGGCCGCCGCCCGGCGCCGCAACATGCCGGCCATCGCGTCGACGGCGATCGGGTCGAGACCGCTGAACGGCTCGTCGAGGACGAGCAGCTCGGGGTCGTGGACGAGCGCCGCCGCCACCTGGGCCCGTTGGGCGTTGCCCAGGGACAGCTTCTCCAGCCGGTCCCCGGACCGTTCCGCCAGGCCCAACTCGCCGAGGAGGTCCCCCGCGCGCCGCCGGGCGACCGTCGAGGTGAGACCGTGCAGTCGCCCGAAGAAGACGATCTGGTCCAGCACGGCCATCTTCGGGTACAGGCCGCGTTCCTCCGGCATGTACCCGAAGCGTCGCCGGTCCGCGGCGGTGACGTGCGCGCCCCTCCAGCGCACCTCCCCGCCGTCGGCGGCGAGCACGCCGAGCACGATCCGCATGCTGGTCGTCTTGCCGGCACCGTTGGCACCGATGTAGCCGGTCAGCCTCCCTGGCCGGACGACGAAACCGACCGAGTCGAGCGCCCGCACCGGACCGAAGCTGCGATCCACGTCGATGAGTTCGAGCATGTCCGTGACCGTAGGCGCGCCGGGCCGCGCCGGTCGTCAGCCTCAGGTCGCGGGCGCCTCCGCCGCAGGGCGCGTCGTCGGCCGGCGCGCATCAGTCGCCCGGTGCCACCACGCCGGTGCGGTAGGCGTGGACGACGGCCTGCACGCGGTCCCGCAGCGCCAGCTTGGCCAGCACCCGGGAGACGTGGGTCTTCACGGTGGCCTCGGCGAGGAACAGCCGGGCGCCGACCTCGGCGTTGCTCAGTCCTCGCGCGACCAGCCGGAACACCTCCAGTTCGCGCTCGGTGAGGGTGCCCAGCGCGGCCGCGGCGGACGGGTCCGGCGGGCGGGGCACCGATCGCCGTCCGGCCGCCGCCTCCAGCACCCGACGGGTCACCTCCGGAGCGAGCAGCGCGTCGCCCCGGGCGACCACCCGGACGGCGTCGACCAGATCCTCCGGTGACGCGTTCTTCAGCAGGAACCCGCTGGCGCCGGCCTGCAGCGACTCGAAGAGATAGTCGTCCCGGTCGAACGTGGTGAGGATGAGGACGCTCGCGCTGGTCCGGCTGACCACCTCGCGGGTGGCGGAGAGACCGTCGGTGCCGGGCATCTGGACGTCCATCAGGACCACGTCCGGCCGCTCCGACACGGCCAGCCGGACAGCCTCGGCGCCGTCCCCGGCCTCGCCCACGACCTCCACGTCCGGCTGCAGCTGGAGGATCATCCGGAACCCGGCGCGCACCATCCCCTGGTCGTCCGCGAGCAGGACCCGGATCGTCACGACGCCCTGCCGGTCGCGGGCGCCGGAGCCGGCCGGCCCGGCCCGCCGGCCGCCGCGGCCCGCTCGGCCGGCAGCGGGAACCGGACGCGCACCCGGAACCCGCCGTCCGGCCGCGGCCCGACCTCGAGGTCCCCGCCGTGCAGCGCCGCCCGCTCCCGCATGCCCACCAGGCCCAGCCCTCGTCGGCCCCCGGCGGGCTGCGCCACCGGCGACCGCCCGTCGTCCACGATCTCCACCTCCAGTGCCGGAGGCCCGGTCAGGTACCGCAGCCGGACGTCGACGCGCGCCGCCCCGGCGTGCCGGAGGGTATTCGTGAGTGCCTCCTGGGCGATCCGGTACACCGACACCACCAGGCCGGACGGAACCGGGACCGACTCACCGACGATCGTGAACCGGGCCCGCACCCCGGAGGAGGCGACGCCGTCCACCAGGGCCTGGATGCCCGGCAGGGTGGGGACGGGCGCGGCGGCCCGATCGGGTTCCGGGCGGTCTTCACGGCCGTCCGCCGGCGCGCGGAGCACGCCGAGGAGCCGGTGCATCTCGTCGAGCGCGCTCCGGGCGGCCTGCTCGATCCCACCGAGCGCGGTACGGGCGGCGTCGGCGTCGGCGTCCAGGACGACCCGGGCCGCCCCCGCCTGCACCCCCATCACGCTCACGTGGTGGGCGACCACGTCGTGCAGCTCGCGCGCGATCCGGACCCGCTCGTCGAGGACGGCGCGACGCGCGTTCTCGTCCCGCTCCCGGGCGAGTTCGGCGTTGCGCCGCTCGAGCAGCGCCCGCTGCCCGGCGGCGCGCCACGCGAGGTCACCGAAGGCCCACGCCGCGGCGAAGTAGACCACGTTGAGGACGCCGGTGAGGACGACGACCGCCACCACCGCGGAAACCGGACCGTGCGGATGGCGCTGGGTGAGGAAGCGGTCCCAGGCGTACGTCGACAGGCGGAGGATCAGGAAGGCGAACATGGCCGCGACGACGACCCCTCGGGTCCACCGCGCGATGACCCGCTCACGCGCCCACGCACCCACCGTGAACACGGCCAGGAACAGACTGATCTGCGTGGTGAGACCCTCCGGTACGCCGCGAGCCTGCAGCCCGATGAACGCCGCGGCCACCACGACCAGGATCACCTGCGGGTAGCGCGTGCGGAGGGCGAGCGGCAGCGACACCGCCAGGCACCAGCCGGTGCCCTCCGCGATCGAGGGTGGGTGGGCGGCGGAGTCGAGCCCGGCCACCCTGGCCAGCGCGACGCCGAGGGCCCCGCCGGCCGCGAGCAGCACGGCCACGGTGACGTCGAGCCGCCGCATCCGGGCATCCGGGGCCGGGCGCACCCAGCCCGGGGGGACCGGATCCGGCCCGGCCGTCGGGACGAGCTCCGACAGGGCACTTCGGATCCGGCCCACCGCATCCCCCTCGCATCGGGCGGCGCCGGGGCCTGCCCGGCCTGCCGTCACCGCGCCCGATCCCGGCCGGACCGGCGCCTCAGCAGTCGAGCGACGCCGTCACCTGCACCGCGTGCGAGCCCCGGCCCACCGAGACTCCGTCGACCTTCAGGCTCCGCTCCGCCAGGGTAACGAACCCGTTGTCCCCGACCCAGTTGCCCGAGTAGGTGTCGCCGCCGCTGGCCAACTCGATCCGGACGACGCCCGTGCCCACGACGTCGATCCCGAGCCGGCCGCCGTTCCCGAGCGTGACCACGGCGTGCCGCACCTCGCCCCGGCGCCGGCACTCCCCGGACGCGGATCCCCGCCACCGGACCGCGCCCAGCAGGCTCACCTGTCCGGACGTCGCCACCGGCGCCGGGTTGTCGCCGACGACGACGGACCCGCCGTTGACCGCGACCGACCCGCCGTTGACCGCGACCGACGCGCCGGACGATCCGGACGTGCCGACCACCTTGCCGTCCACGATCACGATTCCGTTCACGACCGCGGTGCCGTGATCGCTCACGCAGGCCTGGCTGCCCATGTCCTTGCTGCGCACGCACACGGTGCCACCCTGCCGGGTGATCTCCACGTTCGACGGCGTCGTCGCCGCCGCCGCCGACGACGACCCCGGGCCGCCGCCGGCGGAGGACGGCGACCCGTCGGCCGGCCGGATCACCGCCGTCGAGTTCGCCGCCACCGGGGTGAAGGTCACGTCCTTGCCACCGCAGGCCGCCGTGAGCAGGACGGCGGCCGCCGCCGCACCCGTCGCACCCCAGGCCAGTACTCGCTTCTCGCGCATCCGTCCGACTCCATTCCGGTTCCCCCCGCTCCATCCCCCAGGAGCGCTGTACGGAGTATGAGCGCCGGAAGGCCGGATCGGTTCACGGGAAGACGAGGATCTTCGGGCCCGGCCCCGCGCCGGGCCCGAGCTCACCACAGCAGGGCCGTCGCCGGATCGTGCAGGACGGCGGCGACGTCCGCGAGGAACCGGCTGCCGAGGTCGCCGTCCACCAACCGGTGGTCGAAGCTCAGCGACAGCGTCGTCACCCACCGGGGTCGGACCCTGCCGCGGTGGACCCACGGCATTCTCCGGAACCGGCCCACCGCGAGGATCCCCGCTTCCGGCGGGTTGAGGATCGGCGTGCCGCCGTCCACGCCGAACACGCCCACGTTGGTGATCGTGAACGTACCCCCGGTCTGGTCGGCCGGCGTCGCACGGCCCTCCCGAGCCGTGGCGGTGAGGTCGGCCAGGGCCCGGGCGAGGGCGGGCAGGGTGAGGGTGTGGGCGTCCTTGATGTTCGGCACCACCAGGCCGCGCGGGGTCGACACCGCGATCCCCAGGTTGACGTAGTGATGGACGACGATCTCCCCAGCCGCCTCGTCCCAGGACGCGTTGATCCCTGGGTGGCGGGCCGCGGCGAGGAGCACGGCCTTCGCGACCAGGAGCAGGGGGGAGACCCTGACACCCTCGAACGCGCGGTCCCCGCGCAGCCGCTCGGTGAGCCTCACCGTGCGGCTGACGTCGGCCTGCACCCACTCAGTGACGTGCGGCGCGGTGAACGCGCTCGCCACCATCGCCGCCGCCGTCGCCCGGCGCACCCCCTTCACCGGGACGCGGGTGTCCCGGCTGGGCGTGGCCGGCGCGCCCGCCGGGGCCTGCGGGGCCTGCGGGGCGAGTGCGGGCCGGGCCGCCCGCTCGACATCCGCGCGCGTCACCACGCCCTCCGGGCCGCTCGGCGGCACCAGTCGCAGGTCCACGCCGAGGTCGCGGGCCAGCTTGCGGACCGGGGGCTTGGCCAGTGGACGCCCCTGTTCGGGGACCGGGCCCGGCACCGGCCTCGGTGAGAGAGCCGACGTGGACGCCGACGGGGTCGACCCGGGCCGAGGGGTCTGATCGGGATCCGGCGCCGGGGGCTGGTTCTGCCGGGGCGCGCCGGTCGGGGCCACCCGACGCCGCCGGGCAAGGGTAGCGGCGCGTGGCCCGTACCCGACGAGCACCGCCGTCCGCTCGGCCGGGGGCGCCGCGGCCCCCGGGACGCCCGGCGGCGGCTGGTCGGCACGACCCTGACCGCCGCCCGCCGGCGGAGCGGGCAGCGCACCCGCCCCGGGGCCCGTGGCCACGGCGATGATCGGCTCCCCGACCCGGACGGTCGCGCCCACGGGGGCGAGGAGCTGGGCGACCGTCCCGGCGTACGGACAGGGCAGTTCCACCAGACTCTTCGCCGTCTCGATCTCCACGATGGGGTCACCGTCCGCGACGACGTCGCCGACCGCGACCCGCCACGACACGATCTCCGCCTCGGTCAGGCCCTCCCCGGCGTCGGGGAGCCGGAAGACCTGGATCCCCGCGGGTGTCTCGGTGCTCACTGGCCATCCCCTCAGAAGGCGAGCGCGCGGTCGACGGCGTCGAGCACGCGATCGAGGTCCGGCAGGTAGTACTCCTCCAGCCGCGCAGCCGGATAGGGCGTGTGGTACCCGCCGACCCGCAGCACGGGCGCCTCCAGCTGGTAGAAGCAGCGCTCGGTCACCGCAGCGGCGAGCTCGGCCCCCATCCCGAGGAAGGTCGGCGCCTCGTGGACGACGACCAGCCGACCCGTGCGCCGCACCGAGGCGGTGAGGGTGTCGAGGTCGAGCGGGGACAGCGTGCGGAGGTCGATCACCTCCAGGCTCCGCCCCTCGGCGGCGGCCGCGGCCGCGGCATCCAGAGCGGTGGACACCATCGGACCGTAGGCGGCGACGGTGACGTCCGTCCCGGCACGGACGACCCGGGCCGCGTACAGCTCCGGCGCCCGGCCGGCCGCGACCAGGCTGCCGTCGAGCACTGCGTCGTCCACCTCGGCCCTGTCCCAGTACCGGCGCTTGGGCTCGAAGAACACCACCGGGTCGTCGTCCAGGACCGCCTGCTGGATCATGGTGCACGCGTCGGCAGGATGGGAGCACACCACCACCCGCAACCCGGCCGTGTGCGCGAAGTAGGCCTCCGGGCTCTCGCTGTGGTGCTCCACCGCGCCGATGCCGCCGCCGAACGGCACCCGGACGACGACGGGCAGCTTCACCAGCCCGGCGGACCGGTAGGGCATCTTGGCCAGCTGGGAGACGAGCTGGTCGTAGGCCGGGTAGATGAACCCGTCGAACTGGATCTCGCACACCGGCCGGTACCCGCGCAGGGCCAGACCGATCGCCGTCCCGATGATCCCGGACTCGGCGAGCGGGGTGTCGATGACCCGCTCCTCGCCGAAGTCCTTCTGCAGGCCGTCGGTGACCCGGAAGACGCCGCCGAGCCGGCCGACGTCCTCGCCCATGATCAGAACCTTGGGGTCGGACTCCAGCGCCCGGCGCAGCCCGGTGTTGAGCGCCTTGGCGAGCGTGGTCGAGGTCGCCATCAGTGCCCTCCCTCCCCCGCCCGGCCCGCCGGCTCGAACGAGGCCTCGTACTGCTCGAACCGTGCCCGGTCGGCCCCGACCTGCGCGTGCGGGCCGTGGTGGACGTGATCGAACATCGTGGCCGGCTCCGGGTCCGGCATGCCACGGACGGCCCGGCGCCAGCCGTCGGCCAGGGCGTCGGCCTCGGCCTCGAGGTCGGCGTGGAACGTGCCGCCGGCGAGCCCGGCGGCGTCGAGGTAGCGGCGGAGCCGGTCGATCGGGTCCCGCTGCCGCCACTGCTCGACCTCGGCCTGCGTGCGGTACCGGCTCGGGTCGTCGGACGTCGTGTGGGCGCCCATCCGGTAGGTGAACGCCTCGATCAGAGCCGGGCCCTCGCCGCGCCGCGCGCGGTCCAGCATCGAGGTGGTCACGGCGTGGACCGCCACCACGTCGTTGCCGTCGACCCGGACGCCGGGGAACCCGAACCCGGACGACCTGCGGTACACCGGCACCCGCATCTGGCGATCGTTCGACTCGCTGATCGCGAACTGGTTGTTCTGGCAGAGGAACACGATCGGCGCGTTCATCACGCTGGCGAACACGAAGGCCTCGCTGACGTCGCCCTCGGAGCTCGCGCCGTCGCCGAAGTAGGCCAGCACGGCGGCGTCCCGGGTGGCGTCACCGGTGCCGACCGCGCCGTCGCGCTGGATTCCCATCGCGTAGCCGGTCGCGTGCAGCGTCTGCGCGCCGATGACGATCGTGTAGAGGTGGAGGTGATGTACTGCCGGGTCCCAACTGCCGCCGCTCGTCCCGCGGAAGAGGCGGAGCAGGTGCAGCGGGTCGACGCCACGGCACCAGGCGACGCCGTGCTCCCGGTAGGTCGGGAAGGCGTGATCCTGCGGGAGCATCGCTCGGGCGGAGCCCACCTGGGCCGCCTCCTGGCCCAGCAGGCTGGCCCACAGGCCGAGCTCCCCCTGCCGCTGCAGCGCGGTGGCCTCGGCGTCCAGGCGCCTGACCAGCACCAGATCGCGATACGTCGCGCGCAGCTCGTCGGGTTCGAGGAGCCAGTCGTGATCGGGATGGGTGAGCCGCTCCCCCTCCGGGCTGAGCAGCTGCACCATGGGCTCGGAGCCCAGTTCGTGCGCAGCGGTCACGAGCTCTCCATTCGTCAGGCCGGCCGGGTCGGCGGTGGCCGGCGCCGGCACGGTGTCGTCGGCTCCCGGCGTCCGCCTTGTGGGCATGACCGGGCGTCGCGGCTGCTCGGTCGTGGTCGCAGCCGATGAGAGCAAGGTACCTATTGGACGGCGGGGCGCGAACCCGCCGGTCACGGCCGGCGGCCCGTCACCCCACGCGGGATGCGGAGCCCGCTGCCGACGCCGGGCCGGGCGTTCCCGGGGGCGGCGGGTCGATGCCGAGCAGGATCACCGTCGGTGCCCCTGAGGACACCATCGGTGCCGAGTCCGGAGCGGCAGGCGCATCGGGACCACCGTCGCCCGGGTCCACCACCGCGATGGAGTACACCCGGCCGGTCGAGGCCTCCGGGACGGCGGTGGGCGACAGCGGCGCCGCCCCGCCCACCGACCCGGCGGCGGCCACCGGCTGCGCGTCCAGGGCCAGGACACCGGCAGCCGCGATCGTGAAGACCGAGCCCCCGCAGAGCAGCGCGGCGACCATGGTGGGGACCGCGAGACCCGCACCGCGGGCGGGCCGGGCGGAAGCGGGCGAGCGGCGGCGGCTGCGCGTCATGGATCCCCCGTTCCAGCTGTCGGAGGATGAGCACTCTACGCACTCAGACATCTACATTCCGTTGCAACGCGCCCAGCTTCCTGCGGATGGTCACTCAGCGCGCCGGCTTTTCCACAGGCAGTTGTCCACAGGCTGGGGACAGATCGGTGCGGAAGCCACCCGGCCCCGCCGCGTCGCGGTAGCGTCGTTGCGTGACCGCAGCGGAGCAGGATCCGGGGGTGGGGATCGCGCCGGCACCCGGGGAGTCACCGCCGCCGGCGCTGGAGCTGCTCGGGCTGTGGAAGCGTTTCGGGGAGAAGATCGCGGTCGCCGGGCTCACCCTCGCGGTGCCGGCCGGCTCCTTCTACGGGATGGTCGGCCCGAACGGCGCCGGCAAGACCACCACGCTGTCGATGGCCACCGGGCTGCTCCGCCCTGATGCGGGCGCGGTCCGGCTGCTCGGGCACGACCTGTGGGCGGACCCTCCAGCCGCCAAGCGGTGGATCGGCGTCCTGCCCGACGGAGTCAAGCTCTTCGACCGGCTGAGCGGCCGGGAACTGATCACGTACAACGGGCTGCTCCGCGGTCTGGACCGAGCCACCGTCGCCGACCGCACCGGGCAACTGCTGGCGGCCCTCGGCCTGGCGGACGCCGCGGACACCCTCGTCGTCGACTACTCGGCCGGGATGACCAAGAAGGTCGCGCTGGCCTGCGCGCTGGTTCACGGCCCCCGGCTACTGCTGCTGGACGAACCGTTCGAGGCCGTCGACCCGGTGAGCGCCGCCACCATCCGCTCGATCCTGCACGAGGTGGTCGCGGCGGGCGGGACCGTCGTGATGTCGAGCCATGTGATGGAGCTGGTGGAGCGGCTCTGCGACCACGTCGCGATCGTGCACGCCGGCCGGGTCGTGGCGGCCGGCCCGCTCGACGCCGTCCGGGCGGGCTCGACACTGGAGCAGCGCTTCGTCGAGGCCGTCGGCGCCCCGACCACCGTGGTGGACCTGTCGTGGTTGCGCAGCTGATCCGGCTGCTGGTCCGGCTCAAGCTGACCCTGCTGCGCAACAGCCTCCGGACGAGCACCAGCCAGCGGATCGCGACGATCGTGGGCGCCCTGGTCGCGCTGCTGCTCACCACGACCGGAACGCTGCTGCTCGCCCTGCTGCGGGTGGTGGACGCGAGCTGGGCGGCCTTCGGCGTCGTCGCCGGCGGCAGCCTGCTGGTCCTCGGTTGGGGGCTGGTCCCGCTCCTCGTCTCCGGGGTGGACGAGACCCTCGACCCGGCCCGCTTCGCGTTGCTGCCGCTGCGGGCGCGCCAGCTCGCCCCCGGACTGCTGCTCTCCGGCGTCCTCGGGATCCCCGGGGTGGCGACGTCCGTGCTGGCCCTCGGCACTCTGATCACCTGGTCGCGGGCCCCGCTGCCGGAGCTGCTGGCGATCCCGTCGGCCCTGCTCGGCGTCCTCACCTGCGTCCTGATGTCCCGACTGCTCACGACGGCGGCGGCCCGCGTGCTCGCCGCGCGACGCTCCCGCGAGGTCGGTACGGTCGTCGCCGTCCTGCTGATGTCGTCGCTCGGGCTCTGGCCGACGCTGCTGAGCCAGGGCCGGCTCAGGCCGGCGGACGCCGCGGCGCTCGTCGACGTCCTCGGTTGGACGCCGCTCGGCCTGCCCTGGGCCGGCCCGGCGGACGCCGCGACCGGCCACCCCGCTCGCGCAGTGGTGCG
>DATDMG010000469.1:0-12650 GCA_036518955.1 Kineosporiaceae bacterium | reverse complement strand
CGGACGGCCGGTGCCGGTTGACGGGCGGCCCGTCGCTCACGTGCACCCGGTACTGGGCGCCGTCCCGGCGCAGGCTCATGTGCCGGCCCCCCGGCGCGATGAGCACGTGGCCGGGGAGCACCCGGTCCCCGTCGGAGGCCTCCAGGACCTCCGCGTCGCACACGGTGTTCAGCCGGGCGGCGAAGGCCGCGGTGAACTTCTCCGGCATGTGCTGGACGACGACGATCCCGGTCGACACCCGGGGCATCGCGGTCAGTACCGCCTCCAGAGCCTGGGTCCCGCCGGTGGAGGTGCCGATCGCGACGACCCGGTCGGTGGTGACCGACAGCGCGGGGGCGACCCGCCGCGACGCCGCCGGCGCGTCAGCGGCCGTGGCCGTTGCCGCACCCTGGCGCGGCATCGAGCGCAGGGCGTGGTTCACGGCGGCCAGCCGGCGCATGTCGCCCGCGGCGGCCTCCTTGACGACCCGGGCGATCTCGGCCCGGTCCTCCTCGAGGAACTGCTTGAGCCCGCTGCGCGGTTTGGTCAGGAACGCCACCGCCCCGGCGCTCATCGCCGCCAGCGTCGTCTCGGCACCCTTCTCGGTGAGTGTCGAACAGATGACGACCGGCGTCGGTCGCACCGCCATCAACTTCCTCAGGAACGTGATCCCGTCCATCCGAGGCATCTCGACGTCGAGCAGGACGACGTCCGGCCAGTGCTTGTTCATCTTCTGCATGGCGTAGATCGGGTCCGCGGCGACATCCAGGACGTTGATGGCCGGGTCCATCGCCAGGACACTGCTCATCACCTGCCGGACGACCGCGGAGTCGTCGACGATCATGATGTTGATCTTGCCGCTCATACCAGGCTCTTCCCGTCCACGCGTCTGCCGCCCACGGCGTTCCCGTCGGCGATCCCGCCCTCGCCGAGCTTGCGATTCGGGTTCCCGCCGTTCGGGTTCCCGCCGTTGCGGGCTCCGGCGACCTGGACCACGGCGTCCGGGGTCGGGCCGTCGATGGGAAGCTCGACGTGGCGCACCCAGACGTCGCCGCTCCACACGTCCAGGACGACCTGCCGGTGTCCGGTCCCACCCAGGTGCATCGACGTCAGGGCGAGCCCGTACCTCCCGAGCAGCTCCAGGCCGGCGTCCACGTTGCGGGCGGCGACGTCCAGGGTTCGGCCGGCGAACTCGGTGAACTGGCTGCCCCCGCCGAACATCTTGACCACGTACTCGTCCGGAGAGGTGGCGGTGCGACGGATCTCGTCCAACAGCATCAGGAACGCCTCGTCGGCGTAGCGGCCCTCGAGTGCCGGGCGCCGGGTGGCGGGCCGGGTCGGGACCATGTAGTGGCACATCCCACCGAGCAGCGCTCGCGGGTGCCACAACGTCACCGCGACGCACGACCCGAGCAGGGTCCGGATCCGGGTGTCGCGGTCACCGAAGTAGAGGTCCCCCGGGCCCAGGAAGATCTCCAGCACACCCTCGGGCTCATCCACCGGCGGCCGCCAGCTGGTAGACCGACGGCCGGACCAGGCGCAACGGGCCCTGGATGCCGTTGAGCGTCTCGGCGTGACTGATGATCAGATAACCACCGGGTCGGAGCATCCCGGTGGCCCGGGCGACGAGGTCGCGCTTGGTCTGCTGACCGAAGTAGATCATCACGTTCCGCAGGAAGATGACGTCGAACGTGCCGAAGTCCCCCCGCAGGTCGTTCAGGTTGGCCTCGAGGAACGTCACCCGCTCGCGCAACCGGCGGTCGATCGCCAGAAAGCCCTCGAATTCGTCCCGCCCCCGGAGGCAGTACTCGCGCAGGAACCGCGCCGGGATCTTCTCCGCGGCCTCGATCGGGTACATGGCCCGTCGCGCGGTCTCCAGCACCCGGCTGGAGATGTCCGTGCCGAGCAGTTCGAAGGCCTGGCCCGCCGGCAGACAGTCGGCCAACGTCATCGCGACGGTGTAGGCCTCCTCTCCCGTGGACGACGCCGCGCTCCAGATCCGCACCGGCTGGGGTCGGCGCGGCATCGCCGAGTAGACCTCCCGGAGGAAGTCGAAGTGCTTCGGCTCCCGGAAGAAGTACGTCTCGTTGGTGGTCAGCAGGTCGACCGCCAGCTGGGTCTCGAGCGGGTCGCCGTCGGCCAGGAGCTGGAAGTACTTGGTGTAGGTCGGCAGGTCGTGATGCCGCAGCCGGCGGTCCAGCCGGCCCATCACCATGGGTTCCTTGCCCGGCTTCAGCTCGATCCCGGTCCGGCCCCGGAGGAAGTCGGTGAGCCAGGCGAACTCCGCCGCCGTCAGCACGCGCTCGGTGGCGACCGTCGACTCGACGCTCACTCCCCGGCCTCGAGGCTGGCGACTTCGCCCGACGCGGCCTTGCCGAGCAGCACCATCTCCTCCAACGACAGCACGTGGCTGACGTCCAGGATGATCACGAAGTTCCCGTCGTACTTCGCCATCCCGCTGATGAAGTCCGAGCGGATCCCGGCGCCGAACGCCGGCGGCGGCTCGATGTCGTCCAGGCCGAGGTGCACGACCTTGTTCACCGCGTCGACCATGATCCCCATGCTCGTGGTCGTGGTGTGGCCGTCGTCCGTGTGGCTCGGCGTCTCGACGATGATGATGCTGGTCCGCCGCGCCACCTCGGTGCAGCCCCGGCCGAACCGGGCGGCCATGTCGACCACGGGCACCACACGACCACGCAGGTTGATCACCCCGCGCAGGAACGAGGGCATCATCGGGACGACGGTGAGCGCCCGGAACTCCATGATCTCGGTGATGTCGAGGATGGGCAGCGCGTACACCTCGCCGGCGAGCACGAACGTCAGGTACCGTTCGGCCCCACCGCTCACCAACGCGGGCTGGTCATCTTGATCGCCGGCCAGCGACCGTTGGGAGGGAACAGCGGCTGAGCGCGTCTGGGTCGTCTCGGTCATCGCGGTGGCCTTCCTCGCTCGCAGAGCCGGGCCCAGGGCCCGGACGGGTGGCTGTGAGCGTCATCGGCACGCGCTGGCCGTGGCTGTAGGAGCCCGAAGCGTCGCTCAGGCGGTCTCGCGGACGGCGGCCACGCCGCCCGGCGCGAGCTGCAGGACGCCGTCCACCGAACGGTCCGCGACCAGGTCGTGGCCCCGCACCTCGACCTCCACCTGCCCCCCGGTGTGGTTGAGGACGAACAGATAGGACCGGTCGGAGCCGCGGCGGCGCACCAGCTCCACCCCCGTCACGGGTGCGCCGTCGGGCCCGGGGCGGACGATCGCGGCGGGCGCCACCCCGGCGTCGCCGAGGATCCGTCCGACCAGGCGATCCAGCGCCGCGTCGTCCGGCCGGGTGGCCAGGTACCAGGCGCTCCCGGCACCGCGGAGGGCCCGGGTGACCGCGGGGACCCCCGGCAGCGGCCCGTCCGCGTAGCTGGCGACCGCCTCCGCCGCGGCGAGGTGCAGGTGCTCGGTCCACGTGCTCGCCGTCCAGCTGTCGCCGTCCGCGGCGTCCTGGACGGTGACCTGGACGCCGGGCAGCAACGGGACGAACTCCTCGACCCGGATGCCGAGCAGATCCCGGAAGGCGCCCGGGTACCCGCCGAGCCGGATGTGGTCGTGCTCGTCAGCGATCCCGGAGAAGAAGGTGACCAACGCCACCGCGCCCCGCTCGACGGCCTCGGTCACGTTCCGGGCCGCGGCGTCGGTGCAGGAGTACAGCGTCGGGACGACGACCAGCCGGTAGCGGCTGAGGTCCGACTCCGGGTGCACGACGTCCGCGGTGACCCCACGCCGCAGCAGCGCCCGGTGCACGGCCACCGCGTCGGTCCCGTAGCGGACCAGCTCGCTCGGGTGCGACTGCTGGTCGCACGCCCAGCCCGCCTGGTAGTCCCAGAGCACCGCGACGTCGGCGTCGACGGTGGTGCCGACGACCTCGGACAGCCGGCCGCAGACCTGGCCCAGCTGGACGACCTCACGCCAGAGCCGGGTGTCGGTGCCGGCATGCGGGACGAGGGCGGAGTGGAACTTCTCCGATCCCGCCCGGGAGGCCCGCCACTGGAAGAAGCCCAGCCCGTCCGCGCCGTGGGCGACGTGGGCCAGGCTGTTGCGCAGCATGGTCCCGGCCGGTTTCGCGAGGTTGACCGGTTGCCAGTTGACCGCGCTGGTCGAGTGTTCCATCAGCAGCCAGGGCCGGCCCCCGGCGATGCCGCGGGTCAGCGCGGCCCCGAAGGACAGCTCCGCCTCCGGGTCGGCCTCGGTGGCGACGACGTAGTGGTCCGTGCTGACGACGTCCTGCTCGCGGCCCCACCGGAAGTAGTCCAGCTGCCGGAAGTGGCTCATCGTCATGAAGTTCGTCGTCACCGGGACGCCGGGCGAGCAGCGGCGCAGCACCTCGCGCTCGGCGAGGAACAGCTCCAGCACGGTGTCGGACGTGAAGCGGCGGTAGTCCAACACCTGGGTCGGGTTGCTGTGCGTCGGCGCCACCCGGGGCGGGTACACCTGGTCGAACGTCCCGATCCGCTGACTCCAGAACGCCGTCCCCCACGCGTCGTTGAGCCGGTCGACGTCCTGGTACCGGCGCTCCAGCCAGACCCGGAAGCCAGCTCCGCAACGATCGCAGTAGCACGGGGCGTTGTGGCAGGCGTACTCGTTGCCGACGTGCCACAAGGCCAGGGCCGGGTGGTCGTGATAGCGGGTGGCCAGGTGCTCCACGAGCCGCAGCGCATGCTCCCGGTACAGGGTGGAGCTCGGGCAGTAGTGCTGGCGCCCTCCCGGCCACAGCTGGACCCCGGTCGACGTCACCGGCAGCAGGGCGTCGACGAGCTTGTCGTCCGCGGCCATCCAGGGCGGTGGCGAGGCGGTGCCGGTGGCGAGGTCGACGGCGATCCCGGCACCCGCCATCAGGTCGAGCACCCGGTCCAGCCAGCCGGTGTCGTACCGTCCCGGCTCGGGCTCCAGCAGCGACCAGGCGAAGACGCCGACGGTCACGAACGTGACCCCTGCCTCCCGCATCAGCCGGACGTCCTCGGCCCAGACCTCCTCGGGCCACTGCTCAGGGTTGTAGTCCCCACCCAGCACCAGGGACGTCGGCCAGCTCCGCATGGCGTAGAGATTGGCGGTGACGGCGACAGAAGTCAACAGAATCGAACAGCCGCCGTGTGCCGTCGCCGTCGCTCCGCGGCGGGTGCGATCGTACCGTCGAGGTACTCACCGTGCCGGAGGTGCACCGTGCTGGGTTCGCTGATCCTGTCCGCGGCCCGCAGCCCCTTGCTGCGGGGCGCCGTGACGACCATCCCGCTCACCCGCCGGGTGGTCGACCGCTTCGTCGCCGGCGAGGCCCTCCCGGAGGCCCTCTCCGCCGCCTCCCGGTTGGTCGCCCGCGGACTCCTGGTCACCGTCGACCACCTCGGCGAGGACACCACGGACGTCGAGGCGGCGACCGCGGCCACGACCGCCTACACCGCCCTGCTGGACCGGCTGGCCGACCAGGGCCTGGCCGATCGCGTCGAGGTGTCCGTGAAGCTGTCCGCCCTCGGCCAGGCGCTGCCCCGGGACGGCCGGACGGTCAGTCTGGCGAACGCCCGGACCGTCTGTCAGGCCGCGGCCCGGGCCGGGACGACGGTGACCATCGACATGGAGGACCACACCACCGTCGACGCCACCCTGGAGACGGTGCGGGCCGTGCGCGCGGACCACCCCTGGGTCGGCGTGGCGCTGCAGTCCATGCTGCGCCGGACCGAGGCGGACTGCCGCGACCTGGCCAGGGCCGGGTCCCGGGTGAGGCTGGTCAAGGGCGCGTACGCGGAGCCGGCCTCGGTGGCGCACACCTCGGCCGCGGACATCGACCGTGCCTACGCCCGGTGTCTTCGGGTGCTGATGTCCGGCGCCGGCTACCCGATGATCGGTTCGCATGATCCACGAATGATCGGAATAGCCAGGGCGCTGGCCGCGGAGCACCACCGCGAGCCGGCGAGCTACGAGTTCCAGATGCTCTACGGCATCCGCACCGACGAGCAGGAGCAGTTGGCGCGGGCGGGTCATCGGGTGCGCATCTATCTGCCGTACGGAACCGATTGGTACGGATACTTCATGCGACGCCTGGCCGAACGGCCCGCGAATGTCGCGTTCTTCCTGCGAGCCCTTTCCGCCGGTTGACCGGCGAATGGCCCGCGCCGCCCGTGCTCACGTCAGCGGGATACCTGGAACACGACCGATCCGGGCATCCACCAAGAAACCGGGCAAGACGGGCAAAAGGATGTGCCCCCCGATGCTGAGCATCGAGGGGCACGCTCCACCCGAGGATCAGGTCCGCGACCCGGTGATCAGGTCCCGTGGGCGCCGCTGACCTGCGCTCCACCACTGCCCGACCACACTGTCAGATCCGCGCCCTGCCTCGGGTGGCGGCACGGTAGACGAGGAGGGCGATGACCGCGCCGATGATTGACCCCAGGAGACCCGACGGCTGCAGTGCGCCGGACGACGCGTCCTTGCCGAAGAGCAGGTAGCCGAGGAAACCGCCGATGAACGACCCCACGATACCGAGAACAATCGTGGCCACGACCCCCATCGGGTCCGGCCCCGGTACGATCAGCCGTGCAAGGAAGCCGGCGATCGCGCCGATGATGATCATCGCGATGATGAACCCGAGCATTGGAACCTCCAGCTTCTTCCGGTACGACGGAGTCCTCCGCCGCGTGCTGATCAGGATGTCGCAGGGAGGGACGCTCGCATTTCGACATGACCCACCCCGTGCCTGAGCAGCGATGATGGCGACCTCCCGAAGGGATGACGCACCGCCCGAATCGGCTCCGGCCGCGGGCGCCGCCATGGTCACCGACTTTCGTTCCCCGGCCGGAGCGTCTACCGTGCGCGCGTGGTAGGGCAGGTTCGAGTGGGAATCTCCGGTTGGCGGTATCCGCCGTGGCGGGGCACTTTCTACCCCGCCGAGCTGCCGCGGCGGCGTGAGCTCGAGTACGCCGCCCGACAGGTGTCCACGATCGAGATCAACGGCTCGTTCTACTCCCTGCAGCGCCCCGAGTACTACCGGGCCTGGGCGGAGCAGGTGCCCGACGGCTTCGTGTTCGCGGTCAAGGGCGGCCGCTTCATCACCCACCTGAAGCGGCTGGTCGGCGGTGACCAGGCGCTGGCGAACTTCTACGCCTCCGGCCTCCTCGCCCTGGGCCCGAAGCTCGGCCCGATCCTCTGGCAGCTCCCCCCGAGCCTCCGGTTCGATCCCGGCGTGCTGGGCGCCTTCCTCGACGCGCTGCCCCGGACGACCCGCGAGGCGGCCCGGATCGCGGAGCGTCACGACGAGCGGCTGGCCGGCCGGGCGCTCACCGCCGCCGACGAGGACCGGCCGATGCGGTACGCGCTGGAGGTCCGGCACACGTCCTTCGCCGTCCCGGACCTGGTCACTCTCCTGTCCGGTCGGGACGTGGCACTGGTCGTGGCCGACACGGCCGGCCGCTGGCCGCACCTCGACGACGTCACCGCCGGGTTCGTGTACGTCCGGCTGCACGGCGACACCGAGCTGTACGCCAGCGGGTACGGCGAGAAGGCCCTCGACCGCTGGGCCGAGCGGGTGCGCGGCTGGTCCGGCAGCGGGCTCGACGTGTGGGTGTACTTCGACAACGACGCCAAGGCCCGGGCACCCTTCGACGCGATGGCGCTCGCCGACCGGCTCGGCCTGGGCCCGGGCCGGTCGGCCACCCGGCCGGGCGGCTGACCGGGCAGGATGGCCGGGTGGACCTGCCCGTGATGCCGCCTGTCGAGCCGATGCTGGCCAAGTCCGTCGCCACCATCCCGGACACCGGCCACGTGGAACCGAAGTGGGACGGCTTCCGCACGATCGTCTTTCGGGACGGTGACGAGGTGGAGCTCGGCTCGCGCACCGGGCGACCGCTGACCCGGTACTTCCCGGACGTGGTCGCGGCCGTCCGCGAACACGCGCCCACCCGGTGCGTCCTGGACGGCGAGATCGTGCTGGCCCGGGACGGCCGGCTCGACTTCGACGCCCTGCAGCTGCGGCTGCACCCGGCCGCGAGCCGGGTCGCGCTGCTCGCCGAGCAGACCCCGGCCGCGCTGGTGACGTTCGACGTCCTGGCGCTCGGCGACGACGACCTCAGCGAGCTCGACTTCACCGTCCGCCGCGCCCGCCTGCGGGAGGCGCTCGCCGCAGCCCGCGCGCCCCTGCACGTCACCCCGGCGACGAGCGACCCGGCGATCGCCGCCCGGTGGTTCGCCACCTTCGAGGGCGCCGGGCTGGACGGCGTCGTGGCCAAGCCGCTCACGGGCGGCTACGCCCGGGGGCGTCGGGTGATGTTCAAGGTCAAGCACGAGCGGACGGCGGACTGCGTCGTCGCCGGGTTCCGCTGGCACACCTCCGGGCCGGTGGTGGGATCACTGCTGCTCGGGCTGTACGACGACCACGGGGCGCTGCGCTCGGTCGGGGTCGCGGCCTCGTTCCCGATGGCCCGGCGACACGGCCTGCTCGACGAACTGGAGCCCTACCGCATCCCGGAGGGCGGCGCGACGGCGGCCGGCCACCCGTGGGGTGCCTGGGCGGACTGGTCCGGCGCCGCGGGCACCGAACCGCCCGGCTGGACCGACGGTCCTGGCCGGCCGGGCGACGAAGCCCGACCTCGGGTGTCCCGTGGGAGCGCCACCAGCCGGTGGGCGCCCGGCAAGAGCCTGTCGTTCGTGCCCCTGCGCCCGGACCTGGTCGCCGAGGTGCGCTACGACCATCTGGAGGGGCAACGCTTCCGGCACACCGCGCACTTCCGGCGCTGGCGCCCCGACCGGGACCCGGTCGGATGCACCTTCGCCCAGCTCGACGAGCCGGTCCGGTACGACCTCTCGGACATCCTCGGCTGACCGGGCCCGAACCGCCGGGGCGGGTCTCCGGACGATGTCCGGCAGGCGGAGGGCGCGACGGCCCGCGCCTACAAGGCGCCGACCCGTCGCCCGCTGACCCGGGCGATGTCCAGGCGCAGCACGGTGTCGCGCTCGCCCTCGGCCCAGGCGTGGATGCCGGACCGCGCCACCGCGACCCGCTCGCGGTCGCGCTCGACCACGAGCAGACCCGAGGCGATCACCGACCAGCCGGAGGCGGCCGCGGCGAAGGCGCTGTCGACCTCGAACTCCGCCTGCAGGGCCAGGCCCTCGCCGGTGACCCGGGCGATCGCGGCATCCTCACGCGTGCGGAACAGCAGGACGCGCCCGGCCAGCAGGTGGTTGAGGACGACGAGGTGCGGGTGCCCGTCGAGCACCACCGCCAGCCGGCCGACGGTCACGGCCCCGAGCAGCCGGTAGCAGCCGGCCTCGTCGATCGTCTCCAGCAGCTCCGGACGCGGCTCGTCCGTTCCGGACGTCGAGGTCATGCGCCCAGCCTAACCTCGCCCCTGGCGCCCCCCGGCGTCACACGCCCCACCGATGGTGCAGGCCGAGGGCATGGCTGATCTTCAGCAGGTTCTCGGTGTGCAACGGCACTCGCTCGGGTCCACCTCCACCGGCGGAGAAGTCACCGTAGATGTACGGGAACTCCGGCGAGCCCTCCCACCAGACCCGGCCCAGGACGGCGGAGCCGGGGGCGTGCCGGGGATCGACCCCGAGGTCCCCGGCGGTGAGCCGCGGGGCCCCGGTCCCGCCCAGAGCGTCGCCCAGCTGGGCGAGCTGGGCCATGTCAAGCGTGCGCGTGCTGCGCGACAACGGGTGGTGCGGCACGGCTGGCTCCTTCCTCCGCTGCTCCGCGAGCCGCGGCTCCCGCCGGGCGCACCCGCCCGAGGCGCGACAGCCGGGCTCGCCCCCGTGGTCCGGCTCCAGTCTGCTGCCATCCCCGGGGATGCACCGGGACGTTCGGGCATCCGGCACGCCAGGACCCCCAGCCGTGATCAAGGGTGCCGGGCTGCGAGACTGGACGACGTGGCCCCCGCGACTCCCGTCACGCCCGGGACCGGCCCCGGTGTCCGGCCATCGGGCGCCGAGGCGAACCCGTTGCGCTCCTTCAAACACCGCCGGGGCCGGATCACGCCGGGTCAGCGGACAGCGCTGGACTCCCTGTGGTCGCGATACGGGCTGCCCTCGGGACCCCACGAGCGTGTTCCGATCGATCCCCGGGAGGCGTTCGGGCGCGCCGCGCCGCTCGTGGTGGAGATCGGGTTCGGGATGGGTGAGACCACGGTGGCGATGGCGGCGGCCGATCCGGGCCGAGACCTGCTCGCGATCGACGTGCACACCCCGGGGGTGGGTGCGCTGCTGCGGGACGCCGCCGCGCTGGGGCTGACCAACCTGCGCGTGGTCATCGGTGACGGGGTCGACGTCCTGCGGTACCGGGTCGCGCCCGGCAGCCTGGACGAGATCCGGGTGTACTTCCCGGACCCGTGGCCGAAGCAGCGACACCACAAGCGCCGCCTCATCTCGACGGTCTTCGCCCGGTTGGCGGCCGAGTGCCTGCGCCCGGGTGGCCGGCTGCACTGCGCTACCGACTGGACCCCGTACGCCGAGCGGATGCTCCAGGTCGTCGCCGCGGAACCCTTGCTGGTCAACAGTTTCGGGGGCTACGCCCGCCGTCCGGCGTGGCGACCGGAGACCCGGTTCGAACGGCTGGGGCTGGCCCGTGGGCACAGCGTCCACGACGTGATCGCACACCGCCGGCAGGCGCCGGGCGGCACGCCGGGAGCGGCCGTACCCGCACCGTTCACGGCGTCCTGACGGCGGGGTGGCGCGGGACGAAGGGCACGCTCCGGCTCACCCGACGAGGAGCAGTGTGGAGCCGCAGGCGCCCTCGCTGCCGCCGCCCTGATCAATCCCAGGAGCTCGCCGTGACCACTCGCGGACTGATGTACCTCGTGCACGCCCAACGCCCGGACGGCGGCTGGATCTGCTTCCGTACCTGCGACCGCCCGGAGGCGGAACGGATGGCGCTCATCCTCGACGTCAGCGTGACCGTCGACGAGCACTGACCGCCGCGGCCGCCGCGGCGGCCAGCACCGGGCAGCGCGGGATGGCACCCAGCACCGTGCCGCACCGGGTTCCGCGCCGGGCACCGCAGTGCATGGCGCACCGGCTTGCGCCGGGCGCCGGGCGGCGGGCGGCGGTCATCGGTAGGACAGCGGTACGGGAGCGGCGTCCGCGAGACGTTGCCGGAGAGTCGACAACCCGCGGTTGAGCAGCAGCTTCACCGCACCTTCGGTCCGGTCCATCCGGCCGGCGATGTCGGCGATCGGCAGGTCACGGCCGAGCCGCAGGGTGACGGCGGTGCGCTGCGCCGGGCAGAGGTCCGCCACGGCCTGCCACGCGCGGTCGGCCTCGAGCCTGCGGATGACCTGCTGCTCCACCCCGACGCCGGTGTCGGCGGCGTCCGCGACGATGTCCAGCGATACCGTGCTGCGCCGAGCCCGGACATGGTCGACGACGGCGTTGGCGGCGATCCGGTGCAGCCAGCCCCAGAACGGGGCCCGGGAAGGCCGGTAGGCGTCGATGGCGCGCAGCGCCTTCACGAAGACCTCTGCGGTGACGTCCTCGGCGTCCGCCCGGTCGTTCAGCCGGTGGTAGACGACCCGGAACACCTGGTCGGCGTACCGGTCGTAGAGCATCCCGAACGCCTCGGCGTTGTAGCGGGCCAGCTCCGCGAGTTCGGTGTCGGAGGCGTCCGGCGACAGGCGGCGCCGGCGCGGCTCCGCCTCATCGTCCGCCCAGGCCTCCGCAGTGGCAGTCGTCGGTGTCATCGGCACATCACCCCGTTGAGCGAGAATCCGGTAGAAGCCGGCTGAGCGGGGTCGGCCATGCCTGCCCCTGGACCCGTGCCCGCGGCGTTGAGAGTGCCGACGAAACCGATCGTCGCGCTCCCACCGGCCGGGATGACACGGTTGGCGCCGACGCCGCGAGCCAGCGCCCCGTTCGTGTCAGTGGTCACCACGGCGTTCCACCCGTTGGAGAGCCGTGGCTTCGACGGATACCGCCAGCGCAGCGACCAGCCCTGAACGGGCACCGCGCTGGTGTTCAGGATGGTCACGACCGCGGTGAACCGGGTCGCGGACCGCGCCGTGATGCTGTACCTGATGCGGCAGGAGACGCTGGTCGCGACCGCCGCCGCCTGCTGCGCCTGCTGCGCGGTCATCCCCTGCCCGCCCGCGGCGTCGGCCGCCTGGCCGTCGGCCGCCTGGCCGGGCGCGGGGGCGAGAGCCGCCGCGTAGGGAGTCGCGGCGGGTGCGGCGGTCTGGATCGCCGCCCCCGCGGCCCCCTGGCCGAGGACGAGCGTGGCCTGGCTGTTCATCGCGGGATCGACCATCCCGACCGCACGGACGATCGAGGCGGCCAGGGCCAGCAGGGCCGCGGCCGCGAGCGTGCCGCGGATCAGCAGCGGCGCCCGCTTGACCGCGGCGTTCGTCTTGCCCTCGTCGTCACGGCTGTTGCGGACGTCCGGGCCCGCGGGGCGACGACCGCGGTCGCCCCGACCGAACCTGCGGTCGGAGTCATCCCGACCGCCGCTCCGGCCGTCCCGGGCCGAGCCACCGTCACGGGCCCTGCGGCCGTAGCCACCGTCCCGTTCACCGTAACCCGAGTCGCGCGCGTCGCGGTCGTAGCCACGGTCGCGGTCGTAGCCACGGTCGCGGTCGTAGCCACGGTCGCGGTCGTAGCCACGGTCGCGGTCGTAGCCACGGTCGCGGTCGTAGCCACGGGCGCGGTCGTAGCCACGGTCG
>DATDMG010000468.1:0-4535 GCA_036518955.1 Kineosporiaceae bacterium | reverse complement strand
GCAGGTCCGCCCCGCGCAGGTCGGCGCCCCGGAGGTCGGCCCCGACCAGGTCGGCCCCCGGGCGCAGCCGCGCCGGGCGTCGTCCGGCGGGGTGCGGCGCCCGCTGCCGGGCGATCCGGCTGGCCTCGCGCAGCAGCGGGGCGACGTCCCGGCGCGCGGCGTCCAGGTCCAGTGCGGCCAGGTCGGCCGGCGGGGCACCGGCCAGGGCGTCGATCCGGGCGAACGCCTCGGTGAGCCGGTCGTGCACCGGACGCGCGGCCGCCAGGGCGCGCGCCTCGGCCAGGTACCAGAGCAGTTCGTGCAGCGCCCGGACCGCGGGGAACGCCCGGCCGACGGCCGACGCGGTGGCCGCCCCGGCCCGTGGGTCGAGCCCGCGGACGGTGCCCTGGCTGACCCGCTGACCCGCACCGAAGCAGTCGTAGACGGTGCACCCGGCGAAACCCCGCCCGCGCAGCTCGGCGTGGATGGTGCACCGGTGGTCCGCGGACAGGTGGCGGCAGGCGACCCCGGCGGGCTTGGTGATCGCGAAGTCCGCCGAGACCGCGAACGCAGGGACGACGCAGCACAGCGCGAAGCAGCGCGAGCAGTCGGCGCGCAGGCGGCTCCGGGGATCGTCCAGCCGCAGCCGGTCGGAGTGGGCGGGACGCGGCATCGCCTCAGGCTACGCGGCCCGCTCAGGAATGAGTCCAGCCTGTCGGGCGCCTCGGGGCGTCAGGACCGGATTCGCCGGATCCCGGGTGGCGCCTGTCGAGGCGGTCGCGCCGCGACCCCCGTCACGTCCACGTCCAGCGGGCCACGGAGTCGGCAAACCCGACGACGCCCGGAGGAGACCCACGACAGCGGGTCCTCCTCCGGGCGGTCACCTCGCCGGTCGGCGAGACCGTGCGCCGTACCGCTGCGACCCGAAGCAGGTCAGCCGTTCGGAGGAATCCACCCCATGGGGATGGAATTCGAGGACTCCGCACCAGAGATGTCGCGCAGCATGTCGTCGCCGAGTTCGACCACGACGTGGTCGCGTGCCAGCGCGTTCTTCTTCTCGGGCATGTCATTCTTTCTCTTCACCCAGAAATATTGCCGCTTCGTGAGTTCTCCACGGCTGCATCATCGCCAACCCTCACTGCGACGTCCGGCCCCGCCACTGCCTCGTTCGAGTGCCTTCCTGGATCCGACCTGATATCGAAACGGTAGCCTGACGGGCGACGCCGAGACCTGGGCTGAAGCCCAACCCGGCGAAGGGCACCTGACCTGGATGAGAATTCATGAGTATTCGGCTCTGGTGCGGTCGCGGCGGGTGCGCCGGGCGGGCACGATCAGCACCGGCACGCTCGTCGGGTCCATGCCGGCAGGCGGAGCGTGGTCGGCGACCTGCCCAGATCCGGCGACCTGCCCAGATCGGCCGCCGCAGCGGCCGGTAGGCAGAGGGGACGAGCCGGACTGTAAGCCGGATTCTGTGCCGCCCACGGTCGCCCGCGGACGGCGGCGGCCATCCATCTGGGGACGCCGTCACCGGCGCCCTCGTGCGGCCTACCCGGCAGCTCGGGCGGGCCGCCCTCGAACGCTGCCTGTCTGGCCTTGCTCCGGGTGGGGTTTACCGAGCCGCTCCGGTCACCCGGAGCGCTGGTGGTCTCTTACACCACCGTTTCACCCTTACCGGCCGGTACCTGGCGGCACCGCCGGCGGTCTGCTTTCTGTGGCACTGTCCCGCGGGTCACCCCGGGTGGGTGTTACCCACCACCCTGCCCTGTGGAGTCCGGACTTTCCTCGGCACCCCGGTCACCCGGCGTGCCGCGGCCGCCCGTCCGGCTCGTCCGGGGCCAGCGTACCGTGCCGGCGGCCGATCCCCCCAGCCGGTCGAACGCCACGGAGACCGTGGTCGATGTACGTCCCGGAACGCCTGTGCCACCCTGGCGCGATGGAGGCCGACACCGTGCCGCTCGACCCGGTCGAGCACCGCTTCTTCGGCGAGCTCGCACCGTGGTGGCCGTTGCTCTCGCCGCCGGCCGAGCACGAGTCCGAGTCCGCCTTCATCGCGACGCTCCTGTTGTCGGCGGCCCGCCCGGTCGGCGCCGTCCTGGAGCTCGGCAGCGGCGGCGGCCACGTGGCCTCGCACCTGAGGCGCCACTTCGACCTGACCCTGGTGGATCTCTCCCCGCGGATGCTCGAACTGTCCCAGCAGCTCAACCCGGGCTGCCGGCACGTCGTCGGAGACATGCGCTCGGTACGGCTGGAGGCCAGCTTCGACGCCGTCCTGGTCCATGACGCCGTCGCGTACATGACCACCGTCGACGACCTGCGGTCGGCGATCTGCACCGCCTACGCGCACTGCCGGCCCGGCGGGGTGGCGGTGTTCGTGCCCGACCACGTCGCCGAGACCTACCGGCCGGGCAGCGACCACGGGGGCGGCGACGGCGACGACGGGCGCGCCGCCCGCTACCTCGCCTGGACCTGGGACCCCGATCCGAGCGACACCTGGGTGCTGACCGAGTACGCGTTCCTGCTCCGCGACCGGGACGGCTCGGTGGACGTCGCGCACGAGCGGCACCGCACCGGGCTGTTCGGCCGTGCGCTCTGGCTGCACCTGCTGGGAGACGCGGGATTCGAGGCCAGCGCCATCGAGGAGGAGACCGACGAGGACCGGCCGCCTCGCACCCTGTTCGTCGGGCACCGGCCGCCGTCCTAGCCGGGAGCGACCGCGAGCGCCTCGGCGCCGTGCGCCGGCGAACGGCCGGCGGACCGGTCCGCGCCCCGGGCACGGTTACGCTCCGGGCGTGCTCGTCCTGCTGCCGCCGTCGGAGTCCAAGGCCACACCCCCCCGCCGGGGGCGCCCGGTCGACATCGAGGCCCTGTCGTTCCCGGAACTCACCGAGCAGCGGCTGGGCGTCCTGGCCGCGCTCGCCGCGGTGAGCGCGGCCCCGGACGCCGCGGCGCGGCTCGGGGTGGGCGCCTCGCTCGCCGCGGACGTGGCCCGCAACACCCGGCTCGACCAGCTCCCGGCGGTCCCGGTGAGCCGGCTCTACACCGGCGTGCTCTACGACGCGCTGGGCTGGGCCGGGCTGGACGAGGCGGCCCGCCGACGGGGTGCCCGCCGGCTCGTCGTGGTGTCGGCACTGTGGGGTGCGCTGCGACCGCACGACCGGGTGCCGCCCTACCGGCTGGCGATGGGCACGGACCTGCCCGGCATCGGCGCGCTCGCCCCGGCCTGGCGGCCGCTGCTCGGACCCGCGCTCACCGCGGCGGCCGGGCCGCGCGGCGTCATCGTGGACTGCCGCTCCGCCCCCTACGCCGCGGCCTGGTCCCCCACCGGTGCGCTGGCCGACCGGACCGCGGCGGTCCGGGTGTTCAGGGCCGGCCCGGGCGGGCGGACCGTCGTCAGCCATCAGGCCAAGCACACCCGGGGTGAGGTGGTCCGCCATCTGCTGGCGACCGGGGCCGGGCCGCGCGACCCGGCCGGACTCGCCGAGTGCCTGGCGGGGCGGTGGGACGTCGACCTGGTGGCCCCGGCCCGCTCGGGCCGCCCGTGGGCTCTCGACGTCATCGTGCCCGGGCCACCGCCGAGCGCGACAAATTGAGCTGTCCCTTGCCAGATTGGTAAGCTCCATCTTACATTTCTTCTATGAGTTCCGATCTCGATGCCATCTTGCGCCAGGTCGCCGCTGGGGAACTCACCCCGGAGGAGGCTCTTCCCCTGATCGACGCCGCCCAGGCGGCGTCCGCTCCCCCCGCCGACAGGGCCGCGCCCGAGTGGGGGACGCCGACCGCCGGCCCCGGCTCGCCCGGCGGCCCGGAGACCGAGTCCACCGCGGCCGGCCGGGAGGGGCCCGCCCGCGACGTCCGCATCTCCGTCAGCTACCGGTCGCTGGACATCGTCGGCGACCCGACCGTGGACCAGATCGCGGTCACCGGCGGCCACACGGTCCGCCGCGAGGGCGACAGCCTCGTGGTGGAGTGCACGCAGTTCCAGGGCTTCACCGAGTTCGAGAGCGGCCGGTTCGAGGCCGCTCCGGGCGCCTGGTCGTTCCTGCCCCGCAGCGCCGCCTGGGCCCGCGGGATGAAGGGCGAGCACGTGACGATCCGGGTCAACCGCTCACTGCCGATCACGCTCGACACCGCAGGAGCCGCGGTACGGATCAGCGGGTGCGAGGGAGGGGCCCGCATCCGTGCGGTGGCGGCCTCGCTCAAGCTGGACCGGCTGCGCGGGCCGCTCCAGCTCGACGCGCTCACGTCGTCCGTGAAGGGCAGCGTGTCCGTCACCGGGGACTGCCGGATCAGCGCCGAGTCCGCCTCGGTGAAGCTGACCCTGCTCCCCGGGTCCGACGTCCGGGTCTCCTCCAGCGCCAACCGCCTCGGGAAGATCGTGCTGCCGGGCAGCCCGCAGCACGGTCCGGTCTCGGAGAGCGTCCTGGGCAACGGCAGCGGGCGCCTGGTCGTGGACGGCGTGATGAGCTCCGTCGTGCTGTCCGCGGACCAGGACGCCATGCGGGTCAGCGCCTAGCCGCCGCGGCCGGTGCGCGGTCGGCGCCGGCGGGGGGGGGGGG
>DATDMG010000467.1:0-8283 GCA_036518955.1 Kineosporiaceae bacterium | reverse complement strand
GAGCGCGACGTCGTCGTCGCGGTGGTCGACGTGGAGCGGGTCGAGCTGGTGGTGCGACCCCCGCCGCCCGCACCACCGCCGCCCTGGTCAGCGGGCGGTACGGGCGCGGCGCCCCCGCCGCCCCCGCCCGCGGCGCCCTGGCCACCACCCGGAGCCGACGTCACCGCGCCCACGACGGTCTCGGAGCCGCCGCCACGCGTGGTGGAGGTGGCCACGCCGCCGGTGTTGTTCAGGGGTTGAACGAGTTCCTTCTTGGCATGCAGGGCCGCGTAGCCGCTGAACACGACAACCGCGGTCGCCACCGCGGTGGCGGCGCCGATCAGCAGGGACCGCGGCGCGGTCAACATGATCTTCCGGCCGGCGGGGCCGCCCCACGAGGGAGCCGGCAGGGCCTGGGCGCCGGCTGGATAGGCGTCAGGCGTAGGGCCTGCGGCCTGGGCCCAGCCCTGCTGACCTCCCTGACCGGCGCCGTGACCCGCCGCATGACCGGCTCCGGGGCCGGCGGCATGACCGGCGCCGTGACCCGCCGCATGACCGGCTCCGGGGCCGGCGGCCGCGGAGGGTGCCGGAGCGCCCGCGCCGCCGGCCGGCGGCGCGCCGGCTGCCGAGCCGGCGGACACGCCCGCCGACTGCCCCTGCTCGTAGCCGAGAATTCCGGCAACTCCGGCTTCGGCGCCGATCAGGCCGCCGATCATGGCGGCCCGGCGGTCGCGGCGCGACGCGTCGTCCTCGCTGTCGGCGCTGCCCGGCACCGACGCGGCTGGCCGACCCGTGGCTGGGGTGACCGGGGGGTACACCGGGTACGCCGGCGTCGGTCCCGGCGGGGCGAAGGCTCCGAAACCGCCGTCCGGGGCACCCGCAGGCCGCAAGATCTGGACGCCGCCCGGCGGGGGTGGCAGCGGCACCGACCGGTCGACCGGCCTGCTCGACTGCTGCGGCGCCTGGGCGAGGGACACCGGCGCGGTCAGGATCGGGGGCGCCGCAGGCGCCGGGCGCCCGGGCACGACCGGCACGCCGACGACGCCGGCCGGGACCCCGGCCGCCGGAGTCGGCGCCTCGCGCGGCGATCCGCCACCCGCGCCCTCACCGGCGACCCAGGCTGCGCCGAGCGCGATGGCGTGCTTCGGGTGGGCGTCCACCGCGACCGGCCGGCCGAGCTCCGCGCTGACCAGCTCGGCGACCAGCGGCATCCGCGAGCTGCCGCCGACCAGCAGGACGGCGGCGAGTTCGTCGGGCTGGACGTCCGCCGAGCGGAGGGCTCGCCGCAGCGCCTCGATCGAGTCGTACAGCGACGGACGGACGATCGCCTCGAGCTCGGCGCGGGTCAGCCGCACCTCGCCGGAGTAGCCGGGCAGGAGCACCGGGATCACGGTGTCCAGGTCGGTCGACAGCGCCTCCTTGGCGGCGACGCACTCGGCCCGAAGCCGCCCCACCGCAGCCACCGCCGCCGCGTCGTCCTCGTCGAGATCCACCAAGGGCGCGCCGACCGCGCGCGCCACGTGGCCGAAGACGGCGGCATCGATGTCGATGCCACCGAGGCGTTCGATGCCCTCCGGGTGGCCGAGGATCGCGAAGCCACCGGAAGCATGCCGGAGCACGGCGGCGTCGAAGGTCCCTCCGCCCAGGTCGTAGACGGCGACCGTCTCGCCGGCGGCGAGGCGCTCGCGCCGGGCGTAGCTCACCGCCGCGGCCTCCGGCTCGGTGAGGAACGACACCGGGACACGGACACCTGCCAACGCCACCGCCTGCCCGAGCAGGTCGGTCTTGAAGGGACCCCAGTTCGCCGGGTGGGACACGGTGAGCCGGTGCGGGGCCTCCCCCTCGCGTTCGGTGACCGCGGCGACCAACGCGCGCAACTGCTCGGCCATCAACTGCTCCGCACGATACGGAACGCCACCGAGGAGCAGCGGCGTGGCGTCACCGAGGCGGCGCTTGAACTCCCGGGCGACCCGGTCCGGCTCGACCACCGCGCGGCGGGCCGCCGCCTCGCCGGTGAGCACCGTGCCGTCAGCACGCACCAGGACCACCGACGGGACAGCCGCGGTATGCGTGCCCAGACCGCAGATCTCCGCGCGCCCGTCGCGCCAGACGGCGGCGGCCGAGTAGGTCGTCCCCATATCGATGCCGAGCGTGTACATGTGGGCCCCCGGATGCAGTTGTCCTGGAAGGACGGTATCCGAGGAACGCCTCGGAGGGAGATCTCCTGCGCCGGAATAGGGGCCGGCGCGGGGATTTCCCCTACCGGTGGGGATCCACCGCCCGGCGCCGGGACGGGTGCGCGGTCGGATCGAGGAAGACGTGCTCGACCCCGGGAAAGCGGGCGACGAACCGGCGCTCGGCGTCGTCCGCGATGCGCTCGATGTCGCCGGCGGTGCACTCGCCGGAGAACTCGACCTTGGCGGCGACCAGCAGCCGGCCCGGACCGGTGATCGTGGTCACGAACAGCGGGATGCTGACCACGCCGGGCACCCCCGAGAGGTCGTGGCGCAGCGTCTCCTCCAGCACCGGCAGCGCCGCCCGCCCGACGAGCAGGCTGCTGTTCGACCGGACGAGCGACACGGCCACCACGACGAGCATGAGCCCGATCACCACGGAGGCCAGCCCGTCCCAGAGCGGGCTGCCGGTGGCCGCGCTGAGCCCCAGACCGACGGCGGCGATCACCAGGCCGACCAGCGCGGCGGCGTCCTCGAGCGCGACCGCCTTGACGGCCGTGTCGCTGGTGTGGCGCAGGAAGCTGGGCATCCGCATCCGCCAGCGCCGCGCTCCGCGTCGGACCTGCTGCAGAGCTCGCAGGAAGGAGCCCCCCTCCATCACGAACGCGACGGCGAGGACGACGTAGGAGACCAGCAGGCCATTGCCCTGCTCACCGTGAAGGATCTTGTTCACGCCCTCCAGCATCGAGACCACCGCCCCGGCGACGAAGGTGGCCAGCGCTGCCAGCAGGGCCCACAGGTAGGACTCGCGCCCGTACCCCAGTGGGTGGCGGGCGTCCGGCGGTCGGCGACCGCGACGGATGGCGACGAAGAGCAGCACCTCGGTCACCGTGTCGGCCACCGAGTGGGCCGCCTCGGAGAGCATTGCGGCCGAGCCGCTGACCGCGGCGCCGACCGCCTTCGCGACGGCGATGGACAGATTCGCGGCACCCGCGACGAGCACGGTCACCGTGCTCTCGCCGCCGTCCTCCGTCCGGGGCTGCCGATCGTCGTCGCCACTCACCCGGCGACGGTAGGTCCCGAGACCGCAACGGGCATCCCGAGAGGGGACGGCGGGACGCAGGTCCCCCACGGGCCCCCCCAAAGGCCTCGAGGTAGTTCCGAATTCAATGACCAGGACGTGGGTCCCTCCCTCTGACCCCGAGGCCGGAGAACGCTGGAAAGTGCTTCAGGTAACCCTTCGGCAGAGGAGCCACCATGCGACGCGTCACTTTCGATGCCCTTCTCACCACTGCCGGTCTCGTGCTGGCCGTCGTGCTGGCCGCCGCCGGAGGGCTGCTGACCTGGGGCAGCACCTTCGTCAACACCCAGGTGCACGACCAGTTGTCCGCGCAGCGGATCTTCTTCCCGGCGGCCGGCAGCCAAGCCCTGCCAGCGAGCGAGTTCCCCGGCCTGCAGCAGTACGGCGGCAAGCAACTGCTCACCGGTGACCAGGCAAAGGCCTACGCCGACCAGTACATCGCCAAGCACATCGCGCAACTCGGCGGGGGCAAGACCTACGCCGAGCTGAGCGCGATCTCTCGGGCGAACCCGAACGACGCGCAGGCGAAGGCGACCGTCGACACCGTGTTCCGCGGCGAGACGCTGCGCGGCCTGCTCCTGAACGCCTACGCGTTCGGCACGATCGGCAAGATCGCCGGCTACGCGGCGATCGCCGCGTTCACCGGAGCCGCCGTCCTGCTGGTGCTCGTGGCCCTCGGATTCCTGCACCTGCGCCGAACGACGGACGACGTCGAACTGCGCCTGCCGGCCCCGGCTCAGCGCCGGCCCGTCGCCGTGTGACCTTCCCGCTCCGTCCCTCCTCCCCGGGCAGGGCCCGCCGACCGGCGGGCCCTGCCCGCGTATGCGGCGCGGCATCCGGGCGCGGTGCCTCCGGCCGCCTCCGAAGGGCACCTCCGGCCCGCTCCCCGGGTCCTCCCCGGGTCCTCCCCGTGGTCCGGCAGCGGCGGGGCGCTGCGCCGAGCGAGTGTTCCGCGCCCGGTTCACCCGGCCGCCGCCCTCCCGTCACCCACCGCCTTCCGGCGCGACACGCCGAGCGGATCGGCGAGCCACGCGGTCCGGGGCAGCCAGGTGAGGGTGTGAGCCGACGGTGAGAGGAGGTCACCCGTCCGCTCGGGGCCCGGTCACCCCGGTGGCCCAAGCACCCGCTCACCGCGTCGCCCGTCCCTCCCGATACGCCTGCCACAGGACGCTCACGCCAGGGAGGGCACGTGCCACTACGCCGGCTCCTGCTCGTCTGCGCGGCCACGGCGCTCGCCGTGGTCGAGGCCGCCACGACGGCCGCGGCGGGCGCCGTCCCGGTCCGGACGCTCCCGGGAACCGTGCGGATCATCGCGGTGGACGACGAGCGCACCGAGCCGCGTACCGGAGCCCGCGGTCCGGGCGACGCGGGCCTGCGCACCGAGGCCGTGGCAGACGTTGCCGGGAGGTTGGTCTCGCTGCCGCCGGACCAGGCGGCGGGGCTGTCCGCGGGCCAGCGGGTGAGCGTGACGGCCCTGCCGGAGCGGGACGGGGTGTGGGTGAGGTCCGTGGACCCCGCGCCTCCAGCGGCCCCCAGCATCGGCGCCGGCGCGCCGGAGGACGTCCGCCACCCGGTGACGACGCGCGCCTCGTCCGTCCTCGGCGCGCACCGGTTGACGGTGCTGCCGGTCTACTGGGGCTCGCCGGACGGCGCGACCCGGGCAACCCTGACCGAGGTCGCGACGGCGACCGCCGCGTACTGGTCGGCCCAGTCAGGGGGCCTGATCTCGATCACCCCGGTGGTCCTGGACTGGGCGCGGATCGCCGACCCCGGCTCGTGCGACCCGGTCGCACTGGCCAACTCCGCCCTCGCCGCGAACGGGCTGCCCTTGCCGGTGTCCCCGACCCAGCACGTCGCCGTCTACTTCCCGGCCCGTGACGACTGTGCCGGCTGGGCCGGCCTGGCCCAGCTGGGCGGCTCGCTGATCTGGGACAACGGCGTTCCGCTGGTGGACGTGCTGGCTCACGAGTTCGGTCACAACCTGGGGCTCGGGCACGCGAACATCGCCGTGTGCAGCGCGTCGGGGGCCAGGGTGACCCTGTCGAACACGTGCACCGCGCAGGAGTACCGCGACTACGCCGACGTGATGGGTGCCGCGATGGACCGGCCCACCGGCAATCTCAACACCGCCCTGGCCGACGCCCTCGGCCTGGTGACCACGGTCACCGTGCCCGCGGGCGGCCGCGCCAGCGTCGACCTGGCGCCGTTGGGACAGGTCGGCGCCACCCGGGCCGTCAAGATCCGCGTCGGCAGCGCCTGGCTCTACGTGGACTACCGACCGGCCGCCGCCCCGGACCTCCGCGAGCCCGGCTGGGCCGGAGTCCAGCTGCACCTGCGGCCGGACGCGGCCTACCCCGCCAGCCGGCTGCTCGACGGCCAGCCGGGCAGCGCGGCGCCGTTCTCGGCCGTGTTCCTGCCGGTGGGCCGGCCCTGGCCGGTCCCGGGCGCGAACCTGACCCTGACCGTGGTGTCCGCCACCGGTTCCGGCGCCCGGATCACGGTGGCGCCCTCCACGGCGGACGCCGCCGCCCCCGCTCCGGTACTCACCGCGCCCGCGGCCGGGACCGTCGTCGGCCCCACCACCACGGTGTCCTGGCGCACCACGACGGACGTCGCCGCCCAGGTGCTGGTCGACGGCGTGGTGCGGGCGCTGGCGCTCACCCCCGCTCGCACCGGGTCGGCCCAGGTCACCGGCCTGAGCGACGGCGGCCACGTGCTCACGGTCGAGACCCGCAGCGGCGCGGGGACGGTCACCGGCACCTCGGCCCCGGTTCCGGTGACCGCGGACGCGACGCCGCCGGCGGCACCGCCCGGGCTGCGCCTGACCTCGGCCGGAATGCTGTCGTGGCAACCTGCCCCGGACGCGGGCTCGGGCGTGGCCTGCTACCTGGTGGCGCTGGACGGCGGTGCGCCGGTACGGGTGGCGGGCACGACGTCCGTCCGGGTGCGGACGCCGTCGGGCCGGCACACCTGGTGGGTCGTCGCGGTCGACCGGGTCGGGAACGTGTCGGCCGCCAGCGGCCTCGTCGTGGTGCAGTCGGGATCACCCGGCGCCCGTGCCGCGACGCTGCGAGTGGTGGGTCGGGTGTCCGCCGCGGCCGGTCCGCGCTCGCTCGGCGCCACCCGGGTCGCGAGCACGCTCCGGGGTCGTTGACCACTGGTCGCGTCGCAGGCTGGCCGGGGGCTCAGACCGCGTGCGTCGTCACCCGCGAGGGCAGCGCGAACTGCGGCACGGTGTCCCTCGCCGGGTGCGCCCGGCCGGCGAGCGGCTCGGCGAAGGCCGCCAGCACGTTCGTCGTCACCCGACTGGTGACCGCCGCCGCGCGGGTGCCCCGGACGCCGGTGCAGCCGACCTCGGTCGAGCACGGCCAGCGCATGGTGCCGGCCGTGAACACGGCGGCCCCGGAGGGCGCCACCCAGTACACCCCGGTGTGCACCGTGCTGGCCGAGGGGCCGCACCGGTACGGCTGGTAGGCGACGATCTCCGCCGGCACCGGCCGGGTCGCGCCCGGGTAGATCCGGTCGGCCTCCGGACCCACCACGCCCTCCAGCTTCTCCCCCGCGGTGACCCCGGTCCCGGCGTACCCCCACCACCCGGGGTCGACCACGGTCCAGGACGTCTCGGCCGGGAAGCAGTCGTACCGCATCCCCGTGAGCGCCTCCTCCGATCGCGGCGCCGGGGGGTCGCGGAAGCGCGCCGTCGCCCCACCCGGGTCCGACGCCGCCAGCGGGTCCAGGTGGGCGTCCTTGGCCCCCACGATGATCCGCGGCGCGCCGTCCCGCCGATCCGGCGCCCCGGGCAGGCCGGTCTGCCGTCCCGCCAGGCGGACCCGCCAGTACGCGGTGTTCGCCCCGAAGACGGCGAGGTTCGAACCCGAGGCCACCGCCTCGGTCACCGCGTCCCGCATCGGAGCCGTCCAGTACTCGGCGTGACCGCCGATGACGATCCCGCTGGCCCCGCGGACGAGGCCCGGGTCAGCGGCGACGTCGTAGTCGGTCGCCCAGGCGAGCGGGAGCGCAGCCCGCTCGGCGAGGGTGACGATCGGCTCGTCGTAGGTCATGAACCGGCCTGAGCCGTAGCCGTCCAGGTAGGGCCGGTCGAACGACACCGCGCGACTCCGGTCGGCGAAGGCACCGTCGTCCCCGTCGTAGAGCGAACCGCCGCCCCAGTGGTTGTAGGCCTGCCAGGTCATCGGCGCGGTGACGACGAGCAGGCGGCCCCGCGCGTCGGCGCTGCGCACCGTGAGCGGGACGTAGCGGGCAGCCGGCCCGGCGTCGAGCCGGAGCAGGTAGTGACCCTCGGGCCAGCCACTGGTGCCGACCAGGCCGTTGCGGTGCCAGGGCGCCACCACCAGATGGGTCTTGCGGATCCCCCCGGCGTCCGGGACGGCACCCTCGTCCGTCGTCCTCGCCGGTTGCCGGGTCGCGGTCAGCTGCCCGCTCCACACCTGCCGGGCACCGACCCCGCCGTAGTCGCCCATCCGCAACGCCCGCACGGTCACCGGGCCGGTACCGTCGATGTACAGGCCCACCGACTCGCCGGACCGTACCGACACCCGGTCGGCGTAGGCCTCCAAGCCGGCCTGCTTGCCGGCGGTGCTGCCGATCCGCCAGTTCGCGGTGCCGGGCCTGGCGTTCTCCGCCCGGACCGCCTCGCCCCAGCCCGCGGGCGAGGCGGGGGCGGCGCCGTCCGGTGGCCCGCCGGTGCCGGATGCCCCACCGGCTGTGCCCGGGGCCGCCGCAGGGGCACCGGACGGTGCCATCGTCGGCCGCCGCCACTGGTCCCCCGCCAGCCCGCCGCCCAGCGCGGCCGCCGTGGCGAGCGCGGTGACCAGGATCCGGGTCCGCCGCAGCCGGCTGATCGGGACGTCGGGCGGTGCCTGGGCCGTGGGTACCACGCGTCCAGACTACGGGGCTGCCGGGCGCGGCTCAGCTGGTCCGGACGCCGATCAGCGCCCCCACGCCGTAGGTGACGCCCGCCGCCACCACCCCCACCGCCACCTGCCGCAACGCGCCGCGCACCGGCGACCGCCCGTTGAGCACGCCCAG
>DATDMG010000466.1:0-2342 GCA_036518955.1 Kineosporiaceae bacterium | reverse complement strand
CTTCACCGGGCACACCGCGCTGGTCGAGGTGGTGGCCTTCGCGCCCGGCGGCGCGACCCTCGCCTCCGCGGGCGACGACCGCACGGTCCGGCTGTGGGACGTGACGACCGGTCGGGTGCAGCGCGTCCTCACCGGGCACACCTCCCGGGTGAACGACGTGGTCTTCGCCGCGAACGGTCGGCTTCTCGCCTCGGCCAGTGCCGACCGCTCCGCCCGGGTCTGGGACGTGGGCACCGGGACCAGCCCGGTCACCCTCGCCGGCCACTCGGGCGCGGTGTTCTCGGTGGACCTCGCCCCGGACGGCGCGACCGCGGTCACCGCGGGCGACGACGCGACGGTCCGCCTCTGGACGGTGGCCGACGGCACCTCGCTGCGCGCCCTGACCGGCCACACCGGTGCCGTCCGGGACGTCGCCTTCGCGCCCGGGGCCCGGTCCGTCGCCTCGGCGGGGGACGACGGCACGGTGCGGATCTGGGACGCCGCCACCGGCAGCCCGCTGCGGGTCCTGAGCGGCCACCCCGGCGGGGCGATGGCGGTGACGTACTCCGCGGACGGCGCGACGCTCGCCTCGATCGGCAAGGACGGCGTCGCCCGGCTGTGGGACCCGGCCACCGGCGCCGCCCGCAGCACCGTGCCGGCCCATCAGGGCACCGGGTACGCGGTGGCCCTCACCGGCGGCACCGCCCGGCTGCTCACCGCGGGCGTCGACGGCGTCGCCGTCTGGGACCCGGCCACCGGCCGGTCGGTGGCGCGGCGCCCGCCGCTGACCGGCGGCGCGCTGGCGCTGGCCTGGTTCCCGGACGGCGCCACCCTGGCGACCGGCGGCACCGACCGCTCGGTCCGGCTGTGGGACGTCCGGACCGGTGCCGCCCGGCGGGTGCTGGGCGGCCACGAGGAGTGGGCCGGGGCCGTCGCGGTCACCGCGGACGGCGCCACCGTCGCGACCGGGGACGCCGGCGGCGCGCTGCGCCTCTGGGACGCCGGCACCGGCCGGGTGCGGTCGCAGCTGTCGCAGCCCGGTTCGCCGACGACGCTGCAGGCGGTGGCGTTCTCGCCGGACGGCCGCCGGCTCCTCAGCGGCGCCACCGACTACGTGCCGCTGATCTGGGACGTGCCGGCCGGCCGGCTGGTGCGCCAGCTGCGCGGTCACAGCGGATCCGTGCAGGCGGTGGCGTGGTCCCCGGGCGGCGCGACCCTCGCGACGGCGAGCTGGGACGGCACGGTGCGGGTGTGGGTCGCCGACGACGGGACCATTCGGCACCTGCTCGCCGACCACACCGACGTCGTCCTCGCGGTGGCCTACTCCCGGGACGGCGCCGACCTCGCCTCCGCGGGCCGGGACGGCACCGTGCGGCTGTGGGACGCCGGGACCGGCCGGCCACGGCACACCCTCGCCGGTCCCGGCGGGTGGGTCACCGCGCTCGCGCACGCCCCGAGCGGACGGGTCGTGGCGGCCGGGGGGCAGGACGGCGCCGTCCGGATCTGGGACACCGCCGGTGGCGGTCTGCGGCACACCCTCACCGGGCATGCCGGCGCGGTGACCGCGGTGGGCTACGCGCCGGACGGCCGGATCCTGGCCAGTACGGCCCTGGACGGCACGGCCCGGTTGTGGGACCTGCGCGACGTCCCGGACCTGCGGTGATCCCGGCGGGGCCGGACAGCCCTGCGGTCGACCCGTTGACCGAGCGCGATCCGGTGCGGATGGGCCGCTACGTGCTGCAAGGGCGCCTCGGCTCGGGCGGGATGGGGACCGTGTTCCTCGGGCGCTCGCCGTCCGGCCGGGCGGTGGCGGTCAAGACCATCCACCCGCACCTGGCCCGGGACCCGCAGTTCCGCGCCCGGTTCGCCCGTGAGGTGGCGGCGGCGGTGCGGGTCAACGGTTTCTACACCGCGCAGGTCGTGGACGCGGACGCCGACGCCCCCGTCCCGTGGATGGCGACCCGGTTCATCGACGGGCCCTCGCTGACCCAGCGGGTCGCCACCGACGGCCCGCTGCCCCCGCCGGAGGTGTTCCGGCTCGCGGCAGGGATCGCCGAGGCGTTGGTGTGCATCCACGCCGAGGGGCTGGTGCACCGTGACCTGAAGCCGTCCAACGTCGTCCTCGCGGCCGAGGGCCCGCAGGTCATCGACTTCGGCATCGCCCGCGTCGTCGAGCCGGGCGCCCTGACCACCGACGACGGCACGCTGACCGGGACCGGGGGTGTCGTCGGCACGTTCGAGTACATGTCCCCCGAGCAGGCCGCGGGCGAACCGGTCACCACCGCGACCGACGTGTTCAGCCTCGGCGGCCTGCTGCACTTCGCCGCCACCGGCCGGCCGGCGTTCGGCAGCGGCCACCCGCT
>DATDMG010000465.1:0-3709 GCA_036518955.1 Kineosporiaceae bacterium | reverse complement strand
TCCGGGCCGGCGAAGAGTCCCGCCTCACGTCCGGCGCGGCGGCCGGCGGACGGCGCGCCCGAGCTGGTTGCCGGCCGGAACCCGGTGGTCGAGGCGCTTCGAGCCGGCGTCCCGGCGAAGGCCCTCTACGTGGCCGCCCGGATCGACTCCGACGACCGGGTCAGGGAGGCGTTGACGGTGGCCTCGGACCTCGGCCTGCCGTTGCTCGAAGTCAGCAAGACCGATCTCGACCGGATGACCGGCGGTGGCGTCCACCAGGGCCTGGCGCTGCAGGTGCCCGCCTACCGGTACGCGCACCCGGCCGACCTGTTCGAGGCCGCCGCCCGGAGCGGCGAGGCGCCGCTGATCGTCGCCCTGGACGGCATCACCGATCCGCGCAACCTGGGTGCCGTCGTCCGTTCGGTCGCGGCGTTCGGCGGGCACGGTGTGATCGTGCCGGAGCGGCGGTCGGCGGGCATGACGGCTTCCGCCTGGAAGGTGTCGGCCGGTGCCGCGGCGCGGATCCCCGTCGCCCGGGCCACGAACCTGACCCGCACCCTGACCGAACTCAAGGACGCCGGCTGCTTCGTGGCGGGCCTGGACGCGGCGGGCTCGCTCGACCTGCCCATGCTCGAGGCGGCGACCGAGCCGATCGTGCTCGTGGTGGGATCGGAGGGGAAGGGCCTGTCCCGGCTCGTCCGGCAGACGTGCGACGTCGTGGTGTCGATCCCGATGGCGGGCGAGATGGAGTCGCTGAACGCCGGGGTGGCCGCCGGGGTGGCCCTGTACGAGGTGGCGCGGCGCCGGGGCGGGTAACGGGCGTCGCGGCCGACGCCCGCCCGGCCGGCCGTCCGCGGATCAGGCGTTCAGGCGCATCGCCAGCTCGTCGGCCACGGCGGCGGCGAGGCGTTGCGGGTCCACCGCGCCTGCCGGCAGCTTCGCCACGATGGCGGAGGCCAGGGCGTCGAGGTCGATGCCGGTGGCGGCCTTCATCGCATGCACCCGGACCTCTCCCCAGAGCATGCCGAGGGTGAACGGCCGGCCGTCCTCCTGCTGGCCGTACGTGACCCCGAGGATCTTGTCCCGGGTGCGGGTCGCGATCGCGTCGATCTCGGCGTCGGTGAGCGGCACGGTGCCTCCTGCGGTCAGGACCCCGGAGCGGATGAGCGCGTACGTGGGCTCACCGGGGCACTCGGTCGGGTACAGGTCACGGTGGCCGACCACCCCGGTCGCGTGCGGGTACCGGGCGAGCCAGCGGGTGCGGCGCCAGTCGCGGAACGCTTCGACCATCGTGGTGGTCGGCTGGTCCCCGGCGCCGAGCAGCCACGTGACGGCGCCGTACTGCTCGTTCACCCTGGCATTGCCGTTCGCCGCCGGTCGGTAGCCGATCCCCCGGCAGTCGAAGACCCGCCCGTCGACGTCCACCGCGCATTGGTAGGCGATGTCGCTCCATCCCCGCACCTGGGCGTGGAACGTCCGCACCTCCTCCAGCCGGTGGGCGGAGCCCTGCAGCGAGGCGGTGGGCCCGAGCGGGCTGGACGATCCGGTGAAGTGCACGGCGACGCCGCGCACCGACGCCTCGTCCAGCGGGACGAGCCGGTCCACCGGACGCGGCGCCGACGTCCACACGGAGCGCTCGTAGTACATGGTCACGGCCGTCCCCCGTTCCCGCCCGCTTCGCTCGCTGGCCCCCCGGTGGACACCGATCGTAGGGTCAGGCTTCCGCGATCACCGGTATCTGGTGGGTATCCACGCCGAGCACGGAGGCTTCGTCCGGTTTGTGGACCAGAACGCTCTGCAGGTAGCTGTCGGCGGCTGCCATCAGGCCGACGTCCCGGCCCCGCTGCTCGGACAGGTACCAGCGGTGCTCGAGCACCTCGTGGTAGATCTCGGCGGGCTCCAGCTTGCCGCGCAACGGGCGCGGCACCGCCCGTACCACGGGTTCGAAGCACTGCCGCAACCAGTCGTGGGCGACCAGCTCCTCCTCGTCGGCCTGTCTGGCGACCGCTGCCCGATAGGCGTCGAGATCGTTCAGCAACCGACGGGCCTGGTTCTCCTCGACGTCCAGCCCGGTGAGCCGCAACAGGCGACGGGAATGGTGACCGGCGTCCACGACCTTGGGCTGGATCGAGATCGTGGTGCCGTCGACGTCGGTGATGATCGTCAGTTCGTCGACGTCGAAGCCGAGCTCGTTCAACCGGCGGATCCGGGCCTCGACCCGCCACCGCTCGCCGCGCCGGAACTGCTCGGGGACGGTGAGCTCGCTCCACAGCGCGAGATACCGCTGCGTGATGACGTCGCTGACGTCGATCGGGTCGAGCGCCGGGTCGAGGTAGCCGCCCGCGGCCAGGTCCATCAGCTCGCCGGCGATGTTGGTGCGGGCCAGCTCGAGGTCATGCTCCCGCTGCCCCCGGCTGAGGGCGTCGTGCAGTTCGCCGGTCTCGGCGTCCACCAGGTAGGCGGCGAACGCGCCGGCGTCCCGCCGGAACAGGGTGTTCGACAGCGAGACGTCGCCCCAGTAGAAGCCGGCCAGGTGGAGGCGCACCAGCAGGACGGCCAGCGCGTCGACCAGGCGGGTCGCGGTGTCGCTGCGCAGCGACTGGGCGAACAGCGCCCGGTAGGGCAGGGAGAATTTCAGGTGCCGGGTCACCAGCGCGGACTCGAGCGGATCACCGAGCGGGTCGAGGCGCCCGGTGACGACGCCGACGGGCTCGACGGCGGGCAGGTGCAACCGCCGCAGCAACCGGAGCAGGGCGTACTCGCGGCGCGCCAGCTCCTCGTTGATCTCCTTGATGGCGATCACGGAACCCTGGAGGCGGACGAACCGCACCACGTGCCGGCTGATACCGCGGGGGAGGGCGGCCAGCCGATCCTGCGGCCAGGCCTCCAGGGCCAGCGGCCAGGGGAGGTCGAGCAGCGCCGGATCGGGGTCAGCGGCGGTGATCCGCAGCGATGATTCCATCGCGCACCATTGTGCCGGTAGCCGTCACACCCTCGTGGTGCTCTCGTAGACGACGTGCCGGCCGGCGAAGCCCACGTAGCTGCCCGGCGTGAGCCGGGCCCACTGGCCCGGCGCGAGCGGCGTCCACTGGGTGTCGCCCCGATTGAGGACGGCGGCCGGAGAGTTCGGGGACCGGTTGAGCACGTGGACCTCCCAGCCGTCCAGGTGGATCACCACGTGGGTGGCAGCCACCCCGTCGGCGAGGTCGCCGAGCACGAGCGGTTGGGCCAGCCCGGAGAGGACGCCGGGCTCCGCGCGCGGGTCCGACCCGATCGCGTAGTCGCCGTCCAGGCCGTAGGTGGCGCCGTCGTCACAGACCAGGACGCCGAGCGGCGGCCGCTCACCCTCCACCCGGACCGCCGACTGCTGCAGCATCGACACCCCGCAGATCCGGCAGTTCATCGCCGTCGGGTTGTTGAAGTGCTGCCGCGGGCAGTTCACGCCCGGCACGATCGCGGCGCGCGGGCTGCTCGGCACCAGCGGTGCCGCCGGAGCGGCGGGCGCCGCGGTGCCGCCGGCCGGCGCCTCGTCCGGGTTCCGCCGCAGCGCGGCCACGGGGAGCGGCTCGCGCGCCGGCAGCCGGGCGCCCTGGTCGCGGAGCGAGACCAGCACGGGCTCCCGGCCGGCCGCGGCCGGCGCCTGTGCGTCCTGTGCGTCCCCGGCGTCCCGGACGGGTGGCGCCGGGGGTGCGGCCGCGGTGAGCGGCGCGGCCGCCGGCGGCGCCGCCGG
>DATDMG010000464.1:0-21032 GCA_036518955.1 Kineosporiaceae bacterium | reverse complement strand
GGTGCCCTCGCCCGGCACGTGCTGGCCGTCGAAGTCGACGATGCAGACGTCCTCGACGCGCATCCTGTTGTAGTCGTAGTTGCTCGGTGTGACGGCGTACAGCCGATGCCCGGGGATGCGCACCGACACATTGCCCTCGGTCGCCTTGAGGTAACCACGCTCCAGCATGGTCCGGCACATGTCGACCACATGGCGGCGAGAAGTCAGGTGCTCCACAGCGGATCCTCCGTCCCGATCGGATGACGATTCCATGGTGCCGTCCCGGCGACGCCGAGACGTCGTCCCCACGCCCGCGAGAATCACGTCAGTTCTTATCTCCACGTGATAAGAACCAGGCAACGTCGGGGCCTGAGGGCAGGTGGTTCGCCTCATCGAGGTGGGGCGAAAGACCTGGACAACTGGCCAAAATACCTACGTCGAGGCCATCCTGCGGCGTCCCGGCCGCACCGGACCCTCGTGCGCGCCGCGATGTGCTCCCGGAGCAGCGATCGGCGCCGCAAGGTCTCCCGCCACCTCAGGCACACCCGGCTGACCGACCTGCACGCCGCCGCGGACTCACCGGGCGCGGGAGTGGACTGAGGCGCCTGCTGATGCGGCGGCTCGCCGCAGGCGGCGAACCGTGGTGGCCAGGTCTCGGAGCGCGTTTGCTCCGGGGCGTGGGCCGTGGAGGACGGGCAGCAGCCGCAGCAGGAGGCGGTAGGCCCCGGCCCGGTAGGGCATCATGTGCACGTCGCGCCGCAGGGGGAATCGGTTGAGGGTGACGGCCTGGGTGCGCGTGTACTTGCGGATGCCTTCGGCGCCGTGGCGGGCGCCGAGCCCGGATTCCTTCCAGCCGCCCATCGGCAGGCCGAGGGCGAAGTAGTTGGTCTGCGCGTCGTTGATCGTGACGCAGCCTGCCTCGAGGCGGGCCGCGATCCGGCGTCCGCGGCCGGGGTCGCCGGTGAGGACGGTGGCCTGGAGCCCGTAGGGGCTGTCGTTGGCCAGCCGGACGGCCTCGTCGGCGTCCGCGACCTTCATGACGGGCAGGGTGGGGCCGAACGTCTCTTCGCGCATGCAGAGCATGGTGTGGTCGACGTCGACGAGCAGGGTGGGGGTGACGAAGCGTCCGGGCGTCCTGGTGACCTCGCCGCCGGCCAGGATGCGCGCCCCCTTGGCCACCGCGTCGCGCAGATGCTCCTGGACGACGTCCAGCTGGGCGGGAAAGGTCATGGCGCCGACGTCGACCTGGCCGAGTCGCCCGGCGGGGCCGGTGCGCACCTCGGCCAGGCGGCGCGTCACGGCGGCGACGAAGTCGTCGTACAGCGGCGCCTCGACGTAGACGCGCTCCACCGAGGTGCAGAGCTGGCCACCGTTGGACAGCGCGCCGTGCACGGCGACGTTGACGGCCCGTTCCAGTGGCGCGTCGGCCAGCACGATCAGCGGGTCCTTGCCGCCGAGTTCCAGCGAGCAGGGCACCAGACGCTGCGCGGCCCGGGCCGCGACCGCGCGTCCGGTGCGGGTGGAGCCGGTGAACATCACGAAGTCGACGGCCTCCACCAGGGCGCTGCCGGTCGCGCCCGCACCTGTGATCACCTGGAACACATCGGTGGGCCAGGCGCACTCCCCGGCCATGCGCTGCATGAGCAGCGCGGTCAGCGGGGTGTGCTCGGAGGGCTTGAGGACGACGGCGTTGCCGGCCGCGAGCGCCGGGATCGCGTCGCCGAAGGAGTTCAGCAGTGGGTTGTTCCAGGGTCCGATCACGCCGACGACCCCGCGGGGGTGGCGGTGCAGCGACATCGACCGGCCCAGCACGAAGGGGGAGCGGAAGCGGACCGTCTCGGGGGCCAGGTACGCCGGGGCCTTTCGCGCCCAATAGGCGAACGCGGACAGGCAGTAGATCAGCTCGACGACGGCGTCCTCCGGCGCCTTGCCGTTCTCCCGCACGATCGAGCGGACGAGTTCCTCCCGGTGGTGCAGCAGCCAGTGCCGGGCCCGTCGGAACGCCGCTGCCCGGCCCCGGAAGCCCAGTGCGGACCATTCCGGCTGGACCGCTCGTGCGCGCGCGACCGCAGCTCGCACCTGCGCGGGGGACTGGTCGGGAACCCGGCCGATCACTGCCCCGGTGGCTGGATCGTCGACCTCGATCCATTGGCTGGGAGCCTCGATCTCCCCGGGCGGAGGTGCGCCACCGGTGCCGGGGGACTCGCCCGACGCGGTCGATGCCGCGTTCGGTGCGGCCTCGGGCAAGGCGTGGCTCGTCATCGCAATCCTCGTCCCATCTGTCCGCATCCGGCCAGCTGCCGCCGGAGGCAGGCAGATGGACGGTCAAGGCCCGTTGTGACCACCCAGGATGGGTTGGGCAGATGCGCAAGTCAACCGCCCGGATCCCGTGGGGCCGCCGCTTCCCGGCCTGGTCGATCGATGCCGGGGCACCTTGTGCGCACGTGATTTGGATCCTTGACCAGGGCGTATGTTCAGGGTCACACTCAGGCGGTATCCGCCCGGTTCCTGGCCTCGGTGGTGCCGCCAGGGATGCCGCCGCGGGTGCCGCCGTGGAGAACGGCGGCAGCTGTGGTCGCACGGTCGGGTCGCGTCCTGCCGGATCGTTCCGCCACCACTCGGCGTGCCCGCCGGATGATCTCGTCGGAGGTACCTCCGACAGCTCGACCGCCTCCGACGCGGCCGGTGCCCGCGTTCGCGCGGGTCCGGAGGCGAGCCGTCCCTACCGCATCGTCACTACGGAAGGTGGTACCGCGCGCATGGTGAACAGGAGCGCGTCCGGGAAGCGCGCGGCGGCAGACGGCATCGTCGCCGCCGCCGGGGACTCGGTCAGCTTCTCGCCGCGGCGCTGGTTGCTGCTGGCGTGCTACGTCCTGCTCGTGGTCGCCAGCCAACTGGTGTGGTGGTCGTTCGCTCCGGTCACCATCCAGGTCGGTCGTGCCCTGGGGGTGAGCACGGGCGCCGTCGGCGACCTGGCCGGGATCAATCCGCTGCTGTACGTGGTGATCGCCCTGCCTGCGGGCCGGTGGGCGGACCGCCGGTTCACCGCGACGATGACGGCCGGAGCCGCGCTGGTCGCCGGCGGGGCGCTGCTGCGCTGTGCGGGCTCGACGTCCTTCTCGGTCATCCTGGCCGGCCAGGTGCTCAACGCGTTCGGTCAGCCGCTGGTGCTGAACGCCCCGAGCAAATTGGCCGTGCGGTACTTCCCGGCGGCGGAGCGGACGGTGGCCATCTCGGCGGCCACCGCCGCCCAGTTCGCCGGGATCCTGGTGGCCTCCACCACGGGAGCGGCGCTCTTCGATGCCGGTGGGCTGCGCGGTCTGCTGCTGGTGCATGCCCTCCTCGCGGTAGCGGCGGCCGTCCTGCTCGTGGTCGTCGTGTCGGTGACACCGAGGCTGCCCGACAGCTCCGTGCAGGATCTGTCGTTGCGCTGGCTGCGGGGCGATCGCGTCACCTGGCGACTGGCCGGCCTGCTGTTCATCGGCGTCGGTGCCTTCAACGCCCTGGTGACCTGGTTGGACCCGATCCTGCACGGCTTCGGGCATGATCAGGACTCTGGTCCGCTGATCACGCTGATGACCGCGAGCGGGGTCGCCGGCTGCGCGGTATTGCCCCCACTGGCGGCCCGGCGGGACCGACGTCGGGCGCTGCTCGTCACGGCGACCGCTCTGACCGTCGTGGTCTTCGTCGCGACCGCTCTGGAGCATGATCTCGTCTTCATCGCGACGGCCTTGGCGCTGCTGGGGTTTGTGCTGCTCGCCGGGCTGCCGGTGGCGCTGGAGTGGTCGGAACTGCACGTCGGCCCCGGCCGCGCCGGCACCGCAGCCGGCTTCCTGATGTGCGCGGGCAACCTCGGGGGCGCTGTCCTCGTGCTCGGGCTCCAGTTCCTCACCGACCGCCCCCAACTGGCGCTGCTGGTGCTTGCCGCTGCCACCGTCCCCGGCATGCTGCTGGCCACCGGACTGCCCGCCGCCGCGGCGGTCGGACCAGCCACCGAAGCACCCGCCGCCACCTTGGTGGAACCGCCGCACGAGGCGAGCCGGCGATGGTCGGCCGATGAGTCCCTTCCCGAACCGGACAGGTGAGAGCGAGATGCCGAGGGACGACAGGGCGGACCACTGAACCGACGACCCCGCTGCGGCACCCCATTCCCGGTGCCGGGTTCGCCCGGCAGGCGGAGATCCTCCGGCAGGGGTGGTGGGGCGGCGGCCGCGGGTGCCCACCGATTTCGCCGCGCGGGAGCGGCGGAATCGCCGGGGTGAGCAGCCGCCGGGCGTGGGCCTACGTCGCCCGCCGATCCTGTGAGCGAGGATTGCCGCATGAGCAGCGCACGAGCACCCCGACGCCGGGACGACCAAGGCCGTCGGGCCGAGCTGATCCAGGCGGCTTGGCGGGTGATCGCCCGGGAGGGGATCGCCGCCACGACGACCCGGCGGATCGCAGCGGAGGCGGGCGTCCCGTCCGGACTGGTGCACTACTGGTTCGCCGGCAAGGACGAGCTTCTCGAGGCCGTCGTCGGGGAGGCCCTGAAACCGATCATGGCCACCGTGTCGGAGTCATCGGCGTCAGACCCGCACGCAGGCCCCTTCGCCCGCCTCGTCTCCGCCTTCGACGTCGTCCGGGGCGACGACTGGGGCCACCAACTCGCCCTGTACGAGCTGACGATTTGGGCGTTGCGTCGTCCGGACCTGCGCGAGCTTGCGCGTCGCCAGTACGCGCTGTACCGGCGGGCCGGGATCGAGGCCACTACGGCGTGGCTGCGGGAAGCCGGCGCGGACCCGGCGCTCCCCGGGGACACCCTGGGCGAGCTCGTCGCGGCGCTCTTCGACGGCTTGGTCATCTCCTGGCTGGCCGACCCGGAGGGCACCGACGCCGACGGTGCGCTGTCGCTGCTGGCCAGGCTGGCCGAGGGGTACGTTCAGGCGTCAGCGACCACCCCCCAGGAGTGAACGGAACAGGGCCGCAGCGTGGTGACGGTCCTCGTGCTGGTCCCCGCGTGATGGGTCTGCTGCACAGCCTGACGGGCGTGTCGGCTCACAGCCACTCATCGTCCTCATCGCGTTGGCCGACTTCTTCGCTCGGGTCGTCGTCCAGGAGCGAACCGAGCAGCAACCCGCCCGCCAGGCCTCCGGCTGCGCCCAGCATGATGTCGCCAGCGGGGTTGCCTTTGTCGTCGGTGCCCCGAGCGTGCGGGGCGAGCTGTCGCGGCACCTCGGGCGCGGACTCGGCGGCCAACCGCTGTTGGCAGCTGGCGCAGACCGGGATCGGTCTTTCCACTCCGTTCGGCGGACGCCAGGCCACGGCTGCCGTGGCGAATCCGTGCCGTGGGTCGAAGAAGCAAGCCGGGTGAGTCGGTGTTGAGTACATCATGGGCGCTCCTGGTCGAGCTTGATCGCGGATTGTGGTTTCTGACGACCTCTGGCATGCGAGCCAGTTGGTCGATCGGCCGTCGTGACCAGGGTGCGATGCCCATGTGAATGCTCGAGGGGCCGTTCATGAAGGCCTGATGAAGGCGAAGGCCTGCGGCACCGAAGGAGCCGATCTTCATAAAGTCTTCACGGTTTCCTCGCCGGCAACTGCATCGACAGGCCGGAGCGTTGTTCCGGGCCGAACCCCGGGGAGACCTGCGATTCGAGCGTGGGTGAGGCGGATTCCACCACATCAGAGCGAACTGAAGGAGACTGCGATGCCGACCCCGGACGCACCCATGCACTTCCAGGCTGCGGATTCGACCCGCTGGACCGTCGTCGTTCGATACGACAACTATGCTGCCGCGCAGAAGGCCGTCGATCACCTCTCCGATGAGGGGTTCCCGGTGTCCGCCCTGAGCATCGTGAGTTCGGGCCTGCGCCTCGTGGAGAAGATCACTGGACGGCGCACCATGGCGGCCACGTTGGCCACCGGTGCCACCGACGGCGCCACCACCGGCCTGTGGATCGGCCTGCTGCTGGCCCTATTCACCAACAGGGACAGCTTCGCCACCGCCGTCATGTATGGCGTGCTCCTTGGTGCGGCGGGCGGCACACTGACTGCCCTCATCTCGCACTGGGCCGCTCGAGGCCAGCGCGACTTCACGTCCGTCCCGTTTGTCGCAGGCCAGTATTACGAGGTCGTGGCGACCGACGCCCGGGCAAACCAGGCCCGGATCATCCTCGGCCACGCCGGGCTCCTGGCGACCGGCAACGGCAGCTGACCAGTGCTCCGGCGCGGGCCTCGGTCCCGTTCCAGGGCAACGCATCCCCCACCCCCCAAGCACGACACGAGGAGCGGACCGTGACGGACGTTCTGTCCACGCTGCAGTCCTTGCCCGCACCGGTCGTGTACCTGGCTGTCGGCGTGCTGGTCTTCGGCGAGTCGGCGCTCTTCGTGGGCTTCGTTCTCCCTGGGGAGACCGCCGTCGTCGGGGGCGGGATCCTCGCCGCGGTGGGGCGCCTCGACATCGCCGTGCTGATGACCGTGGTGGTGGCCGCAGCGGTGCTCGGGGACGCCATCGGCTTCGAAGTGGGCCGTCGCTACGGTGCCGCTGTGCTCCGCTGGCGGATCCTGCGTCGCTATCAGGTTCCGTTGGCTCGAGCGCGGGCGCTGCTGCGCAGGCACGGGGCTGCAGCCGTGCTCATCGGTCGCTGGACGGCGTTCCTGCGGGCGGTGACACCGGGACTGGCCGGCCTGAGTCGGATGGGCTACCCGACGTTCCTGGTGGCCAACGTGGTCGGCGCAGTGATCTGGGGCGTCACCGTCTCCCTGGGGGGTTACCTCGCCGGGCACTACTACGAGACGGTGCTCGACGAGTTCGGTACCGTCTGGGCCGCGGTCCTGATCCTTGCCGCCATCACGTTGGCGATCGCCTGGCGTTGGCGTCGTTCGCGCAAGGACCGCGGACGTCGAGTCGGCGGCATGGAGGACGGCGAGCCGCCATCGCCGCCGGCCGCGGTCCCAGGACCGTCGACTTCCGGCTCGTCGGGTTTCGGAGCCGGCGGCGAGGCGTCGTCGCCCGGTTCGACGCGCCCTGCGGCCACGTGACCGCGCCCGGTCGCACCCGGAGCCGTCGAGGCCGATCCACGCGAGAGACACCGTGGGGAGGGGCTGTGCCGGTGGGTGCGCAGCTACAATGCGGGATCGATGGAGACTCAAGCTGTTCGTGTCCTGGTGATCGAGGACGATCCACACCTGTGCCGGTTGTTGGTGAAGTACTTGGAGAGCGAGCGGTATCTCGTCGACTCCGTATCCGACGGCGCCGAGGCCGTGAACAGGGCTCGTAGCTTCCTGCCCGATGTCGTCGTCCTTGATCTCGGGCTGCCCGGTATGGACGGGGTCGAGGTCTGCCGGGAGATCCGGCGGTTCTCCGAATGCTACATCATCATGCTCACCGCGCGCTCAGACGAAGTCGACAAGCTGATCGGGCTGACCATCGGCGCCGATGACTACATGACAAAACCCTTCGGTCATCGCGAGCTCCTGGCGCGGATCAAGGTGATGCTGCGCCGGCCACGTCAGGTGACGGCGACCGGTGCGGGAGAGGTGCTGACGGTCGGGCCGCTTCGCATCGAGCCCGGGGTGCGGGAGGTGCGTCACGGCGACCAACTGCTCGACGTCACGCCCACGGAGTTCGATCTGCTGGTCACCTTGGCCAGCAACCCACGACGGGTTCTGTCGCGTCGGCAGCTCATCGATGCCGTCTGGGGCCTCTCATGGGTCGCGGACGAACGGATGGTCGATGTCCACATCCGCAACCTGCGCCGCAAACTCGGCGACGACGCCAACTCACCCCGATTCATCCTCACCGTCCGGGGCGCGGGCTACCGGATCGGAAACGGATCGTGATCCCCTTCGGAGGCGCCTCCCCGGGGACCATGACCCGGCCGTCCGTGACCGGCCCCTCCCTTCAGGCGCGGGCGGGCATCCAGGCCCGGCTCGTGCTCGGGAACCTGCTGTTGGTCGTGATTTCGGTGGCGGTTACCTGGGCCGTCGCAGCGCTGGTCGGGCCTTCACTGTTCCGCCGGTACATCAGCAACGACGAACCCCTGGATCCTGGCGCGCTCGATCGTGCCGAAGACGCCTTCCACGTCGCAAACCTGCTCCAGGCCATGGTCACCACGAGCGTCGTGATCCTCCTGACCACCGTCACGAGTCTGTTCATCGCGCGGGCGATAGGCCGCAGCGTCCGCACCATCGCCACGACCGCGACCGAGATCGCGGCCGGCCGGCTCGGCAGCCGCGTCCCCTTGCCGCAGCCGGTCCCCGAACTGGACACGCTGGCCACGGCCATCAACGAGCTCGGTCACACCATCGGGGCCACCGAAGCGACCCGTCGACGGCTGCTGACCGACCTGGCACACGAACTGCGCACGCCGCTGGCCACCATGGACGGCTATCTGCAGGCCATCGAGGACGGCCTGGAGGCCGCCGATTCGTCGACCCTCGCCGTCCTGCGCGGCCAGGTCCGGCGGATCACCCGGCTCGCCGACGACATCAACGCGGTGTCCGCCGCGGATGAAGGACGGCTAGCCATCGTGCCGCGGCCGGCGTCCGTAGGTGCGATATCCCGGGACGCGGTGCGCGCGGCTCAACCGTCCTACGCCGAGAAGAACGTCCGCCTCACGACAGAAGGCATAGCCGACGCGCGCGCCGCCGTCGATCCCGAGCGCATCGGCCAGGTTCTCACCAACCTGCTGAGCAACGCGCTGCGCCACACACCGCCGGAGGGCAGCGTCACGCTGGGGCTCGCCGCGACCGGCCGGGAGGTCGTGCTGACCGTTCGCGACTCGGGCGAGGGAATCCCGGCACAGCACGTCCCACATGTGTTCGAGCGCTTCTACCGCGCTGCCCCACGCAACCAGCACGACGGCCAGGGATCCGGCGTCGGGCTCACGATCAGCCGCGCCATCGTGATCGCCCACGGCGGGTCCATCACCGTCGACTCCCCGGGGGCCGGCCGAGGAACCACGGTGACCCTGACCTTGCCTCGGATCCGCTGACCAGTTCGGCTCACCTCAGCTTCGATGCGCAGCGGGTCGCCGCCCGGTCCGGAATGCGGCGGAACGCTTCCCGCGCCGGTCGGCCGACTCGGCAGCGGACGGCTCAGGTCGGGACGACGGTCAGCAGGACGCGAAGCTGCCACGCCGCCAGGGTCGGCTGGATCGAGCAGCCGGTACCCTCGACGTCCGGATACAGCGAGGGCGTCCCGGGGCAGCCGGCCCGCCGGTCGAGGGCCTGTCGGGCCTGACGTCGGTCGACCCCGGTGGGCCTCCAGCCGAGGGCAGCGGCGGCCCGCAGCGCCGCCGTGGCCTGGATCAGTGAGCCGGTGCGCAGCAGGTCGAGGCCTTCGGCCGCGTCGGTCGCCAGGTCGGTGCGCCAGGCCGGTGGCAGGGCCTGCCCGGTCTCGACCAGGGTGAGCAGGACGACGTTCCGGGCAAACCGTTGCTGGGGCGTCGCGCCCGGCAGCGCTGGCACCTGCACCGCGGGAACTGGCCAGCCCAGCAGGCGGCGGGCGTGCACGGTGAGCTGTCGCGCCAGGGCCGTCCCGACGTCCACCGACTCGGCGGCCGGCGGGTCGCCACCCGGCGCGGCCACCGATCGCGGGTCGGCGCTCGGATCCGCGGCGACGAGAGCGGCGGCCCATAGCGGAGCGGCGTCGGGGTCGGCCGAGGTCGGGTCGGCCCGGACGGCACGCAGCGCCCGGGCGAGTGGGGGGTCGGCCGTCGGCAGCCCGGCGAGGGCCCGGACCTGCTCGACCGCGAGCGTGTCGACGAGGTCTCCCGGTGCCACCGGTCGCCAGCGTGCCAGGCCACGGTCGTCCATCCGGGACCGGACGGCGTCTCGGAGCGGGGCCAGCCCGGCGGGGTCGTTGCCGAGTTCCCGCCAGGCCGTCGCCACCATCGCCCCCACCTGCGGGTCGCCGGCCTGCTCCGGGGCGGGGGTGAGCGCCCGGGTGAGCGCGGTCCGCCGTCCGGGCAGGTCGAGGGCGCCGCCCACCGGCGACCCCGCGCCGGCCAGCAGGACGTACGAGCAGGTCTCGACCAAGGTGTCCCCGGTCGTGGGCCCGGTCAGGTGGGACCCGGTGGCCTGCCACCAGCGGTCCAGGACGGCGCCCAGGTCGGACGGCGCCGGTCTGCCGACCGCGCGGTAGGCCTGCACCAGGTGCCATTCCTGGGTGAGGGACGAGCGAGCAGCGGCCCGGCCGGCGCCGTCCAGCCAGGCGGCGGACCGGGCCCGTTCGGCGTCCGACCAGCGCGCCCCGTCCAGGGTCAGGACCTCGTCGGCGGCTGCCGTGCTGGCCAGGCGGGCCCCGTCGTCGAGGGCCACCGCCCCGGATGCCCTGGGATCGGCGACGTACCCCCGGTCGGTGAGCATGGCCCGGACCGTGGCGTCGTCCCTCCCGGCGAGCAGGCGTCGCCCGAGCAGGTGGCCGAGCCTGGCCAGGGACAGCCGGGCGTACAGCGGGTCGTCCGCCACCTGCTCACGGGTGGTCCAGCGCAGCCAGGAGACGTCCAGGTCCGGGCGACGGACGTCGTCCCCGGCGGCTGCGAGCGTCGTCAACCCGAACGCCGAGTCGTCCAGACCCGGGTCGGCCCCCTCCGCGTCGCCGGTGTAGAGCCCGTTGCTGCCGCGCAGAGCGGCCAGGTCGGTGCTGAGCTGGTTTCCGGCGGCGGTGTGCGGGGCGGCGGTGTGCGGGGCGGTGTGCGTGGCACAGCTGCTCACCAGGCACGCAAGGATCAGCGCGACCGCCGCACGGGTGCCCCGACGGCTGCCGGTCCCGCCTGGCCGGACGCCGGAAACCAGCCCGGACATGTCAGCCCCAGCCGACGCAGGCGGTGGCGACGTTGCTGTGCAGGCCCAGCGGCTGTGAGTAGCCGACCGCCGACGAGCACGCCTTGGTGGCCACCACCAGCCCGTTGACCTGCATCTGCCCACCGAGGTCGGACTCGTCGGAGTCGCCGTTCTGCCACCACAGGGACACGTGGTTGCCGGTCAGACTGCCGGTGGCCGTGCACTTCTTGTCGGTACTGCACGACACCGTGATCGACGCCCCGGTGGAGTACAGGTCCGCGGTGTTCTTGATCCAGGTGACCTTCCACAGCGCGGATCCGTGATATGCCCACGCCGACGTGGTCCAGTGCGGGCTCAGGTTTCCCTTGTCCTTCCACACCCGGGCCTCGATGTGCCGCCCGGAGCCGAAGGGCGCCGTCGCCGTCGCGTTGTCCGCCCAGGCTGCCGGGGCGGACAACGCCAGCCCCGCCACCAGAGCCGCGGAGGCCGAGGTCGCGGCCACCGTCCGTCGTCCGATTCTGATCATTGCTGTTGCCTCCGTGCTCGGGTTGTTGCCGGTCGATTCCTCAGCCCAGGTAGTAGCTGTCCATCACCCACGCCTTCGAGCCGTCCACGATGGTCAGCTCGCTGTAGATCGGAGCCGCCCCGCCCGGCCACGGCTGCTGGGACGGCCCGAGGTAGCGGCCTTTGCCGCAGAATCGCTGCCACCCGCCCTGGCTGATCCGCTGTCCGTTGTGGTCGTAGACGTCGATCTCCAACTGGAAGCAGCCGGACGGCTTGACGTCGATGTAGGCGTCGGAGTTGTAGACGACGCGGGTGGCGCGCCCCGCGCCGATGGTCTGGGCGCTGATGCAGGCACTCGCCTTGAAGGGGCCGCCGTCCGTGTCGGAATGGCAGCCGCCGTTCTGCCAGGACGGCCGCGCGGTCAGTGCCGCGGCCGCCCCGGCCCCACCCAGCCCGGTCAGCCCCGTCACGGCCAGAGCCGCCAGCAGGACGGTTGCGGATCGGGCCGGGAGCCCGCGGGCACGATGTCTGATCATGAATCCTCACCGAGGTGTCGTGTCGATGCCTTGTCGATGCCCGGATCCCGGCGAACGGGCACCCGGTGCGACAGTCGGACGCTAGAAGGGCACCGGGATTGGTGGGCAGGGCGGCCCGTTGATTCGCCAGGGCGGTAGCCTTTCCACGTTGATGCGCATCAATCCGCGGGGGAGCCATGGGACGGCTGGAGAAACCGCTGGCACGTCCGGGCGATCCGGTCAGCCAGTTCGCAGCGGCCCTGCGCGAACTGCGCCGAGAGGCCGGCAATCCGAGTTATCGGGAGTTGGGTCAGCGGGTGTGCTACTCGTCCGCGACCCTCTCCCGGGCCGCCAATGGTCAGCAATTGCCATCGCGAGAGGTTGCCCTGGCGTACGTCCGGGCCTGCGGCGGCCAACCCGACGAGTGGGGGAAGGTCTGGGACGCCGCCCAGGCCGCGGTGGGGCGACCGGTCGATCCGATGGATCGGGGCGGCGCGACCGAGGGGTCGGCGGCGACCACGGGAACGCCTGCCGAGGCATCCGAAGGCCCGGACGCCGATCCGCGGGGTCGGGTCGGCCCGCTCCGGCGCCGACCACGGATCGTCACCTCGCTCCTGGTCGCCACCGCCGCGCCACTGGTCGTGATCTGGGCGCAGTTCGGACCGACGCCCGGTCGTGGCGCCGCCGCGGGGCCGCCGTCCCCGAGCCGGTCGGCCGACGGCCGGTCCGCCGGCCAGACGTCGGTCGGGTCGGCGACGACCGATCCGAGAACGGCCATGGACGGCGCGGATCCGGTGCAGGCCGGGTGCGCCTCGGACGCCGTCACCCTGGACAGCCGACCGCTGCTCTCGAGCGCCGACGGGCAGCTCGGCAGCGTCCGGCTGCGCTACTCGGCCCGCTGCTCGGGCGGCTGGGCCCAGTTCCTGCCCGAGCCGGCGATGTCGTCGCACCTGGGCTCGCAGGGGGTGGTGTCCATCCACCGGTCGGCGGACGACGACCTCAACCTGTTCCGGTACCGGTTCGACGGTCGCGACGTCTACAGCGACCTGCTCCTGGCCGAGCCCGGGTGCCTGGAGGCGACCGTCTCGATCCCGGTGCTGGTCGGGACCACGGGTAGGCTCGGCGTGCCGGTCGGGTCAGCACCACGGAGCGGGGCGCCGTCCCCGGCGGAGATCTCGGCCACCACCGCCTGCACCGGGCGGCGCTGAGGTCCGGCAAGGGCCGACCCCGGCCGCGGGTCGCCGCAGCCGGGCGGCGTGCCGCTGTGTCCGTGTCGACTGCTCTGGTGCCGGGTTACTCGCCTGGTGTGGGGGCCGCCGTCGGCCTCGCCCCCGGATCTGACGTCGGCATCGGGCCCGAGCCACCGGTCGGCGTCGCGGTCGATTCGGATGTCGGCGTCGGGTTCGATCCGGGCGTGGGGGTCCAGCTCTGGCCCGATCCGGGCGTGGGGATTCCGGTCGGGGTCGTGGTGGCGGTCGTCGGCCGATGCGAGGGTGCCGCCGGCGTCCGTGAGGGTGCTCCGGATGCGGCCGGGGAAGGCGGGATCACAGCCCAGCGGTCCCCGCCGTAGACGGCATCGTGCTGCAGAACGGAGTCCGCGTAGGCCAGCGAATCGTTGTACCGGAGCACGGCCGCGAGCCGCCCCGCCGGCGTCGAGAGGTCTCGCCCGGCGGCGCACAGGTATCGAGCGGCAGTGGCGGCGGCGTCGTTGACGTCCTGCGGGTTCGTCACGCCGTCGTGGTCGCCGTCCTGGGCGTACTGGCGCCAGGTCCTGGGTAGGAATTGCATCGGGCCGACTGCGTGGTCCCACACCGGGTCGCCGTCCAGGGCTCCGCCGTCGGTGTCGCGCACCGCCACCATCCCTGGACCGCCGCTCAGCTGAGGCCCCACGATGGCCGGGACGACGAGTCCTGTCCGGGTGAGCCGTGCGCCACCGAACCGTGCATGATCGCTTTCGACGCTGCCGATGCCGGCCAGCAGGGGCCAGGTCAGGCGGCAACCGGGAGTCCGAGCATCCGCCTGCCGGGCCGCCGCCCGATAGGCGGCCAGAACCTGCCGGGGAATGCCGCCGGCTCCGAGCGCAGGAATGCTCCATGGACCTGGCCTTGTCACACTGGACACCGCCTGCATCGAGCGAGTCGTCCGGGCGACCGCAGGGGTGGTTTCATCAGCGGACTTCGTACCGATGGCGGTCATGGTCGTTGTCCCACGGCGCGGGATCGCGTCCCAGAGAGCGTCGACCGCAGCCGTGTCCGACCTGGCGCCCACTCCGGCAAGCGACTGCCCCAGCTGGGCCGCAGCCGGACGTGCGGGGGCGCCAGGGCTCAGCGGCGTGGCGTCCGTCGCCGCTGCGAGCCCGCAGACAAGGGCCGCGAGAGCGGGGGCAGTGGTGCACCAACCGACGGGGAGCAACGCCCGACGCAGTCGGATGGTCCACCCGGGGTCGGCAGATGGCGTGAGGGCACGTCCAGCGGAGTGTCGAGTCGTCGCCATGACCAGTGAGTCTGTGGGCCGGCTGCAGTCCGCTTGTGGACGTTTACGCTCGGTCACCCATCCGGGTGCCCGTCGCTTGGGTGGCTCGCGTCGGACACGTACCGGATTCGTGCCTCCGACCGAATGAGAAACGGCACCAACCCTCGGCCGCCTCATCCTCGGGCCGCACACTCTGAGTAACGAATGACCGGCGGCGGAGAGGACCATCCACCATGCGCCTGGGACGCTCGTCGACCAAGCCCCAGAGATCGGCCACCGTGGCGCCCGGACGGACTCCCCCTGCGGACGAGGGACCGTCCGCCGCCTGGTCGCCCGGACCCGCCAGCACCTCGGGGCCGCCGCTGGGGCAGCTCCTGGTACGGCAGCGCGCGATCACCGAGGCGCTCCTGGTCGAGGCTCTCGAGCAGCAACCGCTGGTCGGCAGGCCGATCGGTAGTCTGTTGGTGCAGCTCGGGCTGATCGGCGAGCACCAGTTGGCCGCCGCCCTTGCGGAGCAGCTGAACCTCCCGCTGGCGGATCTGAGCCGATACGCCCCGGACCCGGACGCCGCCCGGGAGTTGCCGGAGTCGGCCGCCCGTTCGCTGACCGCGGTCCCGGTGACGGTGGACGAGGACGGCGTCCTGGACGTAGCGATCAGCGACCCGTCACCGGATGTGCTCGCCGGGCTGGAGCAGTTGGGTCGCCCGGTGCGGGTGCACATCGCGACCGAGCAGCAGGTGATGCGTGCGATCAACTCCATGTATCGGGCCCTTCGGGACGTCGAGCAGCAGGTCGCCGCTTTCGTGCCCACCGCGCAACCGCGGGGCGTCGTCCAGCGGGCTGATCTCGACCTGACGGCCGATGCCGACGCTCCCGTGGTCAACGTCGCCAACATGATCCTTACCCAGGCGTTGCGGGACCGGGCGTCCGACGTCCACATCGAGCCGCAGGACACGATGGTCCGGGTCCGGTTCCGGATCGACGGGGCGCTGCACGACACGCTCACGCTGCCCACCGATATGGGACCGGCGCTGGCCAGCCGGATCAAGATCCTGGCGGGGATGAACATCGTCGAGCGGCGCCGCCCTCAGGACGGGCAGCTCGCTACGACGATCGACGGCCGGGCAGTCGACATCCGCGTCGCCACCATGGGCACCGTCTGGGGCGAGAAGGTGGTCCTGCGGATCCTGGACAAGTCCCGGCCGATGTACCGGCTGCGTGACCTCGGCATGCCGGATCGCACGCACGACGCCTTCGCGAAGATGATCCGCTCGCCGTACGGCATGGTGATCTGCGCCGGGCCGACAGGCAGCGGGAAGACCACGACCCTTTATGCCTCCATGACCGAGGTGAACGGGGTCGACCGGAACGTCACCACGATCGAGGACCCCGTCGAATACGTGTTCCCGTCGATCAACCAGATCCAGATCAACGAGCAGGCGGGGATCACGTTCGCCGCCGGGCTACGCTCGATCCTTCGCCAGGACCCAGACATGATCCTGGTCGGCGAGATGCGCGACGTCGAGACCGCGCGGATCGCCGTCCAGTCGGCGCTGACAGGCCATTTCGTGCTCTCCTCGCTGCACGCGACGGACGCCGTCTCAGCCCTCTACCGGTTCCTGGACATGGGGATCGAGGCATTCCTTGTGGCGTCGTCCGTGATCGGTGTGGTCGGGCAACGACTCGTTCGGCGCAGCTGCCTCTACTGCCGCGCGGAGTATATGCCGAGCACCGAGGAACTTGCCTTTTACGCCGGTGCCGGAGGTGATCCGGACCAGACGTTCTATGCGGGCACGGGCTGCAATTACTGCTCGGGAACCGGATTCTCCGACCGCATCGGCGTCTACGAACTGCTGTCCGTCACCGAGGAGATGCGCGAGTTGCTGGTGGCCGACCACCCCTCGCACGAGCGCATGCGCCTACTCGCGATCGAACAGGGGATGAGCCCGTTGAGGGCTGAAGGAGTGCGCCTCGTCGCGGAGAACGAGACCACCATCACGGAGATCCTCCGCACCATCTACACCCTCTGAGCACTCCGAGCCTCGACCAGTTGAAGGGCCTGATGATGCCGAAGTACGCCTACCACGCGGTCGATCCGCACGGCGCGCAGGTCTCGGGCACCGCGGACGCCACGACCTTGGCCGCGGCGCGGCTCGGCCTGGTGCAGAGTGGGTTGCGGATCTCCCGGATCGAGCCGCAGCGGTCCTTCGCCCACATCGAGATCCTGCCAGCGCGGATCAAGGCCTCGGAGCTGATGCACCTGAGCCGGCAGCTCTCCGCGTTCCTGCGCGCCGGCATCCCGATCCTGGACGCGATCGGCATCCTCGACCAGGAGTCAGACTCCGTCGCGGTCCGCCGTACCCTCGCTGCCGTCGGTGACGACCTGAGGTCCGGGACCACACTGATCGGCGCGCTGGACCGCCACCCGAAGGACTTCCCGGAGTGGTACCGCGGCATCCTGCGTTCCGCGGAGCTGACCGGCCGGCTGGATGAGGTGCTCGACCAGCTCTCGGTGTACATCGAGCGGGACGTCGAGACCCGAAAGAAAGTCACCTCCGCCATGATCTACCCGGTCATCGTGGCGGCGATGGCGCTGATCACGATCGTCGTGCTGAGCGTTTTCGTGCTGCCCAAGTTCGAGACGTTCTTCGCCAGTCTGGACGCCGAGCTGCCGTGGCCGACCCGTGCCCTGCTGGGGACCACCAGGTTCCTGACTCATTGGTGGTGGCTTCTGGCGGCAGGCCTGGCCGCAGTGGTTTCCGGCAGCGTCCTGGGTAGCCTCACCAGGCCTGGAAAGCGGATCTGGCACCGGACGGTGCTCGTTATGCCGGTGATCGGGGGGGCGGTCCGGTACACGAAGATCGAGCGTTTCACCCGCCTGCTGGCAGCGATGGTGAGCGCAGGGGTGCCGCTGCCGGACGCGATGAGCGTGGCCACCAGTGCACTCAAGAACGTCATCTTCGAAAACGCACTCGAAAGAGTCCGGGAGGCGATGCAGCGCGGCGACGGGCTGGCACAACCGATCGCGGCGTGCGGACTGTTCCCCGGTGTTGCCTCGCAGATGATCCGGGTGGGGGAAGAGACCGGAAGCCTGGATCAGCAGCTCGAGATCGCGGCGCGATACTACGAGCGGGAACTCGGCTACAAGATCAATAAGGTGACGTCCATCATCGAACCCGCGGTCATCATCGTGATGGGGTCCGTGGTGGGGTTCGTCGCCATAGCCCTGGTGTCCGCCATGTATGGCATCTTCCGGTCGGTGCACGTATGACCGGGGGTGCCGCGACCACGCGTGGTCCCGATGACCGCGGCGAAACGCTGCTGGAGCTCGTCATCAGCCTGTGCATCATCGGGATTGCGGTCGTCGCGGTGCTGGCCGCGGTCCGGCTGGCCGTCGATGCTTCGTCGTTCGACCAGCGGCGAGTGGAGGCCAAGTCGGCGCTGAGGTCGTGGAGCGAGACCATCGCCGCTCGGGTCACCGACGCCAGCTACCTGCCCTGCGCCAGCGCGTCCGCCTTTGCCGCCGCGTTCGGCTACGACGGGCCGGCTCGGACCGGCTACACCGCCTCGGTGGCGCAGGTGCAGTACTGGAACGGGACGGCGTTCACCAGCGGCAGTGGCGGGGGAGGTGCCTGCGTCGCCGGCGACGACACCGGCACGCAACGGGTGCTCCTGCGGATGACGGTGGCCGACTCGATCTATCCAGGATTCACGTCCCAACTGTGGGTGACGGTGAGGAAGCCATGCGGAACGACGAGCCCCTGTTGACCTCGACCGTTCCCGATCTGCGTCGTCCTGACGGCGGGTTCACGTTGATCGAGATGGTGACCGCCATGTCCGTGCTCGGCATCGTGATGCTCGCGCTCAGTTCGGTGATGTTCGGTGCGGTGACCGCTGATCGGGGCAGCTCGGACCGGTTGGACGCGAGTCAGGCGGAGGAATTCGCCTCCACCTACTTCGCCGACGACGTCCAGGGCGCACGGCCGGACGACGACGCCCACCCGGCGACGGACGGTGTCGTCACCACCGGGACCTCCCGCTGCGGCAGCTCTCCCTCGGTGGTGGAATTCCTTGCCGACGCCTACGACTCATCGGCCGTAGCCACCGCCAAGGTAGTGATCGTGACCTACACGCTGGAGACGGTGACCGGCTCCGGCCAGACGTACCAGAACCTCCACCGGTTGAGCTGCGAGGCCAGCAACAGCGCCGGGCTCACCGACCCGCCGCAGCCCACCCCGTCGTTCCCGCTCACCCCGTCGAGCGACGCCGTCGTGGCACGCCGCCTCTCAGCCGGCACCACGCCGTCCGTCACCGTCTCCGGCGACACCGTGACGCTCACCCTCACTCCGTTGGCCGGTGAACCGTTCTCGCTGGTCGGGCAGCGGAGGGCAGCATGAGCCGCCGGCCCAGGGGTCACCGGGCCGTGCCTGCCCGAGACGACACCGGAGCATCTTTGATCTTCACGGTGGTGGTGCTGTTCGCCATCTCGATCGTGGTCACCTCGCTTCTGACGTACGCCTCGACGTCCCTGGTCTCCTTCCAGGCGACCACGCGGGCCGATCAGCAGCAGCAGGACGTCGCGGGCGCGCTGAACGCGGCGATCACCGATGTCCGGAACAGCGACTACTTCAACAACGCCGCCGCAGGGCAGAACTGCCTCGGAGCGGCGGGGACCAAGACGTACCCGGCGTCCGGTCCTCACGGGGCGACCGTGGTAGTGACCTGCGCCCCGGATCCGGGCAGCGGCGCGGCTGGTGGCCTGGTGCCGGTGTCGGAGTTGAACAAGCCGTCCCAGGCGCTGCTGTTGCTGGGGAACTCGGAGGGCCTGACGAAGGCCGGCAACAGCGTCCTGCGGATCCACGGGTCGGTGTACTCGAACTCGACCATTGCCGCGACCGGCGGGAACGACTGCTCCGCCACGCCGCAGCCGCCGACCGGGAACTGCAACGAGGTCTATGTGGACGGCGCCACCCTGACCGCAGAGGGCACCTGCGGGGGGCCCATCTACACGCTCGACCCGGCGAACACGCACTGCGGGACCGGAACGCACCTGGCCGCCGGGGACGATCCGGGCCTGACGTATCCGGCCGCCTACGCTCAACCGACCGGACTGGTCCGGCGGACGCTGCCCACGTGTGCCGCCGGAACGCCGCTGGTCACCTTCCAGCCCGGGCTCTACGACGACGCCGTCGGGCTGACCAACATGATGAACGGCGCCGGGAGCAACTCCTGCCGCAAACACACCTTCTGGTTCTCGCCCGGCGTCTACTTCTTCGATTTCCACAACTCCGAGATGCCCGCTAGCGGGTCTCCCGTGATTCCGCAGGGGAGTGACCTCTGGACGGCCAGCGACCCGGACGCCTTCCTGATCGGGGGCACCCGGAACGGCTGGACGACGCAACCTGCCTCGGTTCCTGGCGCCTGCGTCAGCCCGCTGACGTCGACCGGGTCCGCCGGAGTCGAGTTCGTCTTCGGTGGTGACAGCCGACTCGAGGTCGACCAGGGCAAGGTCGAGTTATGCGGGACGTGGTCCTCGAACAAGCCGCCGATCGTCGTCTACGGCGCGAAATCGCCGGACGGCGCGACGTCGTCCGCGACCTTGACCCCGAACACGCTGTCGACGAACGCCTCGGCGCCCAAGTACGGCGGGTTGAGCCCGGAGACGGACCTGGCCACACCTCATGACGGTGACAAGGGCCCGAAGGTTACGGGAGTGAACGGCAAGCGTACCGTCACTCTGGGAATCGGTGGATTCGCCGGGCTGGCGTCTCCCATCGGACAGCGCGCCGTCCTCACGAAGGCGCTACTCACCGTGCGACACGCGGAGAAGAATGCTGACGCCGGTACCTCGATGACCGTCACACTCACCCCGAACGTGCCCGGTGCGAGCCCGGTGTCGCTGCCGCTGCCGGTCAGCACAGGCAGCACACTGACCTACCGTCAGGATCCTCCCCTTGACTTCACGTCACTGCTCGCCCCGTCGACGTACGCTTTCGGGCTCGGAACCGCGATCTCCCCGCTGTCGGCGCAGGTCACGCTGAACACGGCGAACTCATCCAACGCTGTGGAATCGGACCTCGATTACATGTCGCTCACTCTGGAATGGAAGCCGATATCGTTCCGGGAGCAGGCCTCGACGGTAACGTCGCCAGGCAGCGCCGCGGTGATCGCCACGAACTCCCAAGGGGACAAACAACTCTACCTGCAGGGAACGGCGTACCTGCCCCGCAACAGCGTGAACCTGACCCTGAACAACGTGTCGGGGCAAGTGTTCCGGTCCGGACTGGTGGCCCGCGCGGCGACGCTCAACATCACGGCCAGCAACACCTACACCGGGCCGGTGATCGAGCTCCCGGACAACGCACTGGCTCCCAAGCCGCTCGAGGTCTACCTGACGGCCTGGATCTGCCCCCCCGACGCCACGTGCACAGGCACGCCCCCAGCAGCGCCGTGGCGAGCGGCCGGCCGCACCAGGGTGAAATTCACTGACAGCGCCTTCACGCCGGTCCCCGGATCGCGTCAGGTGACGGTGCGATCATGGGTGATCTCGCCCTGATGCAGCGCCGGCCTTCGCCTTGGCGCCTGCTTTTGAGGTCCATGACCCGGCAAGCGTTCCTCAGGATTGTCGGCGACCCTCCCTCGACCGCGGCGGGCCGAGACCCACGCGCTCCGGCCCCGCCGGTACGGCAACCGCGGATCCCGGTGGGGTAGAGCGCACCGGAACACCACCAGGCCAGCGTCACAACGATCCACGCCAATGTCGACCTTTGATCGTCACCCGGCCCTGGGTGGCCG
>DATDMG010000463.1:0-8707 GCA_036518955.1 Kineosporiaceae bacterium | reverse complement strand
TGCAGTCCCGGGTCGGGGTGCGCGCCGGGCGTGCCCGCGGCGCGGATAGGCTTGCGGAATGGCGCCAGCGCAGTTCCGTCCCGACGCTGTGCCGGTGCGCACGGTGGCCCTGGTGACTCTCGGGTGTGCCCGCAACGACGTCGACTCGGAGGAGCTGGCCGGCCGGCTGGCCGCGGCCGGCTGGCGCCTCGTCGACGACGCGGCGGACGCCGACGTCGCCGTGGTCAACACCTGCGGCTTCGTGGAGCAGGCCAAGAAGGACTCGATCGACACGCTGCTGGAGGCCGCCGACCTCCGCGACGACCGGGCCACCCGGACGCGCGCCGTGGTCGCGGTCGGTTGCCTGGCGGAGCGCTACGGCAGCCAGCTCGCCCAGGAGCTCCCGGAGGTGGACGCCGTCCTCGGGTTCGACACCTACGGCGACCTGACCGCGCACCTGCAGAGCGTGCTGCGCGGGGAGCGTCCCGCCTCGCACGTGCCCAGGGACCGCCGGACCCTGCTGCCGCTGGCACCGGTCGATCGGTCCTCCGCCGGGCCGGGCCGCCTGCCCGGCGCCCCGGCCCTGGGCGCGGCGTCCCGCGCGCCGGCTGGGCACGCGGCCTCCGGCCCTCCTGTGCTGCGGCACCGATTGGGGACCGCCCCGTGGGCGCCGCTCAAGCTCGCCAGCGGCTGCGACCGCCGGTGCGCCTTCTGCGCGATCCCGATGTTCCGGGGGGCGTTCGTGTCCCGCCGGCCGGCCGAGGTGCTCACCGAGGCGGCATGGCTGGCCGCGCAGGGGGTGCGTGAACTGTTCCTGGTCAGTGAGAACTCGACGTCCTACGGGAAGGACCTGGGAGACCTGCGCCTGTTGGAGACCCTGCTGCCGGAGTTGGCCGCGGTGCCGGGGGTCCACCGGGTCCGGCTGTCCTACCTGCAACCCGCCGAGGTGCGACCGGGGCTTCTCGAGGTGATCGGCGGCACTGCCGGGGTCGTCCCCTACTTCGACCTGTCGTTCCAGCACGCAGCTCCCGCGGTGCTGCGGCGCATGCGCCGGTTCGGTGGGTCCGCCGAGTTCCTGGCGCTGGTCCGGACGGTGCGCCGGATCGCACCGCAGGCGGGGATCCGGTCCAACGTGATCGTGGGCTTCCCGGGCGAGACCGAGGCCGACGTGCGGGAACTGGAGCGCTTTCTCGAGGCCGCCATGCTCGACGTCGTCGGGGTGTTCGGCTACTCCGACGAGGAGGGGACCGAGGCGGCCGGCCTCGACGGGAAGATCAGCCCGGACGAGGTGGCCGAGCGGGTGGCGCGCCTCACCGCGTTCGCCGAGGAGTTGACGGCCCAGCGTGCCCAGGACCGGATCGGGGAGGAGGTCGAGGTGCTCGTCGAGGAGATCGACGACGACCCCGACGAGGACCTCGTCGATGGTCCCGTCGGGTCCGCCCGTCCCGGGGAACGCCGGCGGACGCCGGGGGCCGCGCCGCCCGCCGTCGCGGTCGGCCGCGCCGCGCACCAGGGCCCTGAGGTCGACGGCGTGACCGTGCTGCCCGCGTACCGTGCGGACGGCACGGTGCTCCGCCCTGGTGATGTGGTCCGGGCGCGGGTCAGCCAGGCCCGTGGCGTCGACCTGCTCGCCGTAGCCGTCGGGATCGACGCCGTGGTGGGCCAGCGGAGCACCGGCGGGGCGGGCGCCGGCGAAGGGACGTTCGCCGGCGTCGGCGAAGGGACGTTCGCCGCGGGTCGTGCCACGGCCCCAGGGGGAGCCGCCCGCAAGGGCTCGGTGCCGGCAGGGTGAGCGGGATGGACCACCCGGTGGACCCGATCGCGGTACCGGCGGCACCGCGCGTCAGCGTGTGGAACGTCGCGAACGCGCTCACCGCCGTCCGGATCGTGCTGGTCCCCCTCTTCGCCTGGCTCCTGTTGGAGGGCGGGGGGAGGTCCCCCTGGCGGTGGGCGGCCGCCGGAGCCTTCGTCCTGGCGGTGGCGACGGACCGGTTCGACGGGGAGGTCGCCCGCCGATGGGGACTGATCACGGACGTCGGCAAGATCGCAGACCCGATCGCTGACAAGGCCCTGATCGGCACGGCACTGGTGTGTCTGTCCGTGATGGGTGAGTTGAGCTGGATGGTGACGCTGGTGGTGCTCGCTCGAGAGGCGGCGATCACCGTTCTGCGGTTCATGGTGATCCGCCGGGTCGTGCTGCCGGCGGGTCGCGGTGGGAAGATCAAGGCGGCGTCGCAGGCGTTGGCGATCACGCTGTATCTGCTCCCTCTGCCAGGACACTGGCACCTGGCCGCCGTCGGGGCGATGATCCTGGCCGTCGCCCTCACCGTCGTCACGGGGGTCGGCTACCTGCTCGGCATCGTCCACGTGATGCGTCGGGCTGAGCTGCCGGAATGACCGGCCGTCCCGTTACCAGGTGTGCGGCCACCAGAGACAGCCGGGCACGGTGACCGGACCGGAGGCGGTGACCGGGCCGGAGACGGGCGCCCTGCTCGCCCGCCAGGGTGCCGTGGATCCGGCCGTGGCGGTCCAGATGGCTGTGGGCGTCCGGGAGCGGCTGGGCGCCACCTGGGGCTCGGCCACGACCGACGTCGCCGGGCCGGACCCGGTGGACGGACACGCTCCGGGAACCGTGTACCTGGGGCTCGCCGGGCCGCGCGGGACGCGCGTCGTGGAGCTTCACCTCGAAGGCGATCGTAACCGGGTGAGGTCAGGGACCGTAGACGCGGCACTGGCCCTTCTGCTGGGATGAACTATGTCAGGAAAGGGTGAGAGTGAGCCGATCGTTCTGCTCTGCGCGGAAGACCTTGGTCGTGTCACTCCGGTGGAACACGATGAGAGCTCCCGCAGTTCTCCTGGTGTGAGTCACGACGTGCCTGCTGAGCAGGCGAGGATGCGCCAGGGTAACGTTAGGGCAGTGGTGCCCGTGGTGCACCGGACGCCGAAAGCGCGACTTCAGGTCCCGCGCGAGGCAGCCGACACAGGCAAGACGCAGGCGAAGGGAGGACGGGCCGTGGTGCTCTTGCGACAGGAGATCGGCGACGTGCTGCGTCACGCCCGTCGTCAGCAGGGCCGCACATTGCGTGAGGTGTCCTCGGTGGCTCGGGTGTCGCTCGGGTACCTGAGCGAGGTCGAACGCGGGCAGAAGGAGGCGTCGAGCGAACTCCTGGCGTCCATCTGTGGCGCACTCGAGGTTCCGCTGTCGTCGGTGTTGCACGAGGTCAGCCAGCGGGTGGCCGCGGCCGAGGCGCCGGTGGCCTCGGTGCACGTGCCCGACACGGTGCCCGACGACCTGGCCGCCGGCTTGGACGGTGACGTGTCGTTGCGCGGGGGAGGCCTCGTCAGCGCCGCCTGAGCTGGCGTCGTCGCCGCTGAACCGGGGCGGCAGCCGTGCTCTGTACCTGCCTCGCCCCGCCGCTCTCGCGGCCGTGTCCGGCCTGTTTCGGTGGCTGGCGACATCAGCTCTCGTGATCTCGGCCACTGGCCACCGGCTCAGGTGCCGGTGTCGCCGGCGGCCGTGTCACCCGTTCGGGGGCCCCGCCCCGTCCGCTTCGGTTCCCGCCCGCCGTACCTCGTGCCGCGTCAGGTGGTGGCCCGACGGAGCCCGGCCCGGACCCGTCAGCCCGGCCCGGACCGTTGCCCTGCGCCCGGTCAGGCCCGTGCGGCCAGGCGTGACTGCTGGGCGGCGCGCTTGGCCTCGAAGCGACCCGCCTTCGCGTCCAGGCCGGACAGGAAGGCCGCGAGCTGCTCGCGGGCCTGCTCGCCCTCGCTCGACAGCCCCTCCAGGTCGAAGATCCTCCAAGACTTCAGCACCGGCATGAGCACCTCGTCGTGATGGATCCGCAGGTCGTAGATGCCCGCCAAGGCGATGGCCAGGGAGCGCCGGGCGAACCCGTCGATCCCCGCACCTGGCATCTGAAAGGTCTGGACGACGTCCCAGATGGCCTTGACCGTTTGGTCCGGGGCGACCTCCAGGGCAGCCTTGAGCAGGTTGCGGTAGAAGACCATGTGCAGGTTCTCATCGGCGGCGATTCGGGCCAGCAACTGTTCGCACAGTGGATCGGAGGTGTACCGGCCGGTGTTCCGGTGCGAGATCCGGGTCGCCAGCTCCTGGAACGAGACGTAGGCGACCGTGTGCAGCATGTCCAGCTGGTAGGCGGAGTTGAACCCGTGGGTCATGTGCGTCATCCGCTCGCGCTCCAGAGCCACCGGGTCCACCGCCCGGGTGGTCAGCAAGTAGTCGCGGATCGCCATCCCGTGGCGACCCTCCTCCGCCGTCCAGCGCCCGATCCAGGTGCCCCACGCGCCGTCCGCTCCGAACGACGCGTGGATCTCCCGGTGGTAGCTGGGCAGGTTGTCCTCGGTGAGCAGGTTGACGACGAGCGCCGTCTGCGCGGTGGGCGTCATCCTCGAGTGGTCGGGGTCCCAGGCCTCGCCGTTCAGCGGGCCGTCGAAGTCGCGCCCAGCGCTCCACGGAATGAACTCGTGGGGCATCCACTCCTTGGCCGAGGAGAGGTGGCGGTCCAGCTCCTGGGCGACGACGGGCTGGAGCTCGGTGAGGAGCTGCAGCTGGGTCAGTTCGGCCATCGGGGTCTCCAAGGGTGGACGCGTAGGTGGACGTGGGAGAGGCGTGGCCCGCCCCGGTGCGAGTGAGGTTACGCCACCGTAGCCAATCACGGGATGTCGAGCGTAACCGCCCCGGTCAACGGCCGCGGTAACGCGGACGGGGGTCGGTCGCCACGCCGGCCCCGAGCGGTGCCTGCCGGCGCCCGTCGTCCGTCGGGGTCGGTCCCGGCTGGCAGCGGGGGCAGTAGAAGGCGGGGCGCTCCTGCGGCGGTCGCCCGACGGCAGCGACGCGCACGGTGGTGCCGCACCGCCGGCAGGGTCGCCCGGACCGGGCGTGAACGTACTGGTGCCGCCCCGGCCGCAGATCACCGGTGGTGGACTGTACGGCGCGGTCCCGGTTGGCCGTCATCAGCCGGTGCACCAGGGCGACCAGGGCACCGAGATCTCCGGCAGCCCTGACCGGCGTCCACGGGGACAGCCCGCGCAGGAACAGGGCCTCGGCCATGTAGAACGTGCCCACCCCGGCCAGCAGACGCTGGTCGAGCAACGCCTCCCCGACCGGTCGGTCGGGGAGGACCCCGAGCCGGCGCGCTGCCTCGACAGGGTCCCAGCCGGGGCCGAGGACGTCAGGGCCGAGGTGCCCGATCAGGGAGTGCTCCGCGCTGCTGGCGACGAGATCGAGCATGCCCAGATCGTGCCCGATCGCCGTCCACTCGGCGTTGGCGAGGACGGCGCGCACGCCGCGTTCCGGGCGGCGCCGGACCCAGGGCTCGCCGGTCCGGTGGACGTGCCAGGAGCCTTCCATCCGCAGGTGGCTGTGCAGGGTCAGGCCACCGGCGATCCGAGCGAGGATGTGCTTGCCTGCGCTCACCACCTCGATCATCTCCCGGCCCGTCAGATCGGTGGTGGCGAGCGAGGGCCACCGCAGATCGCTCACGGTGAGCCGTCGTCCGGCCAGGGCTGCGTTCAGACGCTCAGCCGTCCGCCAGACGACGTCACCCTCAGGCATGCCCCTGCCTCCTCCACCTCGGACGGCCCGGCATCCTGATCGGCAGGGATCAGGAGCCGGTCGGCCGGCTCTCGACGAGAGTCACCCCGCAGTGGCGGGCCACCCAGACGGTGATGGCGCCCCAGGCCGCGGCGACGACCGGGTTCGTCAGGTACTTGATCGCCAACCCGATCACCGCCCCGCGGTCGTAGCCGGCCCGATCCAGCGCGGCGGACAGCGTGGACCATGCGGAGGCCAGGGTCTCCACGGCCTGGACCAGCTCTGCCGGGGCCGCGCCCTGGAGCCGGCCCGCCTGGGCGACCGCGGACTCCACCACGCCGCGCGCCTGCGGGACGGCGTCGCCCGCCTCGGTGGCCAGGCCCTTCAGCGTCGATAGTCCTTGACTGCCCAGGGAGACCAGCTCGATGCGCGCGGACGTGCAGAACAGGCCGTCGTTCGCCGCGCCGGTCGGCTGTGCGGGACCCGTCGGCCCCTCGGGAGGGGCCGACGCGTTCCCGGGCGCCCCCACCACCATGCTCGGCGGTGGCACAGTCCCCGGCCACGGGCGGTCGTTCGCCGGAGTGGTCGGCGAGCCCGGGCCCGCGGTGGGCCAGGAGACGCCGGCCAGCCGGGTAGGAGCCGGCGCCACGAGCAGCCTGAGCGCCACCGCGACGGCGACCAGCGACGCCACGACGGCGACGACCACCAGCAAAGGACGCCGGGTCGAGCGGGCGGTCGGCACCGGAGACGTCGTGGTGAGCGGGAGCTCGGGGGCCATGACCCACCTCCACCCGAGTCGGAGCGTTTGGTGATCAGTCTCCCGCACCTCGCCCGGTTGTGCCGCTCGAAGCGTCTGCGATGTCATGCCCTGATCCGCAACCCTCGCGGGGTGGCGTGGAACCCGGCCGACGCGAGCGCGGACGCCAGCGGATGATCCGCCCGCAGCAGCCCTTCGCCGTCCGCGCGTTCGACCGTCAGCCGGCCCAGCGCACCTTCACGGACGGCGAGAGCCAGCGCATCGGCCGCGGTCTGCAACGCGCCCGGGTCCTCCGTCCAGGAGAGCAGCGAGCGCCCCCCGCGCTCGACGTAGAGGACCAACTCGCCGTCGACGAGGACGACGAGCGCCCCCGCCTTGCGGCCGGGTTTGTGCCCGCTGGCCGTCTGCTCGCCGCGCGAGGGCCAGGGCAGGGCAGCGCCGTAGGCGTTGGCGGGGTCCGCGGCCGCGAGGACGACGGTCGAGCGAGCCGGCGCTCGAGCCGACGCCCCGGGCAGGGGCTCGGCCGGTTCGGCGCCGAGGGGCCGGGCGATCGACCGCAGCCGGTCCACGGCACCGGTGGCGCCGAACTGGGCCGCGCCGAGCCCCTCCACGAAGTAGCCGCGCCGCACCCTCCCGGCGTCCTCGAAGGCGGACAGCAGCCGGTAGGTGCCCGCGAATCCCCCGGTGACCCGCTCCGCCATCACCGCTCCCCGGGTGAGCACCCCGTGACGCTCCAGCAGTACCTCGGTCAGCGCATGGCCGCGGACCGTGGCGTCGGCCTCCCGCGCCGGCAGCAGGGCCCAGCGACCAGCGGCGGTGGGGGGACCGGATCGCGCGGGCATCGCCGGCCGGCCACCCGCCGCGGCCCGGGCCGCCCGGAGCGCGGCATACCGGCCGCCGTACCGGGCGCGGGGCGTGGCGGCGCGCCCCCGGTGCGCCGTCCGGCCGCCGGAGAGCCGGGCCCGCAGCGGCGCCAGCGAGTCGTTCGTGACCAGCCCGCCCCAGAGCAGATCCCACAAGGCCTGGACCAGTGCCGAGTCGTCCGTCGAGGCGACCGCCTCGGACCGGGCCCGGAAGAAGTAGGCCCCGCCTCCGGCGAGTGCGTCAAGCACTGCCCGGTGTCGGGCCCCGGCGACGAACTCCGGGTCGGGCTCCGCACGTGTCACCGGTGCCAGGTCGGCCGGGTGCAGCGCCACCCAGCCGTCGTCGCCCGGTAGGGCACCGTGCCCGGACCAGACGACCTCGCCGGCCGTCGTCAGTTCGTCGAGCATCGACGGGGAGTAGCCCGGCACGCGCGAGGGCAGGACCAACGTCTCCAGCGCGCTGGCGGGCAGCACCGCCCCGGCGAGCTGCTCGATCGCCCGGAGCACGCCCTCCGCCCCGCGAACCGCCGCCCCCACCCCCTGCCACGCGGGGAGGAACCGCGCGAGATCGGTGGCTGACACCGGCTCGACCTCGGCGCGCAGCGCGGCGAGGGAGCGCCGGCGCAGGGTGCGAAGCACCTCGGCGTCGCAGTAGTCCGTGCTGCTGCCGCCGCCGATCTCCAGCGGTCGCAGCTCGCCCTCGACCAGCCGGCCGGCGGCCACGAACCGGCGCAGGCTCTCCGTGACGACCGCCACTCCGAGCCCGAAGCGGGCTGCGGCGTTCGCAGCGGTGAACGGCCCGTGGGTCCGGGCATGGCGGGACAGCAGGTCACCGAGCGGGTCCTGGACCGGCTCGGTGAACGCCTCCGCGATCCCGACGGGCAGCGGGGTGCCGAGGGCGTCCCGCAGCCTGCCGGCGTCCTCGACGGCGGCCCACCGCTCCTCGCCGGCGATCCGGACCCGGATCGCTCGCCGGGTCGCCTCGAGCTCGGCCAGCCACTTCCCGGCTCGGGCGGGTGCCACGGGCGGTGCCTCGGGGTCGAGCCCCTCCGGCGCGGCGGTCCCGCCGTCCGGCGCTGCACCGCCCCAGGAGAACTCGGGCGGGTGGTCGGGGAGGTCCTCACCCGCCCCTGGCTCCGGCGGGTCGGCCTCCGGCACCGTGGGGTCGATGGCGGCGCGGATCGGGGGACCGCCGGGTGTGCCGCGTGCCGCGACGACGCTGCCCGAGGCCGGCTCGGTACAGCGCTTCGCCACCTCCACGGTCGTCAGCGGACCGAGGAGCCGTAGCAGGTCGGCGACGCCCTCGATGCCGCGCAGCCGACGGGTCGGGTCGAGCCGCTGCAGCTGCGCCTCGGTAGCCGCGACGGCCGCCGGATCGAGCAGGTCACGAAGGGAGGCGCCCTCGCCCCGGCCGAGTAGTTCGGCGAGCAGCACGGGATCGAGGGAGAGGGCTGCCGCGCGCCGCTCCGCGAGCGGGGAGTCCCCCTCGTAGAGGAACTGTGCCACGTATCCGAAGAGCAGCGCGCGGGCGAAGGGCGACGGCGAGGGAGTCTC
>DATDMG010000462.1:0-3264 GCA_036518955.1 Kineosporiaceae bacterium | reverse complement strand
CTGCCGGCGACGCTCGAGCAGCTTGCCCTGGAGCACGAGCATCGCGGCGGCCTTGTTCTGCAGCTGAGAGCGCTCGTTCTGGCAGGTCACGACGATGTTGGTCGGCAGGTGGGTGATGCGGACGGCGGAGTCGGTGGTGTTGACGCCCTGGCCACCCGGACCGGAGGACCGGAAGATGTCGATCCGCAGGTCCTTGACCATCTGGTACGGGTGCAGCACATAGGAGCGCATCTGGTTCCCCCAGCTCGACCCGCCGTCGCCCTTCAGCGCGTCGAGCTCCGCCTGACGCTCCTGCCGGGCCCGCTCGAGCAGCTTGGCCTGCAGGACCCGCAGCGCCGACGCCTTGTTCTGGAGCTGCGACTTCTCGTTCTGGCAGGTGACGACGATCCCGGTGGGCACGTGGGTGAGGCGCACCGCGGAGTCCGTGGTGTTGACGGACTGTCCACCGGGGCCGGACGAGCGGTAGACGTCGACACGGATGTCGTTCTCCGGGATGTCGATGTGGTCGGCCTCCTCGACCTGCGGAAGGACCTCGACCCCGGCGAACGACGTCTGCCGGCGCCCCTGGTTGTCGAACGGGCTGATCCGGACCAGCCGGTGTGTGCCCTGCTCGACCGACAGCGTCCCGTAGGCATAGGGCGCCGAGACCTTGAAGGTAGCGGACTTGATGCCCGCCTCTTCGGCGTACGAGGTGTCGTAGATCTCGGTCTTGTAGCTGTGGCGCTCCGCCCACCGCAGGTACATCCGCAGGAGCATCTCGGCGAAGTCCGCGGCGTCCACCCCGCCGGCCTCGGACCTGATCGTGACCAGTGCCTCCCGGGCGTCGTACTCCCCGGAGAGCAGGGTACGGACCTCCAGCTCACCGAGGGCCTTCTTGATCGCGACGAGTTCCCGCTCGGCCTCGGCCAAGGTCTCGGCGTCGTCCTCGGACTGGGCGAGCTCGACCAACACCTCCAGGTCGTCCAGCCGCGACCCCATCCGCTCGACCCGGTCCACCTCGGCCTGCAGATGAGACAGCTTGCTGGTCACCTGCTGGGCACGCTCAGGGTCCTCCCAGAGGTCAGGGACCGCGGCGGCGTCCGCCAAGTCGGCGATCTGCTTCTTCAGGCCGTCCACGTCCGTCACCTCGAGGATCGAGGAGAAGGTCTGCCGAAGGGATCGGAGCTCGAGAGGGAAGTCCACCGCCACGACATCCCAGCTTACGCGCTGTGGAGTCAGACCTCGGACGCGGCGAGCCAGCCGGGCAGGGCGGTCAGGCCGCCCTCCTGGAGGAGACCGGCGAGTTCCTGGTTGGCTCCTGCGTACAGCGCCCTGGTCCTCGCCCGGGCGCGCTCGGACTGCCGCGGCGCGCGGGGCGACATCCCCGCCGCCTCCGGCAGGCGCCGTCCCCCGGACCGTCGCGGCATGGCCGGCCAGAAGCGGCGGCCGGCGGGCGTCGGGGCCTCCGGCGCCGGGTAGCCCTCGGCCGGGTCGTCGGCATCCGGAGGCGGTACCGCCTGCGCGGGGTCCAGCCGCAGCCACTCGAAGAGGGCACGGACGCCGGCCGCCGGGTCCTCCTGAAGGTCCTCGGTGAACACCACCCGCAGCCGGTCCCCGAAGACGTCCAGCCAGCTCGGCACGTACTCGATGTAGAAGCCGCTGGACAAGACGCGGAAGTGCCGGTTCCCCTCGAAGCGGTCCGCGCCGTTGGCCCGCAGGGCCAGACACCGGTCCACGAAGGTGTCGAAGGTAATGGCGGCCGGTAGCCTGCCCCGGGCCAGCTTGTCGGCGTAGCTCGTCCACAACCGGTGCGCAGGGTCGCGCAGCAGCAGGATCACGCGCACGTCCGGCAGCACGGCCGACAGCGCCTGGGCCATCAGCCGGCCGCCGTCGAAGTAGTCCGGAGACGTCTCGAGCCGGTACCGCTGGCCGGACCAGCCGGTGAAATGCCGGTCGTAGTCGTGCGGGTGAACGTCCACGGGCCGGCCGTAGCGCAGCGGGTGGAAGTACCCGGCCGGCTGGCCGGCCGGCCGGCAGAGCTGGGGGTGACGCGCGAGGTCCGCCGTCAGCATGCCGGCCCCGGCGTGGCTCACACCCGGGATGATCACGTTGGGTAGCAGCGGCCGATCGGCGACCGGGAAAGGAATGGCGCGCCGGACGGAGAGATCACCTGGCGGCCGTCGGACGGCGGGGACCGAAGCTCTCGTCCGGGGCGGAATGGTTGCTGACATCGTCGTCCCGTCCTGTGGCGTCCCGTGGCGTCCCTCCGGCGAAAGCACGGTCCACGCGCACCCACCACACCACGAGTTCCTCTAGTCGATACTTAGCGATTCCGAACGCTTACGTATCGTAGTGATCCTGGGTGGGCCCTCCTAGAGGGGCGGCGACAATACCCCCCACACGTAGGGCGGTGGCGACGAAGGTCCGAGGCCTGGCCTCGGGAGGACGCCCGATGGTGCACGGTTCCCGGCCATCCACAGATTGCCACCGCCGCACGCCTTGACCCGCCGTGCCCGGTGATACCGAGAATCGCTGGGTCACGACGGATCGGCGCTCCGAGGTGCCGCACACCCCGGGGGGCTGGCAGAGGGACGGACGTGCAGATGGACCGCGGACAAGTGTTGGCCGCGTACGCCTCGGCCTGGGCACGGACGAGCGAGGAAGCCATCCGAGAGGCGTTGGACCAGTGCTGGACGGAGCACAGCACGTACGTCAGCCCGCTCACCGACGTGCTCCGGGGCTTCCACGGGCTGACCATGCTCATCCTGGACCTTCCGGTGATGTTCCCTGGAGCGTCGTTCATCGCGGCGGGCGAGCCCGACGGACACCACGACGTCGCCTTGTTGCCGTGGCGCCTACGGTCCTCCCTGCCCATCCGCACCCTGGGCCGGAACTTCGGGCGGGTGCTGGAGGGTGTGGACGTCATCGAGTTCGACGAGACCGACCGGATCCGCAGGAGCACAGCGTTCTTCGGCCTGATGCTGCCGACCACCGCCCCCGCCGACCACGCACCTGCCCGCCCACCTGCGGATCGTCGTCCAGGGCGGCGCACCGATGGCATGGGCGCCGACGCGCCGGACACGTCGACTCGGTGGCAGCCGGCGGGCCGTGGCCTGGCGGTGGGCCAGACAGCCTCCGGCTGACCCGCTCAGCCCGCTTGTCGGGAACGGGCCCGGGCCGTCACCCGGACGGTGATGCCGGCCCGGCCCAGCACGTCGGGCAGGAACGGCAGCCGCGGCGTGGTGGCCAGGCTGACCTCCGCCGTCGAGCCGTCGGGGCTGCCGG
>DATDMG010000461.1:0-2234 GCA_036518955.1 Kineosporiaceae bacterium | reverse complement strand
CGACGACCTCGACACCCAGAGCCAGGCACCGCACTGGACCACCCTCGACGTCACCGACCGCGACCCCGAGCAGGTCCTGCACGCCGCCCTGGCCGTCCTGTCCCCGCTACTCCACCCGAACGCGATCAACCACCCGAGCGTGCCGGCATAGGTTGACTCGCATCGACACCGGCAGGGCAGGCCGCGAGGGAGCCTCACTGATGACCATGGGCCCTCCCCTCCCGTCCTTCGTCTGCCACGGGGTGACCTGGTCCACCGGCGTCCCCACCTTGCTGCTGGCCGACCCGACCGGCCCATCCCTGCGGCACCACGACCTGCTGGGCGCCGACCTCGCCTGGCGCGTCACCGCCGAGGAGTCGTACTGCACCGGCCGCTACGGGTTCGTGGACACCCATCGCGTCGAACCCCTGCCCTGCCCGCGCCACGCCAGAGCCGCCCGCTCCGGGCAGTGCCCCACCTGCCAGGCCGCAGACGACTTCCGGTTCGCCCACCAGGCCCACCGCGGCGGCCCCGTCCCCGCCGCCCTGACCGCCTACCTGGCCCAACCCCACTGGCTCTACCTCGCCACCTTCGCCGCCGCCACGACCAAGGTCGGCACCGCTGCAGAACCCCGGCTGCGGTCCCGTCTTGACGAACAAGGCCCGCACCAGGCCACCTACCTGACAAGGGCGGCCGACGGCAGGACGGTGCGGCTACTGGAGGACGCCCTCAGCACCGACCTCGGCATCGCCCAGACGGTCCGCCGCACCGTCAAGATCGACGCACTGGCGCGATCCGACCGCACGCCCCGCCCGGGTGAGCACGAGCAGGTCGTCAGCCGCGCCCTCGACCTGCTCACCGGCTGGGACATCGCGACCGATCCCCGGCCCTGGATCCCCCCGCCGTCCGCCGCCGCTCTCACCGCCCCCGAGACACACCGGCAACGCGCGATCTATCCGCACGACGTCCGTCACGCAACCCACGGCCTGCACATCGACGCCTGCCTGGGCAGCTGTGTACTCGCCCGGCTCCTGGACCACGACGACTCCGGCCACTACGTCGTCGACCTGGCCCTCCTCAAGGGGCGCGCCATCGCTCTCGGCGCCTACACCTCGCCGCCGACACCCACCCAGGACCTGCTGTTCTGATCGGCCCACCGGGCCCGTCAACAACCCGGCCGCGTCGTCGGCGGACCGGGCCGAAGGGAGCTCCAGATGAGACCGCACGACGCCATCACCGGCTGGGACGACCACACCAACGCCGAGCAGTACCACCGGTTCACCCAAGCCTTCCCCCTCTACCAACAGACGAGCCGCGACCTCGTCGTCCGGGCATCCCTGCACGACAAGACCCTCGCCGTGGACCTCTGTGGCGGCACCGGGGTCACCGCAGCCACGATGCTCGACACCATGCCAGCCCACGGCCGGGTCATCACGATCGACAGCTCCGCCGCCATGCAGGCCGTCGGCCGGCGCGTCCGCCCCGACCCGCGCCTCAACTGGGTGACGTCCCGGGCCGAGGACGTCGACAAGCACGTTGGCGAGCCCATCGCCGCGGTCCTGTGCAACGCCGGCATCTGGAAGACCGACACGCCGGCCACCTTCGCCGCAGCCCGCCGCCTGCTCGAGCCAGGCGGACTGCTGGTCTTCAACATCGCAGGAGGCTTCGCCGGATTGGCCAACCACTCCCGCACTGCTCGCCACGGGCCATCCCTGAACCAGCTCATCCACGACATCGCCGCCCAGCGGTACGGGAACCCGCCACCATCTCAGCAGCTCGAACGCCCCGCCCTGACGCGACAGTTGGTGACACAGCAGCTGCAGGACAACGGGTTCCGAGTGCACTCCCTGGAGGTCGTGGTCCACGAGGGCACCGTTGAGGAGAAGAAGGCCTGGCTGTCGATCCCCCTGTTCGCCCGGCCCGCCGCAGACCTCACCCACGAACAACGCCTGGCGATCCTCGAGGAGGCCTACGCGCTCGTCGACAAGAACCGCCCGGTCACCACCCCATGGCTCGTCGTCGTGGCCGCTGCCGCCCCGGTCCGCACCCCGCCGCCCCGCCACAGTGCACCAGCCCATCGGTCGGACACCGCCCAGGTGACGGCCGCCAGGAACGAGGGATGAGCCGTGCCCCCAGCCGACACCGTCCTGCTCATCGCGGACATCGACCTCCTGCACCACCCCAGGAGCATCGACCCGACCGAACGGATCATCACCGTCACCATGACGGCACCAGCACCGTTCACCGCACCCAAC
>DATDMG010000460.1:0-23301 GCA_036518955.1 Kineosporiaceae bacterium | reverse complement strand
TGTGGTTCTGCCGGTGCGCAGCGTTCAGCACCTGCAGCGTCGGTCACGTCCGGTGGGAGTGCCCGGCCCGGCAGCGGCTGCGGCCGGTGGCGCGGCGACGGCCGGAAGACCGGACGGTGGCTGGCATGGACGGATTCTCGGACCCGACCAGGGTCTTGCCGCAAGCCCCCCACCGCGCTATATGTTGAAACTGGCGCCGACTACGTCCCTGGCAACCCTGAGGAAGGCGGCGATCGCGTCCTTGTTGCGGTCGGAGCGGCGTTGCAGTTCTCCTTCCTCGAGCTGGCCACGCCGCCAGTAGGAACCGAGCGAGCCTCCCGAGGTGGTGACCTCGTCGAGGGCGTCGAGCAGGCGTTGATCCCGGGCGACGATCCGAAGGCGAGCCTCGGCCAGGCGAGTGCCCGCGAGGTCCCAGCCGTCGACACGCCCGGTCTGACCGAGCCGCCGCTCCTCCCACAGCCGATTCCGGAAGTCCTCGTTGAGGGCCACGACGGTCGCGCAGAGCTCGAGCAACAGCTCCCCACCCCGGGACCGGTTCTCCAGGCGCCGGGTCAGGTACTGCCCGGCCAGCGCGATGGCACCACCGGCCACCGCGGACAGGAACGCCACCCAGGTCTGCATGACGGTGCAGCGTAGGGCGAGGCCCCGGTGCCGGCGCGACCGGGCGGCGTAGGGTTCTCCTCATGCGCGTTCCCACAGCAGCAGTGACGGCCGGCTCGCTGATCGGCGGTTGGCAGGCGGCGCGCCGGACCGGCGTCCGACCGCTCGGCGGCGTCGTGCTGGCCGCGGGTGGGGTGCTGGCGGGGCGGGAGTGGGCTCGACGTACGAGCCCCGGCGTGACCGGCGCTCTGATCGCCACGTACCTGGGCGCTTTCGGGCTGTCCCACCCGCTGGCCAAGCGCATCGGCTCCTGGCCCGCGGTGCTCCTGGTCTCGGCGCTCACCTCCGCCACCTCCTACGTCGTGGCCGACCGGCACGCTCCGGCGGAGCTGACCGGCTCCTGACCGGCACGGAGTGGTGAGCGGATGACGGGCCCGAGGGCCACTCCACCGCCGGCTGCGGCCGACGAGGTGCCGCGGGTGTTGGTGGTGGACGACGAGCGACCGCTGACCCGGCTGGTGGGTACCTATCTGGAGCGGGGCGGGTTCGAGGTCGTCCTCGCGTTCGACGGTCTCAGCGCCGTCGAGGCCGTTCGCAGCGTGGGCCCGGACGTGATCGTGCTGGATCTCGGGCTTCCGGGGCTGGACGGGGTGGAGGTGTGCCGTCGGGTGCGGACCTTCTCCGACTGTTACGTCGTCATGCTGACCGCGCGCAGCGAGGAGGTCGACAAGTTGGTCGGCCTGTCGGTCGGGGCCGACGACTACGTCACCAAACCGTTCAGTCCCCGGGAGCTGGTGGCCAGGGTACAGGCGATGCTCCGCCGGCCGCGGGGCCGGGACGCGGCGCCGGCACCCGATGCGCCGTCCGGTCGGGGCGGACATCACCAGGTGCTCGTGATCGGCTCCCTGAGCCTCGACGTCCAGGCCCGTGAGGTACGGGTGGACGGGGTGCCGATCGAGCTGACCCGGACCGAGTTCGACGTCCTCGCGGTACTCGCGGCCCGACCACGGCTGGCGTTCACCCGCCGCCGGCTGATCGACGCGGTCTGGGGTCCGGACTGGGTCGCAGACGAGCATCTGGTGGACGTTCACGTCGGTCACCTGCGGCGCAAGCTCGGGGACGACGCGAACGCGGCCCGTTTCATCCGGACCGTCCGTGGGATCGGTTACCGGATGGGCGAGGGGAGGTAGTGCGCCTTCGGCGGCCCCGGCCGGCGACCGGGGCTGTGCCGGACGTCGCCGGCCGGCGGGTCCGGCGTCCGCGGTGGGGGGACGGACGGCGGCAGGGCTCCGGGACGGGCGTGACCGCACGGGTGCTGGCCGCACTCCTGCTGGTCGTGGCGATCGGCGTGGTGACGGCGTGGCTGGTGGCGTCCGCGGTCGCGCCCGCGGTGTTCCACCGGCACCTGCAGATGGCCGGTGAGTCCGCGCATTCACCGGCCATGGCTCATGCCGAGCTGGCGTTCGACGCGGCGAGTGGCATCTCGCTGGGCGTGGCGTCGCTCGCGGCCGTGGCGGCGTCCCTCATGGTCAGCGTCTACCTGGCCCGCCGTCTGGCCCGTTCCCTGCAACCGCTCGTCGCCGCCGCGGCGGAGGTGGCGGCTGGCCACTACGACGTGCGGGTGGGACAGCCTCGCCTCGGCGCCGAGGCCGACGCTCTGGCCCGTGCGTTCAACCACATGGCGGGTGAGCTGGGGCGGGTCGAACAGACCCGGCGCCGGCTGCTCGACGACCTGGCCCATGAGCTGCGCACACCCGTCGCCACCCTGAGCGCCTACCTGGAGGCGCTGGAGGACGGCGTCAGCGCCCTGGACGGGGACACCTTGAGCGTGCTGCAGGCGCAGACTCGCCGGTTGGCGCGCCTCGCCCAGGATGTCTCGGCGGTGTCCCGGGCCGAGGAGAGCCAGGCCGGCCTCGACCTGCGACCCGTCGCGGTCCGCGACCTGCTGGCCACGGCTGCTGCCGCGGCCGCCGACCGGTACCAGGCCAAGGGCGTCAGCCTGACCGTGCGCGAGGCGCCGGGACGGCTGCGGGTGTGGGCAGATCTCGACCGGATGGGGCAGGTGCTGGGCAACCTGCTCGACAACGCGCTGCGGTACACCTCCGCCAGGGGGCACGTCGTCCTGTCGGCCGCCGCGGGAGCGGACAGCCATCCGGACGAGGTGCGGATGGTCGTGGCGGACGACGGGCAGGGCGTGGCCGCGGAGCATCTCCCACACCTGTTCGAGCGGTTCTACCGCGCGGACGCTGCCCGGGACCAGGCTCACGGCGGCTCGGGCATCGGCTTGGCCATCGTCAAGGCGCTGGTTGAGGCCCAGGGTGGCCGCGTCACCGTCGACAGTCCTGGGCCGGGCCGTGGCACGACCTTCACGATCACTCTCCCGGGCAGACCCTGAGCGGTGGCGGCGGTTGCGGCAGGGGCAACCGCGGCAGCGACACGCGTTGGCGGCGACGTTGATGCCGGACCCGGACATGCCGAGGGCGGCGGGGACTGCACCGCCCGGGTGATACCGATGGCGTCCGGTCAACCCGGCTGGGCATGGCCCCGATCCCGGAGGCAGTAGAGACGTGTCTCCGGAGGAGTGGCATGCGGACTCGGCAGAGCCTGGGCACCAAGATCCTCGGATCGTTCCTGCTGTTGGTCGTCGTTCTGACTGCGGTCGGGGCGATCAACCTGAGCAGCCTGGGGCAGTTGCACTCCCGGGTGGTCGCCGTGAACAGCCGTGACCTGGAGCCACTGACGGTCCTGCGGCAGGCCCAGAACGCCCACCAGGGGGCCGTGATCGCGGGCTTCGCCGCGGCCCAGACGAACAACCCCGCCGCCGCGAAGGCCATGAACGCTGCGGTGGTCCAGTACACCGACGAGCTGCAGAAGGCTCTGAACCAGCTGGTCGGGGTGACCCCGCCGCAACTGCAGGCCCAGGCCCGCGACATCATCACCACGTACCAGGCGTTCCACGCGGCCGACCTGGCGTACAAGGCCGGCGCCCGCGGTCCGAACGCCCAGGCGCTGCAGGAGAAGGCCTCCGGACTCTACGGCACCGTGCAGGAGACGTTCGAGGCCCTGGCGACGGCGTTCACCCAGGACGCCGCCTCGCAGCGGGCGGCAGTGGCCGCCGAGTACGCCCGGGACCGGCTGCTGACCGGCCTGATGGTGCTGGCCGGTCTGGTGATCGGGCTCGTCTTCGGCTTCGCCATCCGGGGCTCGGTCCGCCGCCGGACCGCAGCCGTCCTGGAGGTCCTGGACGGCATGGCCAAGGGCGACCTCTCCCGGACGGTCACCGTCAGCGGCGAGGACGAGATCGCCGCGATGGCCGATGCCCTGAACTCCGGTCTGGCGTCCTTCCGATCGGCGATCGGTGAGGTGGGGGGCTCCGCGAACCGCCTCGTGGACTCGGCCTCCGGGCTCAGCACGAGCGCGGACCAGACCGGGGAGTCGGTGGCCCGGGCGACCGGTGCCGTCGGCGAGATGGCCTCCAGCGCCGAACTGGTCACGGCTACCGTGGGAACCGTCGCTTCGAGCACGGTCGAGCTCGGCTCGTCGATTCGAGAGATCTCCTCCAGCGCCCAGGAGGCGGCCCGCGTCGCGGGGCAGGCCGTCGAGAAGGTGGAGTCCACCAACGCGACGATCGCCCAGCTCGGCAACAGCTCGGAGGAGATCGGCAACGTCATCCAGGTGATCCAGTCGATCGCCGCGCAGACCAGCCTGCTGGCGCTCAACGCCACGATCGAGGCCGCTCGTGCCGGCGAGGCGGGGCGGGGATTCGCGGTCGTGGCCGGTGAGGTGAAGGACCTGGCGCGCGAGACGGCGGAGGCGACGGACAGCGTGATCACGCGGGTGCAGGCGATCCAGCAGGACACCGAGGGTGCGATCCGGGCGATCGGGGAGATCGGCGACATCATCCAGCAGATCAACCAGTTCCAGGGCAGCATCGCGGCAGCGGTCGAGGAGCAGAGCGTCACCACCGACTCGATGGGCGACGGGATCCGCGAAGCGTTGCGGATCACCCAGGGGATCGCCGCCGCGATCGCCGGCGTCACCACCACCGCACAGGACAGCGTCGAAGCGGTCGCGGCTACCCGGACTCTGGCTGGTGATGTCGCGGGGATGGGGGAGCAGTTGCGCCAGGCGGTGTCGTCCTTCCGGATCTGACCTCCCGCCGGGCCATCCGATCCGCCGGCTCGGCGAGTTCGCGATCTGCGGCAACGCTGCGTCATCGGCCGCGCAGCGCCCCTCGGTCACGTCGCGTCGGCGGCGCGCTCGAGTTCGGCGACTTCGATCTTGCCCATGGTGAGCATCGCGTCCATCGCCCGGCGGGCGCGTTCCGGGTCCGGATCGTCGAGCAACTCGCGCAACCGGCGCGGGACGATCTGCCAGGACAGCCCGAACCGGTCCTTCAACCAGCCACACGGGCCAGGCGTACCGCCGTTCGATGTCAGTGCCCCCCAGAGGCGGTCCACCTCGGCTTGATCATCACAGTCGATGACGAACGACACCGATTCGGTGAACGTGAACTCGGGGCCGCCGTTGAGGCCCTGCAGTTGCTGGCCGGCAATGGTGAAGTCCACGGTCAAGACCGTGCCCGCCGGCCCCGACGGCGTCTGCGCCGGGGAGCGCCAGACGGTGTCGATGTGGCTGTCCGGCAAGAGCGTCACGTAGAAGTTGGCCGCCTCCTCGGCGTTGCCCTCGAACCAGAGACAGGGAAGGACCTTGGCCATTATCATGTGTCCTCCTTCTGCTGTGCTGTGCGTGCGAGAGTGTGTCGGCGCGTTCCTGGGCCTGTCAATGAGGGGGACCGGGAGGCTCGGCGCGGATCTGCGGATGCGACGCATTCTCGATGCCTGAAGCACTTTGTGTGGTCGCCATGCTGAGGCCGGCCCGCGCTCGCCGGATGATTGTCCAGGGCACCAGATGCATGGGTATCGGATGGGCACGGTATCTGGACGCTCCGCCGGCGACGCTCCGTTCTCCATTCTAAAATGTTGCGAAGATATTCACCAAAAAGAGGTGTCGGAGGCATTTTCTATGTCTAGGGCTGGGCCTCGGGAACGGTCGGCGATATTCTTCTCTTCCTGAACCAAGAAACGGCCGATCCCCTGGTGCGCCCGGCGTATACCCTCCGCTCCGGACGTCGACGGGCGCATCAACAGCCTGCCGTGACTCGTGCCGGAACGGACATCCTCGTCAGCGCCAAGGGGCACGGCATCACCGCTGGTAGGCGGCTTGCCTGTCCTGGTCGGCCGCGGGGCCCCGCCGGCCGCCGGCTGGTCAACCGGGTCCAGCGGTCATGCCGACGACCGGGGCGTCACCACGGGAGGCCGTGCCACACCGGCGAGAAGGGAGGAAAGGGTGGTCCACTCGACAATGCGAGGACGTGAACCGACGGTAGTCGGCTGGCCGGAGTGCGAGGATCGGACAACGGCTCGGTCAGTGCTGGCGCCTCCGGTGGGCGCCGTGACCGCGCCGGGGCGCGACCCGACGACGGGCACCCCGGCCGGCTTCGATGCCGTTCTCCGCGAGCTGGCCGGGGTCAGCATCCTGACCTGCACCGGGTCGATCGATGCGGCCTCCTTGCACGCCTGCGCGTCGGCGCTGACGTCCGCCCTGCGTTCGCACCCGAGGTGGGTCATCGCCGATCTGCGTGCGGTGACGCTGCGGCCGGAGTCCCTGGCGGTGTTGACCATGATGCGACGGTGCACCGAGCGGCACGGGGCGCGCTTGGCGCTGGCCGCCGTGAACCCCGCAGGGGTGCGTCTGTTGGAAGCGGGTGGATCGGTGGCGGGGTTCCACCTCCAGCCGAGCGTTCCCCTGGCGATCGCCCGGGCGATGACGATCGGTCGGGCGATGACGATCGGTCGGGCGATGACGATCGCCCGACCGGATGGTGGAACCGCGTCCCGCCGATCCGGAGGCTGCTCGGTCAGGGATGACCGCGAACGGCGGTGACCCCGTCGTCCAGGTGGCCCGGTCGTGAGCGGTGCTGATCACGTCAGTGGCTGTACGGATCGACCTGCGCCAGGACGTCGAGGTACTCGGCGGCCGGCACGAGCCGCCGGCCGCGCCCCTGCAGTGCCTCGTTGATCTGCTCGACGCGCTCACACATCCAGGCGTGTTCGGCGCACAGCTCAGCCCCGGGCCGGCTGTCCCAGGTCGGATCGATCACGGCGTACTCGCGGCGCGCGAACGATACCGGCCGGATGAAGGGATCTGCGAACAGGTAGCTCTTGGCCGCGAGGTCGTCCCCGTATCCGATGAGCAGCCGGCGCAGGTAGGGGGCGGCCATCACGAAGATGGCGTCGGCCTGCTCGCAGATCGTGCGGTCCACCTGCGTGGGGCGGTGCCGGCTTGCGTCGACCCCCCAGGCGGCCAGCATCTCGACGGCGCGCTCGGCGGGGTGCTCGCCCGCCTCGATGCCGGCCGAGCAAGCCGGCGAGCGGATGAGGTGGCGGAACAGGTAGGCCGCGATCATCGACCGGCTGCAATTGGCGTGGCAGACGAACAGCGGGATCACGGTTCTCATCGCTGCTCCGATGGCATGATCAGCCGCTGGTGCGCGGCCACTCCCGCCGCTGTGACGACGACCGCCGCGGCCACTGCACGCGTCATCCTGCTCGCCCCGGATGCTCGACATGGTCGATGCTCACGACAGCCTGCCCGTGCCTGGGCGGTGCCGACAGGGCCGGAGGTCCGCTGCTCACTCGTCCGTCAGCCACTGCCTCAGCTGCGCGTAGACGTGCGGATCGTTCAGGAGCGAGACGTGATGCCGGCCGGGGAAGTGTGCCCGACGGTGCGGGGCGAGCGGCTCGCGAGGCGTTCGCCCGGTCGCGGCCGCGCTGGGGAGACGGACCAAGCCGTCCCCGAGCAGCCATCCGACGGGGCTGCGTGCGTCCCGGACGATGGAGGCCGACGCGAAGCAGTAGGTGACGTGCGGCAGCACCGGCACGCTCGTGCACCGGTCGGCCAGGAGTGACGGGTCGTCCGGGCGCCGGTCGCCCGGGACGAGCGCACCGAAGCGCAGATCTTTCACGCCGGCACTGCGGATGCCGAGGAGCCGGGCGAGCGGCGCGGTTTCCGGCGCGACCGTCAACAGCCGTTCGGTGACGTGCACGGCCTTCTCCAGCGGAGCCCCGAGATGCGGGGTGCCCAGGGTGACCACGGTGCCGACGGTCGAAATCCAGCGGTGGTCGGCGAGGTCGGCGTGGCGACAGGCACTGCGGATCACCAGTCCGCCCATGGAGTGTCCGATCAGCGCCATCCGCTCGACCGGGACCGGCCAGACGTCGACGAGCCGGTCGAGCAGTTCGGCCAGATCCCGGCCGTTGTCGCTCACCGCGCGTCCGCTGTTGTAGTGGACGTAGAGGGGGACGTAGCCAAGATCGGCACTGAGGCGCTCACCGTAGGAGGCCTGCGCGTTCGGGGCGGTCGCACCCGTCCACCAGCGGTCGCTCCCGCTCAGACCGTGGACGAACACCACGATCCGCCCGGTGGCCTCGGGGACGGCCTCGGCGACGAAGGCCGGGTGGAGCCGGAGGTCCTGGCCGCCGGCCCGCAGGGTCGCGGAGACGGCCAGGTCCGGGTGACGTTCGGCGATGGTGTCGCCCCAGATCCCGTTCAGCGCGGCCAGCGCGTGGCGGCCGGCGGAGGTCTCGGTCAGCGCCGGTGCGCCAGGCGAGCATCGCACCAAGACCTCCGCCACGATCCGCGGGACCAGCCGACCGCCCTGGGTAACCCCCGCGTACACGGCATCGGAGAGACCGGACTGGATCTCCGCCACCCCGCGTGCCACCGGCGGCAGCGCCGTCTCGACGCGTCGCCCGACCGCACGGTGCACGCCCTGGACGGTCGTCACGACAGCGGCGACGGCGTCACCGGCGAGACGTCCGGCGGCCCGCAACTGTGCCTCACGGATCATGGACCACCTCCAGGTCGCCTGGACGATTCCGGCCATGATCGCACCCATGAACCCTGCGGACAACGCCGGCTGACCTCAGCCAGGGGGCGACGATCTGCCGGTGTCCTGCCTGTGCCCTGTCCCCGGCGCCGGTGGGCGCGAGGACAGGGCACCGGTTCTGGCCGCCGATCTGGCCATTACCCCTTCATCCGGGGATGCGATCGGGGAGGAGAGGGGTCGTCAGCTGGGGGTGCAGGAGCCGTTGGTGTCGCCGGTGTAGTCGGCTCCCTGCCAGTTGACTCGCCAGCAGTGTCCGTCCGCGTCGTCAGCAGTGTAGCGGAACGGGTACACGGTCGGTGGGGAGTCGGGGCCTTGGCTGAGGGTGATGTCGCCGTCGACGTAGCCACCGCCGAGCGTGTACCACCAGGTGGCCTTGCCATGCATCCCGCGCGGGTTCTCCTTCCAGGTGTAGACGGTCTTGCCGCTGGAGTCATGCAGCGTCATGTGCGCGGTCCAGGACCCGCTCTCCTTGGCGGCGATCTGCAGGAACTGGTGGTGGCCGTTGGGGCCGTCGAAGGTGGCGGCCGAGGCTGAACCGATCATGGACACCGTGGACGTCAGTCCGGCGACGGCCAGCGTCACGGCGGCGGTCATCGACGCGCGACCGCGACCGGTTCGCAGGAATGAACTGAAGGGGTTCATCATCACCTCATGGGTATCAGTGGCATTCGACAGGATGTCGCGATGCCCTGGGTTGATTTTCGATCAGACGCCATCGGCTGACTTCTCCACTATTCTCAGACGTCGCCGGCCACTGTCGACCCAAGCCGAAGTCCACAATCAGACTGCCTACTTCCGGACACTTTCTGAGCTCATCGAAGGAGTGAAGCCGGCTCGTCATCCAGATGAAGGGCTGACCAACTCGCGGCCGAGCGACGCCGGCGAGGTCTGGGCACGGACCGGCCCGGCCGCCGCAGGGAGGAACCCTCGCCGAGGTGGGGGGTATCACTGTGGTGGGGCGAGGGCGTAGCCGCTCTGCTCGGCGAAGAACAGGTCGATCGGCGTGTACCGCGCACCTTTCCAGACATCACCCCTCGCCCATGCTCCGGCGTAGACGCCGAGGACGTTGCCGTTGTTCGAGAACACCGGCCCGCCTGAGTCACCCGGGCCGGGCAGGGTCATCGGGCCACGGGTGAAGGCCTGGCCCTGGGCATTCGGGGGGTCGGAGAAGTCCGGGGGTCGGGCGGTGCTGTTGTGTCCGCAGGTGGTGCCGTTGTAGCCGCCGCTGATGCAGATGTCGCCGGCAGACCTCGTTGTTCCGGTCACCGCGATGCTGTCGCTGTTGTACGGTCCGCCGGTGAATACCCTGCCGACGGCGCGGGGGTAGTAGTGGGAGGAGATCGCGACGCAGGGGAGAGTTCCGCTGCCGGGGATGCATCCGGGGTTCACGCCCTGGTCGAGTCTTGGCTCGACCCTGATGAGCATGAGGTCGTGGGTGGTCGATTTCCAGACGACGCTGCCGACGAACACTCCGGACGTCGTGGTCCATTGTTCCCCGACGGTCCCGCAGTGGCCGGCGGTGAGGATGAAGCGGACGCTGCGGCGGTACTCGGTGATCCCGCCGAGCAATGAGTTGTCCTGCAGGACCGGTCCGGCGGTGCACCCCTCATGGGAGTCTGCCTGGCGCAGCGAGGTTCCCGCCATGAACGGCTCGGCGTCGCGGGGTTGGGGAGCCGCGGAGCTCGTGGCTGTCGTCCCGGCACTCCCGGCCAGCAGCAGGCCCGCCAGGGAGAGGACGGCGCCCGCCCTCGCCAGGATCCGGGAGCGGGTGGAGAAGCGGCCGAAACTCCTGTTCATGGTCCGAGGGTCAGGCTCCAGGCTTCGCATCCACCACGGTGGGTGTTGTCGTGACGGTGACGCGTCGGTTTGCGGACCCGCCCTGGGCCATCGCCGCGTCTTGTGCTGTGGAGAGTCGACGCCGCGCGGCTGGCCGGCCCCAACCCGGAGAATCCGGCGGGTCGACCCGCCGATCCCTTCCGGGCCGGCAGGGGCCCGGTGTGCGGGCAGTGTGCGGGCCGGTGTTTTCGCGGATTCGCCGTCCGGGTGTGCCTCCTAGCCTGCTGGGAACTGTTCCGCACCTCCTCGAGGGCTCCGGAGGAACCATGGACATCCATTTCACCGATTCGCGAGAGGCTGCTGTGCCCGCGCAGACGCTGTTCGCCGTCATCGTCGACTACCCCTCGTACCCGCAGTTCAACCCGGCCGTGAGCGCGATCGAGGTGGTGCGGCAGGGCGACGACGGGGGAGAGTTCGTGGCGGTTCGCCGGACGGCGATCGGGCGCACGGCCCATGCCTACGACGCCTACCGGCGCGGCGCGGACCTCGTCGTGGAGAGGACGTACGCCGGCATGGCCGGTGCGCGGTCCACCTGGACGGTGCACCCCCTCGACGGCGACCGATGCCTGCTCACCATCGATGCCTTGATGCCGCTGGGACCGATCCGTGGTCGGCTGATGAAGCCCCTGCTGAAGAGGATCTTCTACCGTCTCAACTTCGACCCGTTCATCCATGAGGCGGAGCGCAGGGCGGCGGCGCGTAGGGCCGCTTGACCGGGCCCTGCGGCCCGGGTGCGCCGTCCGAGCAGGCCGCACGACCTGCTCGGACGGCGCATCCGGGTGGCAGGCCGTGCCGACAGCCGTCAGGTCGTCACCTGCTCCGCGGCGAGCACGAGCCGGGTGAGCTCCGTCCGGGACCGGATGCCCAGTTTCGGGTAGATCTTGTCCAGGTGGTACTCCACGGTTCGCAGGCTGAGGAACAGCTGGGTCGCGATCTCCCGATTCGAGCACCGGTCCGGCCACCGCGAACGCCGTGCAGCGCCAGGGGCAGGTCAACGTCGAGATGCTCCCCGCCAGGTCCCCGGTGCGCAGCCGCACCTGGCCGAGGAGGGAGGCGGCCTCGCCGAGGACGGCGTGATCCCCGGTGGCGGCCCGTTCGCCGAGGGCCGCGTCGTCGGCGGCTCGTCGGGGCTGACCCGCCCGGAACGACGCGGTGGCGGCGGCCAGGTAGCGGCGAGCTCGGTGGAGCGAGTCCGGGGAGAGCTCGGCGGCACGTTCCCGGGCCGCGGCTGCCGCGGCGTGGCCGCTGCGCACCCGTGCCCGCTCGGCCGTCGTCTCCAGTGCCTCGGCCACCTCCGCGTCCGGGCCCATGCTGGCCGCCGCGGCCAGCGCCGAGTGCACCGCGCGCCGCCGGGACGGCGACGCCGCCGCTGCGACGGCCGACCTCAGCAGCGGGTGACGCACCTGCACCCCGTGGGGGCCCACCCGGATCAGGTCCGCGTTCTCCAGGTCGTGGGTGTGATCGCTCAGCCCCAGCGCCGCCGCCGCGGCCCGTACCGCGGCCCAGGGCGCACCGGCGGCCTGGTCGAGCAGGGCGGTCTTGCCCAGCCCCGGGGCCGATGATCAGCAGGACGCTGCCACGGCCGCTGCGGATTGACGCCGTCCAGAACGGCGTCAATCCTCTGGCGTTCCGCATCGCGCCCGACCAGCACCCGCTCAGGTCAGGTGCCCTGGGTTACCTGTGGAAGTCCGCCAGGGGGTCTTCCTGACCGCGGGCGAACGCGTCCTGTGGCGCGTTCACGACCCCGCCCGGGCCGTCATCGTGGACCTGACCCGGCACCGTTACGCCCGGCTGATCATCGAGGTCCCCGACCCGGATGTCACCGCCGCCGCGATCCAGCACGCCGTTCGAGCACAGCCACGGTGAGGTGACCGGGACCGGTGCGGCTGCCAGTGGCACTACGGATTCGGTCCGCGGGCGCCGCGGGCAGGCTCGACGGCGAGCGATCGAGCGACACACATCCCTGAGAAGGCGAGTCACGATGATCGAGACAGCAGTTCTTCCGGCCACCGGCGTCCCGCCCGGTCCGACCCGGCGCCAGTTCCTGCGGCAGGCCGGGGGCGTGGCCGCACGCTCAGCTGCTGCTGCTCGGCGCCGTCGGCGCGATGGCCGCCCTGGGGCTCCACCGGCTCGGCCGCCGCCGGAGCACGATCGTGATCGGCGCCGTCGCGGCCGTGACCCTGGTGTGCGCCATCGTCCCGATGACGGCACAGACGCTGACCGCACGCCGGCTGGGCGCACCCGTGTCCTTCGCCAGGGCCCTGGTCCCGCAACGCAACGCCGGAGCGGCGGACCCGCGACGCTCGATCCGCTACGCCACGGTTGCTGGTTCGGGCCTGTACCTCGATGCCTGGCTGCCGCGTCACCGCGACGGACACCTCTGGCCGGCGGTCGTGCTCGTCCACGGTGGCGCGTTCGTCAAGGGCAGCCGCGGCGAAACACCGCAGTGGGACCAATGGCTGGCCGACTCCGGTTACGCCGTCTTCGACGTCGACTACCGGCTCGCCCCACCCGCCCGCTGGGACGAGGCGCCGGCCGACGTCGGCTGCGCCCTGGTCTGGCTGCAGGCCAACGCCGCCCGGTACGGTGTCGACCCGAGCCGGGTCGCGCTCGGCGGCAGGTCGGCCGGCGGGAATCTCGCGCTCACCGCGGCCTACGCGGCCACCGGAGCCGGCGGCGCCTCCTCCTGCGGCGGATCACCGCCGCCGGTTCGATCTGTCTTCGCGTTCTTCCCCCCGGTCGACCTCACCTCCTGGTGGCAGGCGGACCTGGTCCTGGACGGCAGCCGCCGCAACACCGAGCACTACCTCGGCGGAACGCCGTCCACCTACCCGGACCGTTACGCCGCCGCCTCGCCCCTCGAGCAGGTCCGCCACGGGCTTCCGGCGACCCTGCTGGTGGCCGGCGGCAGCGACCAGTACGTGCCTGCGGACCAGTCCCGGCAGTTGCACAGCAGCCTGGACCGAGCGGGTGTGCCCAACCAGTTCGTGGCGGTTCCGTTCGCCGATCATGACTACGACCTGTCCTGGAACGGATTCGCCACCCAGATCACCCGACACGTCCTCGCTGACTTCCTGCGACGCACCCTGTCGTGATGGCCCCCGCCACCCAGGGCTCCTCTGCCGTCAGCAGAGCTGCCCTGAGCGGCGCGGGCTTCCTCCGGCGTCGTGAGGGAGCGACGGTGGAGTCATGACACTCAACGCACCGGAGCACCTGCTCACGCTGGACGACGAGCTGTCCCGACGGCTGTTCGAGCTGCGCACCCTCGTGCTCGGCGAGCCGCTGGAGGATCGCGGCACCAACCGCCTGTGCCAGGCGTTCCTGCTGCTCGCCGCGGAGAACCCCACGGCCGACGTCCGGCTGCTGATCAACTCTCCCGGCGGTTCGGTGGCGGGGATGCTGGCGATCAGGGACTGCATGCGGGCCATCCCCAACGACGTCTGCACGGTCAACCTCGGGACGGCCTACGGCGCCGGGCAGTTCCTGCTGTCCTCGGGGACGAAGGGGAAGCGGTACACCATGCCGCACGCGAAGGTGCTGCTCCACCAGGGGTCGGCGGGGATCGGCGGCACCGCGGTCCACATCGCCATCCAGGCCGATGACCTGCGGCGCACCCGGGACACGGTGGCGGCGTGCATCGCCGAGGACACCGGGCAGCCGATCGCCCAGATCGAGGAGGACTCCCGCCGCGACCGGTGGTTCACGGCGTCCGAGGCGGCCGACTACGGGTTCGTCGACGCCGTCGTCACCTCCCTCGACGACGTGCTGACGACCCTGCGCCGTCCGATCGGCCTGGGGAGCCCGCGATGAGCAGCGGGCGGGGAACGGACCGTCGACGTCCACAGCCGGCTGCTCGCCGACCGCATCGCGACCCGGGCACACCTGGGCGCCGGGATCGGTGGTCGTCGGGTCTCACCAGGGCAGCGGGCGGCCATCGTGGAAGAAGCCGCCGGTGGGGCCGTCGTCGGGCAGCAGTACTCCCCAGACCACGCTCGCGGCGCCCTCGGCGACCGCACGGCCGCCGCCGCCCATGTCGGTGGCGGTCCAGCCGGGGCTGATCGCGTTGACCAGGATCCGGTGCCGTCCCAGCTCGCCCGCGAGCAGCCGGGTCAGCGCGTTGAGGGCCGCCTTCGACACGGAGTAGGCCGGCGTCCCTCCGGTCATCTCGCTGACGGATCCGCTCTCGCTGCTCACGTTGACGATCCGCGGGTGCGAACTGTTGCGCAGCAGCGGCAGGAGGGCCTGAACCATCGCCCAGGCGCCGTAGAGGTTGGTCTCCATGGCTCGCCGGACGCGGTCGAGATCCGCGGTGGCTGCCTGTTGGTCGGTGTCGTAGTCGATCGCCGCGTTGTTGACGAGGACGTCGGTACGGCCGAAGCGATCCTTGATCCAGCCGGCCGCGGCGCGGACGACGTCCGGGTCCGTGACGTCCAGGTGGCACGGCACGATGCGACGTCCGCCCGGGTCGAGCTCGCGGGCCGCCTGCTCACCCTTCTTCTGGTCGCGAGACCCGAGCACGACCACGTACCCCTTCTCGGCCAGCTGGCGGGCGACGTCCCGCCCGATCCCGCGATTGCCTCCCGTCACCACGGCTACCGGATGATCAACCGTCACGACCGGTCCCCTTCCTCCCGCCTCGGCGACAGTCTTGCAGCGTTGGACGTCGATGGCTCGCGCTCGCCGTTCCGGGTGGGCGGCGCCCGGGCCCGGACCGCATGAGCCGCGGCGTGGGCAGCTCGCGGAGGCCGGTCACGGATGAGGGGGCAGCCTGTCGATCTCGTGATCGGCTGCGTTGAGCGCCTCGTCGACCAGACGCCGCAGGTGCCCGTGCCGCAGTGCGTAGACCATCCGCCGCCCGTCCCTGCTCGCCGTCACCAGGCCGGCCAGCCGGAGCCGAGCAAGATGTTGGCTGACCGACGTCCGGGCCGTTCCGCACGCCTCGGTCAGCGTCGTGACGTCCGCCGCTCCGAGCCCCAGCCGGGCCAGCAGCCGCAGCCGGGTCGGCTCGGCCATCAACCCGAGCAGCGCCGCCGCCGCGGCCATCCGCGCCGCCTCCCCGGACGGGGGATGAGCCGGTCCCGAAGCGTGCACATGTGCGCCCACACGCACATAATGGGGCGGCGCAACGACGAGGGCCACCCCGGCCCGCGACCTCCCGAGAGAGGACCGCCGGTGAGTCCCCAGCCTCACGATCACCCAGGCGACGCCCGGCGCGACCACCCGTCCCGGGTCGACACCCGGGCCGCCCCGCACCACCACGACGCGCCTCACGACCATGACGGCGACCACCGGGTCGGGCATGATCATGGCGAGGATCACGGGCATCGGCACGACCACGGCCCGGGGGCAGGGCTGTGGCACCGGGTGGCGCACCTGGTGACGCCGCACAGCCACGAGGCGATGGACAGGGTCGACGCCGCTCTGGAGACGTCCCGGGAGGGAATCCGCACGCTGTGGCTGTCGCTGCTGATCCTCGGTGCGACCACGCTCGTCCAGGCGGTCATCGTCGCCGTCAGCGGCTCCGTGGCCCTGCTCGGGGACACCATTCACAACGCGGCCGACGCACTGACCGCCGTCCCGCTCGGGATCGCGTTCCTCGTCGGCCGCCGACCGGCCAACCGCCGCTACACCTACGGGTACGGCCGCGCCGAAGATCTCGCCGGCGTCCTCATCGTGGTGGTGATCGCCGCGTCCTCGGTGGCCGCCGGGTACGAGGCGATCCAGCGACTGCTGCACCCACGCGACGTCACCCACCTGTGGGCGGTGGCCGGAGCCGCCGTGACCGGGTTCGTCGGCAACGAATGGGTGGCCCGCTACCGGATCACCACCGGCCGCCGGATCGGCTCCGCGGCCCTGGTCGCCGACGGCCTGCACGCCCGGACCGACGGGTTCACCTCCCTGGCCGTGCTGGTCGGAGCGGCTGGTGCCGCCCTCGGCCTGCGGGCGGCCGACCCGGTCGTCGGGCTCCTGATCACCGTGGCGATCCTGCTGGTGCTCAAGGACGCCGCCCGGGAGGTCTACGGGCGGTTGATGGATCGCGTCGAGCCCGCGTTCATCGACGCCGCCGAGACGGCCCTGCGCGGCATCCAGGGCGTGCAGGACGTCGGACAGGTCCGGATGCGCTGGATCGGTCACACCCTTCGCGCCGAGGCCGACATCGTCGTCAGCCCCGCCCTCAGTGTCGTGGCCGCCCATCACCTCGCCGTCCAGGCCGAGCACGCCCTGATCCACGCCGTCCCCCGGCTCACCGCGGCCACCGTGCACGCCGACGTCACCCCCGACGGGACCAGCAGCCCGCACGCCCTGCTCGACCACCACAACGGAACCGGCGGATGAGCGAGCAGCCGCGGCAACCCCGGCAGGCACGGTCCAGGGCCCCTCGGTCCGGGGGGCCCGCGGACGACCTCGAGACTCCGCCCGTCGATCAGCTGGCGTCGAGGCGGACCCGTCCGAGGCGACCGGCGAGGTCGCGCATCGTGCACCACACCTCGTCCTCGGCTCGGGGCACGAAGCCCGGCGGGTTCAGCAGGATCGGCGCGTTGGCGCCGAGGAGGTCGCGCAGCCGGTCGGCCTCGACCGGGCTGCTCGTCGGGAAGGCGAACACCGTGGACAGCAGGGCGCCGGCCCCGCCCACGTCGGCGACCGCGTCGGCGCTCCCCGCCGACAGACCCAACGCGACGCCGTTCTGCCGAGCCGTGCGGACGAACCGCCCCAACGCGGCCGCGAGCTGGCTGGGAACGGTGACTCCGGTGGGCAGGTCGACCAGCAGCAGCCGCGGGTGAGCGGCTCTCGTCGTCAGCTCGGCCAACGCCCGCAGGGCGTTCATCGCGCCCAGGGCACCGCCGAGCGGTCCGTCACCAGAAACCGTCAGCACGGTGACGTAGCCGGGCGTGACAAGATCCCGGGACGACCCGGCGGCCGCCGGGAACAGGCTCCCGCCGACCGTCGACAGCTCCGTGAACACCTCCCACAGCCCGCGCAGGCCGCCCTCCGACCCCAGGAGCGCGTCGAGGCTCGGCATCGGCGGGGGCCCGGCGGTCGGCAGGCGCACGATCTTGCCCAGGCCACGGGCGCGCGGGCTGAGCTGCCCGGACAGGTCGAGGATCACGACGGCGGCACCCCGGCAGGCGGCGTCCTGGCCGATGGACAGGGCCAACCGGGCGCGCTGGTCGGCGGGACCGAGGACGGCGAACAGCGGGCTCTTGTCGTCCGACACCGCGGCGTGCGGGTCGAAGGCGATGCGTCGACCGGCATGGTCGACACCGATGTAGCTGGTGGACCCATCGCCCAGGTCCGGCGCCTGGACGGCGGGGCGCGCCTCCGCGGTGAGGTCGGCCTGGTCGCCGGTCTGTTCGGCGGACTGTTCGCCGGGCGTGGCGCTACCCGGCGACGACGTGAAGCCGTTGACGGCCGCGCGGGCCACGGTGCGGGCAGCCTCGAGGAAGCCCGCCTCCCAGGCGGTGGTGAGTCCTTCGTTGAGCGAGTACCAGGACTCGGGCAGCTGGTCGGGGGGAATCCGCTCCAGGCGCTGGTCGCGCACGAGCGCGAGGAGGGTGACGGAGGTGGCGGCGCGTGCCCACCGCCGCCCCGCTTCCGCACCGCGTGCGTACAGGTCGCGGGCAGCCGGGTCCAGCCCGGGCCCCTGCGCCTCCGCCGCCTCCACCGCGGCCAGCAGGGCTTGCTGGCAGACCTCCGAGACAGGGATCCGGGCCGCCTTGACCCGGCGCTCGAGATCGTCCGGCAGGTACACGTTCGCCCGGCCCATCGGGACCCCCTATGCACACGGATGCGCATAGTGTAGGCATAGACGCTTCCGCGGCGCCGGCCGAGGTCCGGGCGTCAGCTCGCCACGTCGTCCTCCACGAATCCGGGCCGGACGGCACGGGCACCGGCCAGCGCCTGCACGACCGCCAGCGCGCTCAGGCAGAGCAGCGGAACGCGCCAGCCGCCGGTGAGCTCGTCGACCAGGCCGAAGGCGAAGGGCCCGAGCGTCGCCATGGAGTAGCCCGCACATTGCACGAACGTGGAGAGGCTCGTGGTGGCGATCGCCGTCCTCGATCGCATCGGGATCAGGGTCAGCGCCACCGGGAACGCGGCGGTCCCGATGCCGATCAGCACCGAGTACACGACCACGACGGAGGGGTGGAGCGCGACGGCCAGGCCCGAGAACCCCGCGACATAGCACCCGGCCAGGCCGACGACGAGCAGTTGCGGACGGCGCATGCGGTCCAGCAGCGGGGAGACCAGCATGGCGGGCACGACGCCCGCGACCATGATGACCGCGGACTGATAGGCGGCGCTGGTCCGGCTCATCCCGGCATCGGTGAGGATCGCCGGGAGCCAGCCGAACGTGACGTAGGCGAGCGTCGCCTGGACGCCGAAGTAGGTCGACAGTATCCAGGCGACCCCGCTGCGGGCGAGAGCTCGCAGCGGCAGCCTGGTGCCGCCGGTCGAGATCCCGCCCTCCGCCGTTCCCCGGACCGTCAGCGCGACCCACGGCACCAGCGCCAGCCCGGAGGCGACCGCCCACGAGCCGATGCCGGTCCGCCAGTCCGCGTGCAGGGCGTGCTCGAGCGGGTTGGCGAGGGCCGCGGAGGCGGCCGCTCCGATGGTGAGCAGGGTGGTGTAGGTGGCGGTCATCAGCGGGATCCGGTCCGGAAAGTGCAGCCGAACCAGCCCGGGGAGCACGACGTTCGCCAGGGCGATCCCGGCCAGCCCGAGCAGCGACCCGGAGAACAGACCCGGCGCGCCGGGGACGGCGACCCGCAGCGCCTGGCCGATCGTGAGAGCCAGCAGCGCGGCCACCACCGTGCGGTGCGCCCCGACGCGGGCGGCGAGTCCGGGCGCCGCGAACCCGACGACGGCGAACGCGATCATCGGCAGGGAGAGCAGCACCCCGGTGACCGAGGCGGACAGCCCGGTGTCGTCGCGCATCTCCGGGACAACCGCTCCCAGCGCGTTCACCGCCGGACGGAGGTTGAGCGCCAGCAGGATCACGGCCACCAGCGGCAGCCACCGTGGTCCGACCCCCGTGACGCCGCCGTCCACCTCGTCCGGCGCGGGCAGGACCGGCGACCCGTCCATCCGTGGTTCCACGTCCGCGACGCTAGGGGATGGGCGACAGGTGGCGCACGGCGCCCCCCGCGACCGCACCAGCACCACCGCGCCCCCGGATGACGTGTCCACCGGCCCCGTGATGTATGGCTAGCTTGACAGTGCGGGAATTGGCAAGCTAGCTTTACGTGGCATGGGGCGGGCGAAGGCAGACACGCCGACGGTGACGAACTGCGTTCGCGAACTGCGCACTGCCCGCGGGATGCCCCAACAGGACCTGGCCGCGGTCCTCCGCGTGTCGCGGCAGACGATCAACGCGATCGAGACCGGCCGGTACGTCCCGTCCTTACCACTGGCGCTCGAGCTGGCCCGCTTCTTCGGTCTGGCTGTTGAGGAGATCTTCCATGTCGAACCCCACGAATCTCCCGGGAGCGTCTGACCTGCCGGGATCGCCGTCCCCTGTTCGTGGCGCAGGGGCGGACCTCGGGATCGCGCTCGCGGCCGGTGCCGGCCTGGCTGCCACCTGCACGCTGGCCTGGGCGCTGGGTGGTTCCTGGACGACGGGGGCCGCCCTGGGGGCCGGCCTGCTGGTTCCCGGGGTGATGTTCAGCTACGCCGCCCTCCGTCGACGGCACCGTGACCGCTACGAGTCGATCGACGAGCGGGCCCGGTTCATCGGCCTGACGTCGCGCGGAGCCGGCTTCCTCGCCATCGTGGGAATGCTCGCGGGGGTGGCCGGCTATCGCTGGTTCCACGACGGGTACGCCTCCGCCGAGCCGTATCTGTACCTGCTCGCGGCCGGGGGCTTCGTCCAGGCCGTCACCCAGTTCACCCTCAGGCGCAGGAGCTGAGACCCGCGGCTCGAGGCGCCGTCCCGCACGCCGAACGTGACGTCTCGAGATGACAAGCAGCGTGTCATCTGTGCTTGATGCACTATGAGTACGAGGCAGCTGGGCCAGCGCGACGCGCCCGCACCCCTGGCGGTCGCCGACGCCACCGCGGGCACGCGGGTGGCGTTCTGCCTCGTCCCCGGCATCGTGGTCGCGGTGCTCCTGGCGCGGGCCGGCCTGGTGGCTGTCGCGCCGCTGGGGGGATGGGACGTGTTCGCGGCGTTCTTCCTCGGCTGGGTCTGGGTCATGATCGGGCGGGCGGACCCCGACCGGACCGCGGCGCTCGCGGTTCGTCAGGATCCCTCGCAGTCGATCACCGATGTCCTCCTGCTGCTGGCGGCGGTGGCGAGCCTGCTCGGTGTGGGCGACGTCATCCTGCTCGGCGCGGCCAAGGGTGATGCCATCGGACCCACGGTGGCGATCACGCTGGCGATCCTGTCGGTGATCGTGTCCTGGCTGGTGGTCCACACCGTGTTCACCCTCCGCTACGCCAGGCTCTACTACCTCGGCCCCGACGGTGGCATCGACTTCAAGCAGGAGGGCCGCCCCCAGTACCTGGACTTCGCCTACGTGGCCTTCACCGTCGGGATGACGTTCCAGGTCTCCGATACCGACCTCAACTCCTCCAGCATCCGGTCCACCGTGTTGTGGCACGCTCTGCTGTCGTACCTGTTCGGCGCGGTGATCATCGCGACCACCATCAATCTCGTCGCCGGACTCGCCAAGTAGGCCCACCGCCCACGACGGAGCTGGCGAGGTCGCCGGGCCGTTGACGACGGCCGCACTCGTGGGTAGTCGCGAGACGGCCAGCACCGCCGAGCCCGACGGACACAGTCCGACGAGCCGCTTCGCCAGCGTGGCACCCGCGCCGACGCGTCCTGGAGCGTGAAGAGCGTCCGAGCCCAGCCGTGGCGCAGCTCCGACACGGCTGGCCGGCCCGTCACGGTCAGATACGTGCCCTTCGGGGCCGCTGGCTTGCGGCTGCCCTCCTGATCACTGCGGAGCGGCTCCTTCGGTCTGACGAACCCTGGCAGCGGACGAGGCGGCGCCGGCGCGCAACCGCCAGTGGGTCCACGCTCCGAACCCCACGCCGAGCGTGGTCCAGGTCACGGCCTGGGTGCCCAGGGAGGCGAGCCGGAACTGCCACAACAGTGTGGCGGGGAAGTCGGCGGGCACCTCGTCCACCCCGGGCAGACCCCAGGCGCACAGCGAGACGACCACGACGAACACGCCGACGGCGGCCAGCACCGCGGTCGGCGTCCCGGTTCGAGGGCTCCAGGTGCGGGCCAGCAGCACGGCCAGGATCCCGGCGAGCACGCTGATGGCGATCATCGCGAAGTACAGCGTGGTCCGCCGTCCGATGGTGTCGGAGTTGCCGATCGAGGGCGGGTTGGCCGGGTATTTCAGGAACGGGACGAGCTGCGCGGTGACGAACCCGAGCACGGCGACGACCAGGGCGGTGGCGTAGGCGTCGAGGGGCCCGAGCCGTCCGTAGGCGAAGGCGAAGACCACTCCGAAGATGCCGCCGAGGGCGGTGCTGTAGACCAGCACCGCCACCGCCAGCCCCACCGTCGACTGCACGGTGCGGGAGAACAGCTCGGGATCATGGGCATTCGGTGCGGAGTGGGCCGACTCGAATCCGATCGCGGCGGTGATGCTCGGCTCGGCGAACACCCAGGCGAACACGAACGCCGCCAGACCGGCGGCGAGGCCGACGGCCAAGCCGCGCACCAGGAAGGTGCGTGCCATCTCGCGGGATCGGTGAGGATCAGTGGCAGGGGAAGCCGAGAGCGTGACGGCCGTCGTGGGTGAATTCGTGGACGACGCGGCCCGAGATCAGCGACGTGGCGCCTTGCTCGGCTCCGACGAAGTAGATCGCCAGAACGGACAGCAGGATGCCGAAGGCTGCCCACGGCAGGATCTGCCGGACCGGGATGGGTGCAGGAGCGGCGACCGGGGTGGGCAGTGCGGCGGTAGCGGCCATCAGAACCTCCTAGGGATCACGCGTCCCCACGTGGTGGTGTTGGTGACGGGGTGGGGTCTGACTCCCGGCTCCGAACCTCGGGGCCGGCCACAGTGGCGCGACCGCGCCGGACTTTCACCGGCTTCCCGCACCGTCACAACAGGTCAGGACGACGGTACACGCCTGGTCGTACCCCGCGCGACTCTTCGGCGCCCCCGCGCCCTGCTCGCCTGACGCGCTGTGCTCGCCGTCGGTCGCGGAGTCGGATGACCGACAGAGCTCATGTCGGAAAGGAGGTGCCGCTCGACGGTACCCGTCGGCGGCGGGCAGGTTGGGAGGAGGCGGCCAGGTCGGCAAGAGGCGGGAAGGCTGGGAAGAGGCGGGAAGGCTGGGAAGAGGCGGGGCCGGTGGTCGGACGGGCGGGTCATCGGAGCGCGCGCCCGACCCGTCCTCGGGTCGGCGTCACCGTCGCGGTGGTGCTGGCGTTCCGGGCACGGCGCCCCTGCTGACCGGCCGGCCGATGCCGAGCCCTGCCGCCGGGTCGGCGTCGGGCGCGCCCGCGGGTTCCCAGTGGCCCTGCCGTCGCCGGTAGGGGTACCAGCGCCGGTCGGGGCCCCACCGCAACTGCCAGGTGCCGCTGGTGACCCGGTTGGCTCGCACCACCGGGCGGGTCCCGGACACTTCGGCCAGCGCGGCGCGGGCGGCCGCCAGCAGGTCAGCGGTCGGCGTGCCGGCGAGGTCGCCGTCCGTGCGCTCCCCGCAGTCCCGATCGCGCGGTGTCGGGACTGCGGGGGATCGGAGCACGTCGAAGCCCATGGCACCACCCTGGCGCCAGGCCAGCGCCCAGCGGACCAGTTCCCGTTCCGGCAGTCCGCTGGTGGCGGCCAGGGCGCTGAACGCCGGGGTTCCGAGTGTCTGCTCGGCGCGGCGGGCCAGGTCGGCGTCCGGGTCCAGGTGCAGGCCGGCGTCCGGGCGTGCTCCCCGGGCCAGCGCCCAGGCCCGCCGGA